>JBBDSM010000148.1:11878-20222 GCA_040904945.1 Gemmatimonadota bacterium
CACATCGCCCGCAAGATCGCCGGCACGCTCACCTCGACGGGCACGCCGGCCACCTTCATGCACGCCGTGGAGGCGCTGCACGGAGACCTCGGGATCGTCGGCGGCGGTGACGTCGCCATTTTGGTGTCACGCTCTGGCCGGGGCTCCGAGATCGGAGGGTTGCTCGGCTACCTGGGGCGCATGAGCACGCCCATCATCGCGCTCACGGGCGACCGGGATAGCGACCTCGCGCGGAATGCCGACGTCGTCCTCGACTGCTCGGTCGACACCGAAGCGTGTCCGCTCGACCTCACACCCACGTCGTCCACCACCGCTGCCCTGGCCATGGGCGACGCCCTGGCCATGGTCGTGCTCCAGCTCAAGGGCTTCCAGGCGAGCGATTTCGCGGCGCTACACCCCGGAGGATCCCTCGGCCTGAAGCTCACCGTCCGGGTCGCCGACGTGATGATCTCGGAGGGATATCCATGGCTCCCCCGGGGCGCGATGATGCGCGATGCCATCGTGCCCCTCGCCGAGCTTCGTGGAACGGTGCCCATCGTCGAGGACGACCGTCGGATCGCGGGCGTCGTGACCACCGGAGACCTCACCCGGCTCATGGAGCGCGACGAGACGTTCCTCGATCGGCGGGTCGACGACGTTATGACGACGGCACCCAAGACGGCCGTCGCGGGCGAGCTCGGCGCCCTGGCGGTCCAGCGCATGGAGGAGCACGGCATCATGGCGCTCCCGGTCGTCGAAGACGGGAAGCTCATTGGGATCGTACACCTCCACGACCTGTTGAGGTCGGGGGCCGTATGAGCATCCGGCACTCTATGTTACGACTCGGCACGGTGGCATTGCTGTGGGGTGTTGTGGCCTGCTCCGATACGACGGAGACGCCCGTGGCCAACACCGAGCTCCTGGAACTCGCGGCGGACAACGTCATCTTCGGCATGACCAGCTACCTCACCGTGAGGGGCGTCCGCGAGGGCGAGATCCAGGCCGATACCGCATTCATGTTCGTGGACTCGGCGCATGTCGATCTCCGGGTGATGCGCATCGTCTTCCACAATGAGGACGGGCGGCCCCGCGCGACGGTCGTCGGGGAGACGGGGGAATGGGACCAGGACCGGGACATCATGGTGGCCCGGGGCGACGTCCTACTCACGGTGCACGCGGACGGCCGGGAGATCCGGACGGAGGAGCTCCACTACGACGCCTTCAACGAGCGCATCTGGAGCGATTCGACCACGGTCCAGACGCTCCCGGACGGCACCGTGACCCGGGGCTCTTCGTTCCAGTCCGACCTCTCCTTCACGAACATCCGCATCGAGAACATTCGGGGAGGCGCCCGTGGCACGCCGTAATGGCCTCGCGGTCGCCCGCCTGCTCCCGGTGCTCCTCGGAGTGGTCGTAGCCGCATCGCCCGCCTCGGCCCAGGACGGGTGCGAGTTCGGCGAGGAGGGCAACGACGTTCTGCGACAGGTCACGATGACCGGCGGCGAAGCGATCTTCTACGTCACGCGGCCCCACCTCGTGTGCGAGGGCGGCATCCAGATCTGGGCCGACTCCGCGGAAGCGTTTACTTCGACCAACCTGGCGCATCTGATCGGATCGGTCCGGTACGAAGACCCGAACCGCACCCTGGTGGCCGACGAGGCCCGGTACTTCTCCCAGGTCGGACGGCTGCAGGCCCAGGGCGGAATGAGAATCGTGGACCGGGACGAAGGGTCGACGATCGAGAACGGCGCCCTGGTCTATCTGCGCCAAACGGACTTCCGTGACGAGGAGACCATGACGGTCACGGCCCTGGACGACGAGAGTCGGCCCCGGGCCACCCTTTCCGACGCGTCCGATGCTCAGCCATCGGGTGAAGAGCGGGTCTACGTCGTCGTGGGCGACCGGATCGAGTCCCGAGGTGAGGACTTCCTCCGCTCGACCGGGTCGGTCGATCTCCTGTTCGACTCGGTCGTCGCCCACGCGGACACGCTGGAATACGAAGAGTCAATCGACCGGGTGGACCTCCGGGGCAACGCCGTCGTGAACGCCCCCGAGTACGATCTGAGTGGCGCCCGCGTCGAGCTCACGTCGCCCGAGCCGGGTCGACGCGACGTTCGCGCACTCGGCGAAGCAGAGCTGACGGGCGAGGACTTCGTGCTCACGGCGGAGCGGATCTTCCTGTTCGCCAGCGACGATCGCATGGAACGGCTGGTCGCTCTACCGGCCGCGATCGACACGGCGTCGAAAGGTGCGATGGGGCGTCCCGCGGCGGCACCCGGTGCGGCCCTGCCGGCTCCAACCGCCATGACCGGGCAACGCCCCGTGGCCGTCGCGCAATCGTTCGAGATCACCGCGGACTCCCTCGAGATCCTCGCGCCCGAGGAGCGCCTCGAGCGCGTGTTCGCGGCGGGAAGGGCCCGGAGCGTCTCGACGGGCCGGGACTCCCTCACGGTCGAGTCGCTCCCGGACGTCGCACGGTCGGATTGGCTCGAAGGCGACACCATCGTCGTGACGTTCGTGCCGAAGGTCGAGACGGTCGTGGCCGCGGCGAGCGACACGGTCAGTGCCGGGGCCCCCTCCGGCGTCGACGTCGACCGGATCGTGGCGATCGCCTCGGCCCGCAGCCTGTATCGGCTGCCGTCCTCCGACCCGACGGCGGTGGCCGGCGTGGATCCGCCCGCGGTGCATTACGTGGTCGGGGACCGCATCACCATCGTGATGCATGACGGGGACGTCGACCGCATGAAGGTCGTGGGATCGACCACCGGCGTGCACCTCGAGCCCATCAGGCCCGGGGGAGGGGGACGATGAGCGTCGAAGCCGGAGCGGGAACCGCGACGAGCCCGCCGATGATCCCCGGAAACAGCCTCCTGGAAGGCAGGGGGCTCACGAAGGCGTACCAGCGGCGCAAGGTCGTGCACGACGTCGACATCCGGGTCTCGCAGTCCCAGATCGTGGGGCTGCTCGGTCCGAACGGGGCGGGGAAGACCACCACGTTCTACATGATGGTGGGGCTCATCTCGCCCGACACCGGGACGGTGCTTCTCGACGGTGACGACCTGACCCGGGTCCCGATGTATCAGCGTGCCCGCAAGGGAATCGGCTATCTTGCACAGGAGCCGTCCGTCTTTCGCAAGCTGTCCGTCGAGGACAACGTACTGGCGATCCTGCAGACGCTGGGACTGCCGCGTGCGGAAGAGAGGGCCCGGCTCGAGGGGCTCCTGGGTGAGCTCGGACTGACCGGCTTGCGCAAAAGCAAGGCATACGCGCTGTCCGGGGGAGAGCGCCGCCGGCTCGAGATCACGCGGGCATTGGTTCAGCGTCCCAAATTCATGCTCCTGGACGAGCCGTTCGCCGGAATCGACCCCATCGCCGTGAACGACATCCAGCAGATCGTGCGCGGCCTCCGGGAGCGGGGCATCGGCGTCATCATCTCCGATCACAATGTGGAACAGACTCTGGATATCGTCGATCGAGCCTACATCATGTACGAGGGCCGTATCCGGGTGACGGGTACGGTGTCCGAGCTCGTCTGGAACGACGAGGTCGCGGAGATCTACCTCGGGCCGACGCTGACGGCGCGCATGCGCGGTCGCTACGAGCGCCCGGCCCAGCCACGACCGGAAACGGGGCTCACGCCATGAGCCAGATGAATACGAAGCTCTTCCAGAGCCAGCAGATGCGGCAGGAGATGCGGATCAACCCTCGCCTGTACCAGGCGATGGAGTTGCTCTACATGCCCCTGTTGGACCTGCAGCAGCACCTCAAGGAAGAGTTGACCGAGAATCCGTTCCTGGAGATGACGGAGGCCGACGACCAGCAGGAGGTCGAGCTCAAGGAGGACACGAAGGACGAGCCGCTCGGCGACGAGGTCGATTGGGAGGAGATCCTGCTGGACGGCTTCGACGTCGGCGGCCGCAGGCAGCAGTACGAGCACAAGGAATACATCGAGCCGACTCCCGTCCAGACCCCCGACCTCCAAGACTTCCTGAACGATCAGCTCCACATGCTCCCCATCGATGATCGTGAGCTGCGCCTGGGTGAGGAGATCATCGGGAACGTCGACAAGACCGGTATGCTCGCCTGCCCGCTAGAAGAGGTCGTGGCGGGCGTGAACAGCTGGCTCGACGACGTCCGGCCGGTCGCCACCGAGAACGCCAAGGAGATCGAGGACGAGGACGAGCGGGCCGAGGAGCTGGCGGAGATCGACCGGCTCTTCCGTCCGTACGAACTCGAAGAGGCCGAGCGCATGCTCGTGGTGATCCAGACCATGGACCCTCCCGGTGTGGCCGCCCGCGACATCCGCGAGTGCATCTTGATCCAGCTCGAGCAGGACGAGTGCGAAGGTGGGGTGGCGCGCACCATCGTCGAGGAGCACTTCGACGCACTCATCCACCATCGTTGGGGGGACATCGCGAAGGAGCTCGGGATCTCCGCCAAAGAGGCGCAGGACGCGGCCGACAGAATCAGCGGCCTCGACCCGAAGCCCGGGCTCAAGCATTCGCCCGATCCGGACGAGTACATCGTCCCCGACCTCATCGTCGAGAAGATCGACGGCGAATATCTGGTCTTCGCGAACGATACGAGCCTTCCGCGGCTGCGCATTTCCCGCTCGTACCGCGAGGTGGCGAGGGACAAGAACAAGTTCACGGGCGAGAACAAGGAGTTCATCGCGGCCAAGTTGAACTCGGCCAACTGGATGATCCAGGCCATCGAGCAGCGGCGTCAGACCATGCTGAAGGTCATGAACTTCATCGTCGACCGGCAGCGGGAGTTCTTCGAGCGCGGTGTGCAGCACCTCCGGCCGCTCACGCTCCGCGAGGTGGCCGATTACATCGAGATGCACGAGTCCACGGTCTCCCGCGTGACGAATCAGAAATACGTCCAGACCCCGCGGGGTGTGTTCTCGCTCAAATACTTCTTCTCGAGCGGCCTCTCCACGATGAGCGGCGAGGACATCTCAGCCCGCGGCGTGAAGGACATGATCAAGGGGATGGTCGCCGACGAGGATCCCAAGAAACCGCTGACGGACCAGGCGATCGTGAAGCTCCTGAAGAACGAGGGCGTGAAGATCGCCCGACGCACGGTCGCCAAGTACCGGGATCAGATGGGGGTCCTCCCGGCCCGCATGAGAAAGCGTGTCTGAGCCGTCGGGCCATGAGCTCGGCGCCACGATGCGCCGGGACTTCGCGGTGGTGGTGCCCGCTTTCGACGAGGCTCCGGTTGTGCCCGATCTGGTCCGGGAACTCCGGGAAGCGTTCCGGCGTCACGACCTGCACGGCGAGGTGCTCTTCGTCGACGACGGCTCGACCGACGGGACGGCCGAGCTGGCCGAGCGTGAGGCCGCGGATTGGCCGGAGTTCCGCGTGCTCCGCCACGGCGTGAACCTCGGCAAGACGGAAGCGCTGCTGACCGCCTCGGACGCCACGGACAAGAACCATCTCGTGCTCTTCGACGCCGATCTCCAGCACGTCCCGGACGAGATTCCGCGCTTCCTCGAGAAGCTCGAAGAGGGTTGGGACATCGTCACCGGCCGCAAGATCGGACAGTACGACAAGCGGGCGGTCTCGTCGGCCTACAACAAGCTGTCCCGGAAGATCTTCCGCGTTCCCGTCTCCGACCTGAACTCGATGAAGGCGTTCCGCCGGAGCATCCTCGAGGGGATCCAACTCCGTCACGACTGGCACCGCTTTTTCGTCGTGCTGGCACACGCGCGCGGTGCCTCCGTGACCGAAATCGACATCGACCTGCATCCCAGGCGGGCCGGGACGTCGAAGTTCCAGGGGCCGTTCCGCATCCTGGTAGGCATGTTCGACCTGGTGTCGGTGTGGTTCCTGCTCCTCTTCTCGCGCAAGCCGCTCCTTCTCTTCGGAGGAACCGGGCTGGCGCTCGCGGCCCTGGGCGTGCTGGTCGCCGCCGTGACCACGTATCTGCGCTTCTTCCATCCCATGCTCGGCTTCGAGCCCTACATCCCTCCCATGGGATACCGCCCGCTGCTCTATCTCGTGATGCTGCTGGAGACCGTCGGCTTCGTGCTCGTGGGCTTCGGGCTCGTCTCGGAGCAGGTGGCCCAGGTGCGCGACGAGCTCGAGGCGATTCGCAGGCAGGGACGCTGACATCGTGGCTGCAAAAGTGTTGGTCGTCGTCGGAACCCGTCCCGAAGCCATCAAGATGGCCCCGGTCGTCGACGCGCTGGGCCGGGAGCAGGGCATCGAGACGCGGGTGGCGTTGACCGGACAGCACGGCGACCTCGTCGACCAGGCGCTACGTGCGTTCGGCATCGAGCCCGGGTACGACCTCGGCATCATGAAGCCGGACCAGACCCTCTACGACGTCGTGCACGGCGTGCTGGACGGTCTGCGGGACGTGGTGCGCGGCTACGCGCCGGATCTGCTCCTCGTGCAGGGAGACACCGCCACGGTCTTTGCCGCCTCGCTGGTCGGGTTCTTCGAGCACGTGGCCGTGGGGCACGTCGAGGCGGGGCTCCGCAGCGGGACGGACAAGAAACAGCCGTTCCCGGAGGAGATGTTCCGGCGCCTCACGGACGTCATGGCCGATGTGTACTTCGCGCCCACCCCGGCCGCACGGGACGCCCTGCTCGCCGAGAACGTGCCCGTCGACCGGCTCTTCGTGACGGGAAACACGGTCGTCGACGCGCTCCACCAGGCTGCCTCGCAGCGTCGCCCGGTCCAGAACCCTGACCTACGCAGCGTGGTGGACGACCCGGACGTGCGCTTCGTCCTCCTCACCGCCCACCGGCGCGAGTCGTTCGGGGAGCCTCTGCGTGGCGTCTTCCAGGCCGTGCGCGTGCTGGCCGACCTCGATCCGGCGGTGCGGATCATCTACCCGGTCCATCCCAACCCCAACGTGTCGGCTCCCGCGCGCGAGATCCTGTCGGGGCATCCCCGGATCGCGCTTACGCCGCCTCTGGATTACTTCGACCTGGTGGCCGCCCTCCAGCGCGCCGACGTCGTGTTGACCGACTCCGGCGGCATCCAGGAGGAAGCACCCACCTTCGGGGCGCCCGTCCTCGTCCTCCGCGACCGCACCGAGCGACCGGAAGGCGTCGAAGCCGGGGTGGCGGAGCTCGTCGGCACCGATCGCGGCCGGATCCTGGCCCGGACGCGGGCGCTTCTCAGGCGGAAACGGGGCACCGCCCAGCCCCGGCAGCCGTACGGGGACGGACACGCCGCGGAGCGCATCGCGGACATCGTCGTTGCCCGGCTCACCGGCCGCACCCGGCGAACGACGGACTGGACCCCGTGAACATCTTGATGCACAGCGTCTATTTCCCTCCGGAGGTAGGCGGCCTCGAGAGTCACGTGTACTACCTGTGCCGTGGGCTCGCGGCGCGGGGTCACCGGGTCGACGTCGTGACGTCCCGGTCCCGGCCCGGGCTTCCGGAACGCGAGATCATGGATGGAGTCCGCGTGTGGCGCACGCCGCTTCCCTCCCGGAACACGGTGGGGTGGGCCACGCACGCGCTCGGCTCGATGCCGCGCTTCGGCGCCCTCGCCCGTGGAGCCGACATCCTCCACGCCCAGGACATCGCCGCGGTGCTTCCTTGCATGGTCGCGCGCCGGGCCGCAGGCGGCGTGCCGTTCGTGACCACGTATCACACGAGCCACTTCCTCAAGCGGGCCGAGTCGCCCTTCTGGCGGCCCATCTTCCGACGCTTCATACGGGCGGCCGCCTACAACCTGGCCGCGAGCACCGAGATCGCCGAGGTCGCGCGGTCCATCGCACCGGGAAGCGAAGTCGAGCCGCTCACGAACGGCGTCGACACGGACACCTTCACGAAGGTCCCGCCCACGCTGCCGGCGCCACCGGCGGGACGGAGGCGGCTGATCGTGCCGCGCCGGCTCTTCGAGAAGAACGGAGTCGCGTTTCTGGTGCGGGCGATGCCGCGGATCGTCGAGAGCGTCGACGCGGAGGCCGTGCTGGTCGGTGACGGGCCGGAACGCCCGGGTCTCGAGAGGCTGGCCGCCGAGCTCGGCGTGGCCGACCGGGTCGTGTTCCTCGGTGCGCGCCCCCACGGCGACATGCCGGGCATCCTGTCCAGTGGCGACCTCGCTGTCTTCCCGTCGCTCATGGAGGCGACGTCGGTCGCGGCCCTGGAGGCCATGGCGTGCGAGCTGCCCGTCGCCGCCTCCCGAGTGGGCGGGCTTCCCGAGATCGTCGACGACTCCGTGGGTGGGCTCTTCGCGCCCGCCGACCCCGACGCGCTGGCCCGCACGGTGGTGGAACTGCTCGAAGGTGGACAGCTTTCCACGTTGGGCTCCACCGCACGGCGCCGCGTGGTGGAGCGATGGAGCAACGAGCGGCTGGTGGACCGGCACCTCGAGGTCTACCGAGCGGTTCTGGA
>JBBDSM010000149.1:0-3326 GCA_040904945.1 Gemmatimonadota bacterium
CATCCCGAGGGCCCAGCGCCTTTCTTGCGAGCGGACTTCCGACTCGGGACACTAGCAGCCCGTGGTAGAAGCTGGTGGGCCGGACCCGTGCTGAGCACGGGTGTGCCGCGGTGCACGGGCTCCTACGGCGAGAAATCGAGGTTCGTGACCGGTGGAGCGGTGGGTCGGACGATGGCGAGCGCCGCGCGATCGGAGGCGATATGGCAACTGTTGCATCCCTGCGTGAGCCCGTCGAACGCCTGGCGGAACCCCACCACGTCACCGGCGTCGACGGCGGCCTCGACCGCGTCGAGCGGCGGCCGCGTGGTCTCGGTCAGCAGCTCGGCGACCGGAACGCCGTCGTACACCGGGTGCAGGCTCTCGATGTTCTCGATGAGCTCCTCGATCTCATGGAGCTGGTAATCCGCGAGGGGCCAGTTTTCCGCATCCCCGGCGAACCAGAGCATCGCGTGCCGCTGGCCGACCTCGCCCATCAGGGTGTGGAGGCCGGGGGTGAAGCGGTCCTCGAGGTCGGCGATCCGCGCGTCGAGGGCCGACTCCCCTCCCGCGTCGGCGCAACCCGCCGTCAGCGACGACAGCAAGAGGATTCCGAGTGCACTGGGGCGCAGCATGCGCAGCCCGACATGCAAGGGCGTGGTGGCGGACTCGATCATCGTCATCCTCCCGCGATCCCCATACCGGTCACGTTGCGTCCGAGCTCGATCACCTCGACGACCTCGTAGTTCCCGGTGTCGATGACCGTCACGTTTCCGTTCACGGTCTCCGACTCCATGGCTCCGTGGCCGGCGTGCTCCTCCATTCCCGACATACCCGACATGTGATCGGCCTTGTTGTTGCTCGAGACGAACGCCCTCGAGCCATCGGGCGAGAAGACGACCTGATGGGGCTGCAAGAAGCTGTCGGCCTCGATACGACGCTCCACCGTCCAGTCGGAGGTGCGCACGACGGCAACCTCGTTCGCACCCTTCACCGGCACCCACACGGTGGCCCCGTCCGGCCCGAAGACCGGGTCGAAGACCATGGGCCCTAGCTCGAGCGAGGCGACCTGCCGCGGGTGGGCCGGATCGGACAGGTCGAAGGCGAGCAGACGGCCCGAGAGCTCGGTGCCGGCCACCATCCAACGGCCGTCCGCCGAGATGTCGAACTGGACGAGCGCGTGCGGGGGCCCCAGGAGGTCCGTAAGCGTCACGTCCTCGGTCTCGAGATCGATGACCGCGATCTGATTGACGCCGAGGCTGCCGGTATACGCCCAGCGCCCGTCCGGTGACAGCGCCATCGGATGCGGACGGGGCAAGAAAACATCGATCTCCTCCCCCGCCATGCTCCGGGTGTCCACCCAGCCGACCCGGGTCGGTGGGTTCACCGCGCTCATCGAGCGACTCGCCATCAGGACCCCCGACCCAGCGTCGAAGCTGAGCATGCCAGGCGTCGACATCTCGAACGTGCCGAGGAGGTCGCCGGCCCGGTCGAAGCTCGCCACCCGGTTCTCACCGATGAGCGATACGTACCAGCGATCGCCGTCCGGCTCGACGGCCACGTGGTGCGGCTTCGCATTGGCTGAGAAGCCGTGGGCGGTGAGATCCACGCTGCGTACGACCTCCAGGCTCTCCACGTCGATGATCGCGATGCGGGCCTCGTCCTGCACGGCGACGTAGAGGTACGGACCTTCCTGGGCCGTGGGCGTGCCGGTCGCGGAACGTTGGCCGCCGGTCGCGGTCGTCTGGGCCCCCGTGGCGACCGAAGGCGCCCCGCAGGCTACGAGGACGAGCGACAGAGCCGCCGAAAGGCGCCCGAGAGACCGAGTGAATCCAGGCATACGTCTCCTTCCTCTTCGAATCCGATGGTCCGATGTCACCGCGGCGGTCTTCAAGCCTCCGCCCCCGTCGGCGCGGCGCCGTCCGTCTCCACCTGCTCGCGGATCTGGCGTTTGAGGCGGTTCAGGATGGCGCTCATACCCCTGAGCCGCATGGGAGATACCACCTCACCCAGCCCCATCTCGGCGTAGAAGTCGGAGGGCACGTCGAGCACCTCGCGCCATCCGGCGCCCTCGAGACCCTCGCGCAAGATGCCCGCGAAGCCGCGCACGGTCGGGCTCTCGGCGGGCGCGTCGAAGAAGAGATGGACCGCGCCGTCGTCGTCGACACGCGTGGCGAGGAAGAAGGGCGTCTGACACTCGTGCACTCGCTCGAGCGCGGAGCGGTCGCCCGCAAGCTCGGGCGGAAGCTCCGGCACCTTGTTGGCGAACTGGAGGAGCGCCTGCACCCGCAGGTCCTTGGGCGCGCGCTTGAAACGGTCCACGATCTTGGACAGGTCGGCTGGCATGCTCATGGTGTGGGCTACCACCCTGCCAGGCGCGGGTTCCGTCGTGAACCCCTCGGAGGGAAGGGGGGTTAGCAGTCCAGACCCTTACTTGTCCATTCCGGAGGAACCATGTCCGCTCCCCGTGATCAAGATCCCCGATTCGAGAAGTACGCGCACCCGGAGAAGCTCGTCTCCACCGACTGGCTCGCCGAGCACCTCGACGACCCGAGTGTCGTCGTCGTCGAGTCCGACGAGGACGTGCTCCTGTACGACACCGGACACATTCCGGGCGCCATCAAGGTCGATTGGCACATGGACCTGAACGACCCCGTGACCCGCGATTATCTGGATGCCGGGAAGTTTGCCGAGCTCATGTCCTCGAAGGGGATCTCCCGCGACACCACCGTCGTCTTCTACGGCGACAACTTCAACTGGTGGGCCGCCTACGCCCTGTGGGTCTTCACGCTTTTCGGCCACCCGGACGTCCGCCTCCTGGACGGCGGGCGCAAGAAGTGGATCGACGAGGGCCGGCCGCTCACGAAGGACGTCCCCGAGCGCCCCGCGACCGACTACCCGGAAGTCGAGCGGAACGACGGCGCGATCCGGGCCTTCCGCGACGAGGTCATGGACCATGTGAAGGCGGGCGGCAAGCTGGTCGACGTGCGCTCTCCCCAGGAGTTCAGCGGGGAGCTCCTGCACATGCCGGACTACCCCCAGGAGGGGTCGCTACGCGGCGGCCACATCCCCGGAGCGGCGAGCGTGCCCTGGAAGCGAGCGGCCAACGAGGACGGCACCTTCAAGAGCGTCGATGAGCTGCAGGCCATCTACGCGAAGGAGCAGGGCATCTCGGCCGACAGCGACGTGGTCGCGTACTGCCGCATCGGGGAGCGGTCGAGCCACACCTGGTTCGTGCTCCACCACCTGCTCGGGTACCCGAACGTGCGCAACTACGACGGGTCGTGGACGGAGTGGGGCAATCTGGTGAGGGCGCCCATCGAGCGCTGAAGTCGGCCGGGCCGCGGGGG
>JBBDSM010000150.1:0-3294 GCA_040904945.1 Gemmatimonadota bacterium
TGTCCAGAGCATGATACGATCGGTGGGGTGGTGGTTGGCGGTGGGTTTCGCATTGGCTTTGGCACAGCCGGTTGGCGTTCTGGCGCAGGACGCCGGGACGTACATGGACTACGAGGAGCTGACGTCGGCCGTGCGTGGTCTCGAGGGCAATCTGGTTCAGCTGTCGAGCCTGGCGACGTCGAACGCCGGACGCGACGTCTGGCTCCTGACCCTGGGGTCGTCGGACGGCCGCGCGCTCGACCAGCGCCCGGCGCTCCTCGTGGTGGCGAACCTCGAGGCCAACCGGATCGCGGGCTCGCACGCCGCGCTCCGCTTCGCCGAACGCCTGGTGGCAGGGTACGGCTCCGACCCCGACGTGACGGAGCTCCTGGACACCCGCACGATCTACGTGGTCCCTCGTGCGAATCCGGATGGGGCGGAGCTGGTCTTCACCCTCCCCGGTGTCGAGACCCCGTACAAACCGTACCAGGGAAACACCGCAGCCGGCGGCCTCAACGCGCGTGAGCTGGGTCGGGATATCGACGGGGACGGGCTGGTCACCATGATGCGCGTGCAGCGGCCCGGTGGTGCGTTCGCCTCCGACACCATCGCGCCCCGGCTCATGCGCGAGGCGGTTCGGGCACGGGAGGAGAGAGGTGCGTTCGACGTCATGCCGGAAGGCATCCATCCGGACAGCCTCGAGGCGTATGTTGCGCTGGGGAGCGACGGCGTGAACCTCAACCTGAACTTCCAGCATGAGTACCAGTACTTCGAGCCGCACGTCGGGCCGCACATGATCAGCGAGCCCGAGTCGAAGGCGCTGGCGGATTTCCTGTTCGAGCACACGAACGTGGCCGCGGTCCTCGTCTGGTCGGCATTCGACAATCTCCGCTCACCGACGCCGACGAACCGCACGCCCCCGCCGGCGGTCACCGGCAATCCACCGGACGTGCCGACGAACCTCGCCGACGATGACCGGCCGTACTTCGAGTACGTGAGCGAGCAATTCCACGAGGCCACGGGGTTGAGCGGCGCCGGGGCGCCGAACGAGGGCGGATCGTTCCCGCAGTTCACGTACTACCAGATGGGTCTGCCGTCCTTCACGACACCGGTCTGGGCGCCACCCGCTGGCGAGGGCAGTGAGGACACGCGCTGGCTCGCCCTCTTCGACTCGCTCGGCGTCGACGGGTTCGTCGACTGGGGCCCCGCGACCCACCCGCAGCTTGGCGACGTGGAGGTCGGAGGCTTCGTGCCCAATGCCCGGGTGATCCCACCTGCCGCGGAGCTGGACGGCCTACTGGAGCGCCATGTCGACTTCGCCTTCTGGATCGCGGAGCGGCTCCCCGAGGTCGAGGTCGCGGAGACGGTGGTCGAGGCCCGCGGTGAGGGGGTCTGGAGCGTCACGGTCACGCTCGCGAACGAAGGCTATTTCCCGACGCAGCTCGCCCTCGCCGAGCGAATCCGGTTCAATCGCCCGATCAGCGTGCGGCTCCTACCCTCTTCCAACATCACGCTGCTGAGCGAGTCCCTGCAGCACCAGATCCCACGGCTCGAGGGGATGAGCGGACGGGCCGACTTCCACTGGCTGATTCAGGCGCCCGCGGGGACGGCGGCGACCATCGAGGTATTTGCGGAGCGCGCCGGTGGGCTGATCACCGTTCCGGTGACGCTGAGCGGGGGGGATGACCGATGAGCACGGCACGGAACAGGCACGCGGAGACGACGACGATGATGGGCAACGGCACCAGGGGATCCAGCGGAAAATCACGGACGAGATGCCGTACGCGCTTCGGGGCGGCGGCCGCGATCGTGCTGGCCGGGGTGCTCGGGCTCGCGGGCTCGGGGCCGGTGGAGGTCGCGGCGCAGACCGGCGGCTCGGGTATGTTCGCCTTTCCGGACCGCGAGCCCCGCGTGGGGCTCCGCTTCGACCGCTACTACGACCACGACGACCTCCGTGACGCGCTGGAGCGGCTCGAAGAGGCGTACGGGGACTTCCTGACCGTCGAGGTTGCGGGACGCTCGGGCGAAGGCCGCGAGATCTGGGCCGTCACCATCAACAACCCCGACACGGGACCGCACACCTCGAAAGCGGCGTTCTACGTCGACGGCAACATCCACGGGAACGAGATCCAGGGGCTCGAGGTCAACCTGTATCTGATCTGGTTCCTGATGGAGAACTATGACCATCTGCCGGCGGTGCGGGAGCTGGTCGACCAGCGGGTTTTCTACATCATCCCGACGATGAACCCCGACGGACGCCAGAATTTCCTGGATACGGGCGGTCCGTCCCGGTCCGGCATGCTGCCTTGGGACTCGGACCTCGACGGCCGGGCCAATGAGGACAACCCGAACGACCTCGACGGCGACGGTGAGATCCGGATGATGCGGAAGCGCGTGCCGGGCGAGGGGAACTTGGTCGTCAGCGACGTCGACCCGCGTCTGCTGGTGCCCGCGCCGGAGGGCGAGCGGGGCGACTACATCATTCTCGGACGCGAGGCCATCGACGACGACGGCGACGGCAGGCGCGCCGAGGATGCCCGCGGTGGCTACGACATGAACCGCGACTTCCCTTCGGACTGGCAGCCGTCCCACGTGCAGGGCGGTGCGTACCGCTATCCGTTCTCGTGGCCCGAGACGCGGACGGTCGGCAACTGGCTCAAGGGCCATCCGAACATCGCCGCGGCGCAGTCGTGGCATAACTCGGGCGGGATGATCCTGTACGGTCCGGGCTCCCGCTACTACAAGGGAAACGGCGAGTACTCGGACCGCGACGCCGAGATCTACGAGTACATCGGCACGCGCGGCGAGCTCATGCTCCCGCACTACCGCTACATGAACATCTGGCAGGACCTCTACACGGTGTACGGCGGCACGCTCGACTGGGCACACGACGCGCTCGGGGTCATCAGCTTCACCAACGAGCTGTGGTCGAACAACCAGTTCTACGGACCCGCGTGGGACGAGGACGCACCGCTCCCCGACGAGATGCAGCAGCTCTTCTTCAACGACCGTTTGGGGATGGGCGCGTGGTTCAAGGACTGGGAGGCGTACGACCATCCGACGCTCGGCGAAGTCGAGATCGGCGGATTCTCGTCCAGGTGGTTCGGGCGTACCACGCCGCCGTTCATGCTCCAGGAGCTCGCGCACCGCAACGCCATGTTCGCGCTCTTCCATGCGGACCACATGCCGCTCCTCGAGTGGAGCGACGTCGAGGTCGAGCGGCTGGGCGGGAATACGTTCAAGGTCACGGCGTCGATCCGGAACGACCGGGTGATCCCCACCCGTAGCGACGCGGCGCGGATGTACCACTCCGGT
>JBBDSM010000151.1:0-3235 GCA_040904945.1 Gemmatimonadota bacterium
CCGCCGGTCAGGGGATCCGTAGTACCGATCACGTGCACGGCGATGAGCCCCAGCACGCCCAGCACCAGCAGGTAGTAGATGGTGGGCAGCACCGTGCGACGAAGGGTGGATCCCTCGCGGCCGAGGAGCCCCACGGTGGCGGACGCGGCGACCACGTTGTGGATGGCGATCATGTTGCCTGCCGCGGCTCCCACCGCCTGGAGCGCGACGATGGTGACGGTGGACATGGCCAGGCGCTCGGCAATGCCGAACTGGAAGGCCGAGAACATCAGGTTGCTGACCGTATTCGAGCCCGCGATGAACGCGCCCAGTGCGCCCGTGACCCCGGCGAAGAACGGCCACACCGCCCCGACGTTGCCCGCCACCCATTCGGCCATCGCCAGCGGCATGGCGAGCTGGCCCACCCCGTTCACGTCGGAGTTGATGTAGACGCGGACCATCGGGACCGTGAAGACGAGGACGAACCCGGCACCGACCAGCACCCTCGACGACGAGCCGACCGCCGCGCGGAGGGCCCCTTTCGGCATCCCATGGAGCAACGCAGTCAGGCCTACCACGACAACGAGAACGAAGCCCGGAAGGTAGAGAGGCGTCGTCGACGCGCTGATCTCGGTGCCGAGGATCCCGCTCCACGTCACAGCGAGCGAGCGTAGCCAGCCGCCCACGGGAAGGGATGGAAGCCGGGTCAGCACGAGGAGTAGACCCAGGAGCGCGTAGGGTGCCCAGGCGCGTGGGCCCGACATCCCTTCGCCGTCCGGGGCCCCGGTGTCGCGTCCCTCGAGTCCGCTCACCCACTCCGGCAGCCAGTCGCCGCGGGGCGGGAAGTCCCACCGGTCGCGGGGAAGCAGCCAGCCCTTGCGGGCCACCGTAACTACGATGAGGAGCCCCACGGGCGCCCCGAGAAGGGAGGGGAACTCGGGACCCAGGAAGGTGCCGAACAGGACGTAGGGGACGGTGAACGCAAGGCCGCCGAAGAGCGCGAACGGCACGATGGACAGCCCCTCGGTCCACGAGCGCTTCGCGCCGAAGAAGCGTGTCAGCATCACGACCATCCAGGTGGGCATGAGCACGCCGGCGATGGCGTGGAACACGACGACCTGCGCCGTCACGAGCCGGAGGTAGTCCATCATCCCGAGCCCGGCCGCGGCAAGGTAGCTGTCGAACTCGGCGCCACCGAGGCCACCCTGGATCCCCACGAGGACGGGGGTGCCGACCGCGCCGAACGTCACGGCGGTGCTCTGCACCATCATCCCGAGCATGACCGCCGCGGCGGCCGGGAAGCCGAGGGCCACCAGCAGGGGCGCGACCACGGCGGCCGGAGTGCCGAAGCCGGCCGCCCCCTCGATGAACGATCCGAAGAGCCAGGCGACGATCACGACCTGCACGCGCCGGTCCGTGCTGACACCGTCGAACGACCGCCGGATGGCGCCCACCCCTCCCGAGCGCTCGAGGGTGTGGAGCAGGAGGATGGCGCCGAAGATGATGAACAGCAGATCGAACGTCAGGAACAGCCCCTGGATCGACGCGGCCGCCACCCGGGCGGGCGACATGCGCCAGGCGCCGAAGGCAACGAGGAGCGTGCCCAGGTACGCCGCGGGCATGGCGTGCTTCGCCGGGACCCGGAAGCCGACCAGGAGCACCGCGGCGAGGGCGATGGGGAAGAGCGCGAGCGCCGCGGCGACGCCCGGAGTCAAGCTGACACCGGAGTCGGAGCGTCGATCGCGCGTTCGTCGCGAGTTGGCGTGACCACCCGTTGCAAAGCGAGCATGGCGCCAGCATACGGCGTGAAGGCCGCTCCGGCTACCCTACGGGTAGAGTCGCACCGCGTTCCACCTGTCGTCCGTGCGGTCGAAGGCGATCCGGTCGTGCAGGCGGTCGGAGCGCCCCTGCCAGAACTCGATCCGTTCGGGCAGCACGCGGTAGCCGCCCCAGAAGGGAGGCAGCGGAACGTCCCCGCCCGGGAACCGCCGCCGGACGGCCTCGACCGCGCCCTCCAGCTCCGTCCGCGACGCGAGCGGGCGACTCTGCTTCGACGCCCAGGCCCCGAGTCGACTCCCCTTGGGTCGGGAGACGAAGTATTCGCGGCTCTCCTCCTCGGAGACGCGGCGCACTTCACCGGTCACCCGGACCTGGCGATCGAGCTCCTTCCAGTGGAAGCAGAGGGCGGCGTGGGGATTGGCGTCGAGCTCGCCCGCCTTACGGCTCTCGTAGTTCGTGAAGAACGTGAAGCCCCGATCGTCGAAGCCTTTGAGGAGGACCATCCGCACTGAGGGGACCCCGTCCGGCGTGGCTGTGGCCAGCGCGACCGCCTCGGGTAGCTCGATGCCCGCGGCCCGGGCCGCTTCGAACCAGCCTGCGAACAGCTCGATGGGGTCGGTACCGCCCCGGGTGTCCAGCGTCTCGCCACCGGACCCCGTGAGTGGCTCCGCGGCGGTGTCGGTCGATTTCTCTGCCATGCTCGGATCCTGTGTCGGCCGGGCCGGGCCCGGAGTTCGGTCTGCAGATGGTCTACAACGGTGTCATACACGTGGGGGCGGACAGTTGACGACGTCTGTGAACCCCGCAGCCGAGGAGCGGGTCCGCAATCGAGGTCCCCTGGACCCCTTTACGCACGAGACGCGGGTTTCTAGCTTCAAAGTGAATCCCCCCCCCAGGGGGGTGGGTCAGCACCTAGACAGGAGCCATGGATGGACGGGAAGGCCACGGAAGACATCGTACGTCGTCTGAAGAGCGTGGAGGGACACGTGCGGGGCGTGCAGCGCATGGTCGAGGAAGGCGCGTACTGCATCGACGTGGTGAATCAGATCGTCGCGATCCAGCGGGCTCTCAAGAAGGTGAGCTCGAAGGTGCTGGACGGACATCTGCACTCCTGCGTGACGAGCGCCATCCAGGGAGACGACGTGGGAGAGCGTGAGCGTGTGCTCAGCGAGCTCATGGAGGTCTTCGAGGCCTCCGGCCGATCCTGAGCCCCGCAACTCAAGACCAACGAACAGAGGAGTATCGAGACATGTCAGAACAAGAGAGCAAGACGGTGAGCGTGCCGAACATCAGCTGTGGGCACTGCGTATCCACCATCCAGCGAGAGGTCTCGGAAGTTCCGGGCGTCCGGTCGGTCGAGGCGGACGAAACGACCCGCAAGGTGACCGTGAGTTGGGATCCCGAGACGTCCGACTGGGTCGTCATCGAGGAGAAGATGAAGGAGATCGCGTATCCCCCAGCAGGAGACGCCTGAGGT
>JBBDSM010000152.1:0-19398 GCA_040904945.1 Gemmatimonadota bacterium
CGGAGCACCTGTCCGCGCTTCGCGCGAGACAGGTGTAAGGGAAGGCGGGAGCGGAGCTCCCTCCATCATTTGCAGTTGGTTTTTTAAGGGCTGATCGTGATGCCCTTGATCGAACAGACCCACCGGTGCGGTTGTCCGGTCGGGTGAACAGTAGAGGGCGAGGGGCGGTTTGCACCGACCCCCGCTAGAGGGAGGCTCCGCCGCGCGTAGCGGCGGAGTGAGGCACAGGAAGAATTAGGATTTTGCGGTATAACATGCGGCCGAACGGCTGAGCGACAGCGGGGGTTGGTGCGAGCCGCCCCCCACCCAGAGCGAAGGAACACATGGCAGAGAGAATCAGAATCCGACTGAAGGCGTTCGATCACTGGGTGGTCGATCAGACCGCTGCGGACATCGTGCGCACGGCCCAGAAGACGGGTGCGACCGTGCGTGGCCCCATCCCGCTTCCGACTCGTCGGGAGCGCTGGACGGTGCTGCGTGGTCCGCACATCGATAAGAAGAGCCGTGAGCAGTTCGAGCTCAGGACGCACAAAAGACTGATCGACATTGTCGAGAGCCGCTCACAGACGATCGACGCGTTGACCAAGCTGGATCTTCCGGCTGGTGTCGACGTCGAGATCAAGGTCGACTGAGGGAGGAACTCCGGAAAATGCCCGGATTGATCGGAAAAAAGATCGGCATGACCAGGATCTTCGACGAGGAGGGCGTGCAAGTGCCCGTCACCGTCATCGAGGCCGGTCCGTGCCCAGTGATTGAGGTGAGGTCCGAGGACCGTGACGGCTACAGTGCCGTTCAGCTCGCTTTCGGTGCGCGGAAGGAGAAGCGCGCCACGCGTGCCGAGAATGGGCACGTGGCTAAAGCCGGCCTCGAGGTCGCACCGCGCCTCATGCGGGAGTTCCGCGTGGGCGAGGAAGAAGAGTACGAGGTGGGCCAGCAGCTCACCGTCGACCTGTTCGCTGCAGGGGACCTGGTGAAGGTCACCGGCAAGTCGAAGGGTCGTGGATTCCAGGGTGTGGTGAAGCGCCACGGGTTCGCAGGACGCCCGGGCGGTCACGGACACCCCATGTCGCGCACCCCGGGCTCCATCGGCCCGGGTACGGACCCGTCCCGCGTCATCAAGGGGAAGAAGCTCCCCGGACGCATGGGTGGGGCCCGCACGACGATTCGTAACATGCAGGTGGTTCGCGTGGATGGTGAGCGCAACCTGCTTTTCGTGAAGGGCGGCGTTCCCGGCGCCCGCGACGGCTACGTTCTGATCTCGAAGTGAGCCATGTATAAGGCGAAGTATTTCAAAGCGGACGGCAAGAAGGGGCGGGCACGTGAGTTGCCCGAGACCCTCTTCGACGGCGTCGTGAACGAGAGCGTCATGCACCTCGCGGTGAAGGCGTATCTCTCGAACCAGCGTCAGGGCACCGCGTCGGCGAAGAACCGCGCGGCCGTCCGGGGCGGAAGCCGGAAGCCGTGGAGGCAGAAGGGGACCGGTCGCGCTCGGCAGGGCACCATCCGCGCCGCCCAGTGGGCCGGTGGCGGTAGGGCGTTCCCGCCGATCCCGCACGGCTGGCGCCAGAAGCTGCCCAAGAAGCAGCGTCAGCTCGCGCGTCGCTCCGCCCTGAATGACCGGGCCGAGAACGAGCGGGTGATGCTGGTGGACCTTCCGAAGCTCGACGCACCGAAGACGGCCTCCCTCCGGGAGCTGTTCAAGGCAGGCGAGGTCGAGGGCAAGATTCTGCTGCTCACCGACGGGCAAAACCAGAACGTGTACCTTTCGGCCCGCAATCTCCCGAACGTGACGGTGATGCCGTTTGGCGAAGAGTCCGTCTACGACGTGCTCTGGGCCGGAACGGTCGTCATCGAGCGGAGCGCCGTTGACGCGCTCGGCGCGGAGAGCGCGGACGACGACAACGAGGAGACGTCCGATGCGTGAGCCGTACGAGATCATCATGGCGCCGGTCGTGACCGAGAAGACGGCCGACGAGATGGACGCGCGAGGGACCTACACCTTCATCGTCGCTCGTGACGCCAACAAGATCGAGATCGGCCGAGCGGTCGAGCGCCTCTGGGACGTAACTGTCCGGAACGTGCGCACGATGCGGTATCCGGGTAAGGCCCGTCGGGCCTTCCTCGGGCGGATGGCGCGTAACCCCAACAAGGGGCGCCGGGCCGCGTTCAAGAAGGCCGTCGTGCAGATCGGCGAAGGCGAACACATCGAGCTTTACGACCAGGGCTGATCATGGCTATCAAGAAATTCAAGCCGATGACCCCCGGCACGCGTTTCCGCTCCACTCTCGAGAACGACGAGGTGACGCGGCGCGGGCCTGAGCGGTCGTTGACAGAAGCGCTGCACGGTAAGGGCGGCCGGAACCATCACGGGCACATCACGACGCGTCGTCGGGGTGGCGGGCACAAGCGCCGCTACCGGAAGATCGACTTCAAGCGTGACAAGCACGGGGTGCCGGGCGTGGTCGCGCACATCGAGTACGACCCGAACCGCACCGCCAATATCGCGCTGATCCACTACGCCGACGGCGAGAAGCGCTACATTCTCCACCCGCGCGGGCTTTCGGTGGGTGACCAGGTCCTGTCGGGAGACGAGGCGGACCAGAAGGTCGGGTCGGCGCTCCAGCTCGGAAGGGTCCAGCTCGGCACGACGGTCCACAACGTGGAGCTGAAGCCGGGCAAGGGTGGACAGATGGCGCGCTCGGCCGGTGCCGGGGTCCAGGTGGTGGCGAAGGAGGGCGACTACGTCAGCCTCCGCCTCCCCTCGACCGAGGTGCGCCGGGTCCACAAGACCTGTCTGGCGACGATTGGCCAGGTCGGCAACACGGACCACGAGCTCACGCAGATCGGCAAGGCTGGAGCGAACCGCTGGCGCGGTAAGCGTCCGAAGGTTCGCGGTGTCGCCATGAACCCCGTCGACCACCCGTTGGGTGGTGGTGAGGGGCGCACGTCGGGTGGCCGTCCGCCGGTCTCTCCCTGGGGCAAGCCCGAGGGGAAGAAGACCCGCAAGAAGAAGAAGGAATCCACCAAGTACATCGTGCGTGGCCGCAAGCGCGGCAAAGCAACGAAGTCGTAGGCCGGAGAATCATCAATGCCGCGTAGCGTAAAGAAAGGTCCGTTCGTCAGCGACAGTCTCCTCTTCAAGATCGAGGCGATGAATTCGCGGGGTGACAAAAAGGTCGTGAAGACGTGGTCCAGAGCGTCGACGATCTTCCCCGAGTTCGTGGGGCACACCATCGCTGTGCACAACGGAAACAAGTTCATCCCCGTGTACATCACGGAGAACATGGTGGGTCACAAGCTCGGGGAGTTCGCGCCGACCCGCATGTTCCGTGGTCACGGGGGCAAGCTGGCCGACAAGCGGGTCAAGGCCCGGTAGAGGTGAACCAGGAAATGAAAGCCAGAGCAATCGCCCGGCACGTCGGTATGAGCCCCCGCAAGGCGCGGCTCGTCATCGACCAGATCCGCGGAAAGTCAGTGAACGAGGCGTACGCCATTCTGCAGTTCTCGAAGAAGGGAGCCGCGGAGACGATCGGGAAGACGCTCCGGTCGGCGGTGGCGAACGCCCAGGTCAAATCGCAGGACGAGGGTGACTTCCTCGACGTCGACGATCTCTTCGTGCGCGAAGCGTTCGTCGACGAGGGGCCGACCCTCAAGCGCTGGCGTGCCGCGGCACAGGGCCGCGCCGCGCCGCTTCGTAAGAGAACGAGCCACATCACCGTGGTCGTGGACATCAAGGACGCCTGATTACATGGGACAGAAGACACACCCGACCGGGTTCAGGCTCGGAGTCGTCAAGGACTGGTCGTCGCGCTGGTACGCGGAGAAGGACTTCCCGCGTCTCCTGCACGAGGACGAGACCATCCGCATCTATCTGCGCCGCCGCCTGTCACACGCGGCTGTGGCCCAGATCGACATCGAGCGCAAGCCGAGCAAGATCGTGGTGACGCTGCACACGGCTCGGCCGGGCGTGGTCATCGGCAAGCGTGGATCCGAGGTGGACAAGCTCCGCGACGAGCTCGCGGTGCTCACCAACTCCGAGATCTCTGTGAACGTCGAGGAGATCAAGCGGCCCGAGGTCAGCGCGTATCTGGTCGCCGAGAACGTGGCGCACCAGCTACGGCAGCGGATCTCGTTCCGCCGCGCCATGAAGCGAGCGGTCCAGGCGGCCATCCGTTCGGGCGCCGAAGGAATCAAGATCCAGTGCGCGGGACGTCTCGGCGGTGCCGAGATCGCGCGCACGGAAGGTTATAACGAGGGTCGGGTCCCGCTGCACACGCTGCGGGCTGACATCGACTACGCCCAGGTCACGGCGTTCACGACCTACGGAACCGTTGGCGTGAAGTGCTGGATCTTCAAGGGCGAAGTGATCGAAGAGCGGCGCGGCCGCACCTACTCGACCGGCTCCTGACACAGCGAGCGAGGAATAGAAGATGCTAGCGCCGAAAAGAGTAAAGCACAGGAAGACCCACACGGGTCGCATGCGCGGGGCCGCTCATCGCGGCAACAAGGTTTCGTTCGGCGAATACGGGCTTCAGGCCCTCGAGCCGACCTGGATCTCGAACCGCCAGATCGAGTCGGCCCGTGTCGCCATGACCCGCCACATCAAGCGTGGCGGTAAAGTTTGGATCCGGATCTTCCCCGACAAGCCGATCACCTCGAAGCCCGCGGAGACGCGGATGGGTAAGGGTAAGGGGAACCCCGAGTCGTGGGTTGCGGTCGTGAAGCCGGGCCGGATCATGTTCGAGCTCGAGGGTGTTACGGAAGAGGTGGCCAAGCGCGCCATGCAGCTCGCCTCGGCCAAGCTCCCCATCAAGTGCAAGTTCGTCGTTCGCGACGATCAGCTTTAACCGGCGGAGTCGGAATCATGAAGGCTGACGACATTCGAGACCTCGAAGACAACGAGATCCAGGCGCGCATGAAGGAGCTCAAGGAAGAGCAGTTCAAGCTGCGCTTCCGGGGATCCATGATGGAGCTCGAGAACTCCGGCCTGGTCGGACAGATTCGGCGCGACATCGCGCGCCTGAAGACAGTACTTCGCGAGCGTGAGCTCGCCCAGAAGGTTGATTGAAGAAGACATGAGCGAGAATCAGAATGAGCAGGTCGTGGCCGAGGAGCGGACGTCCCGCAAGGCCCGCACAGGTGTTGTCGTAAGCGACAAGGCCGACAAGACCGTGACCGTGGTGGTCGAGCGGCGCTTTGCGCACCCCCTGTACGGCAAGGGCGTGAAGCGCGACAAAAAGTACCACGCGCACGACGAGAACAACGAGTACCAGGTCGGAGACACCGTGCGGATCGTCGAGACCCGCCCGCTTTCGAAGACCAAGCGCTGGCGTGTGGTCGAGCTGATCGAGCGCCCGGCCTGAAGTCCAGCAAGTTCGCAACCGACGGGACAGATAGAGAGAGACCGAGATGATCCAGCAGGAGTCGATCCTCAGGATCGCCGACAACACGGGCGCCAAGTCCGCACTCTGCATCAGAGTGTTGGGCGGCTCGCGGCGGCGTTATGCCGGCGTGGGCGACCTCATCGTCGCGACCGTGAAGGACGCGATCCCGAACGCCGGGATCAAGAAGGGCGAGGTGGTCCAAGCCGTCATCGTCCGTACAGTCAAAGAGACCCGGCGCAAAGACGGAACGTACATCCGTTTCGACGACAACGCCGCGGTCATCATCAACCCGCAGGGCGAGCCGCGCGGTACCCGGATTTTCGGGCCCGTGGCGCGTGAGCTCCGGGAGAAGAGGTACATGAAAATCGTTTCCCTAGCGCCCGAGGTGCTGTGATGGGTGCTCCGAAATACCGGATCATGAAGGGCGACCAGGTCAAGGTGATCCGCGGTAACTACCGCGATCTCGAAGGCACGGTGCTCGAGGTCCTACGCGACGAAGGGCGCGTGCGGGTGGAAGGCGTGAATCAGCGGAAGCGCCACACCCGTCCGAGCCAGGATGACCCCGACGGTGGCATCATCACCTTCGAGGCGCCGATCCACATCTCGAATGTGATGCTCATCGATCCGGCCGGCGAAGTCGCCAGCCGGGTGAGGATCCAGGTCGAGGACGACGGAACCAAGGAGCGGGTCGCCGTGAAAACCGGCAACCCCGTTCCCCGGCCTCAGTAAGCGGACATCATGAAGCCCAGACTACAGACACATTACCTGACCCAGGCACGACCGAAGCTGACCGAAGAGTTCGGCTTCGAGAACGTGCACGAGGTCCCGCGTCTCCTCAAAGTCGTCGTCAATGTCGGCGTCGGTGAGGCGGCCAAGGACCAGAAACTGCTCGACAGCGTGGTCGATGAGCTCGGGACCATCACGGGCCAAAAGCCCGTCGTGAACCGGGCGCGCCAGTCCATCTCGAACTTCGGTCTGCGTGAGGGGATGCCCGTTGGCGTGTCCGTCACCCTCCGTCGCGAGCGGATGTGGTTCTTCCTGGACCGCCTGATCAGCACGGCGATACCGAGGATTCGCGACTTCCGCGGTCTCAACACGCGGTCGTTCGACGGGCGAGGCAATTACACGCTCGGCGTGAGAGAGCAGATCATCTTCCCGGAGATCACCTTCGACGAGGTTCGGAAGGTGCACGGGATGGATATCACGTTCGTCACATCGACGGACAAAGACGACGAGGGGCTGGCCCTGCTCAGAGAGCTTGGCTTCCCCTTCCGCGGCGAGACTCCGGTGCAGATCACCGCTGCCGCGTCCTGAGAGCACAGAGAGAGCAACTGGAATGGCCAGAAAGGCGCTAGTCGAGAAGTCCAAGCGCAAGCCGAAGTTCGGCGTGCGTCACCGAAACCGCTGCCAGCGGTGCGGCCGACCCCGTGCATTCATCAGGAAGTTCGGGGTCTGCCGGATCTGTTTCCGGGAATTGGCGCTTCGCGGCGAAATCCCCGGTGTCCGTAAGTCGAGCTGGTAGGGGAGACCAGAGATCATGATGACTGACCCGATCGCGGACATGCTGACCCGCCTACGGAACGCCGCACAGGCGTCCCACAAGTGGGCCGACATGCCCGTATCCAACACGAAGGTCGAGATTGCTCGACTTCTTCAGGAGAGCTACTTCGTGCACTCGTTTAAGGTGCTCGAGGACGGCCGCTTCGGCGTGCTGCGCGTCTACCTGAAGTACCACGACGGCAAGCCGGTCATCCGGCACCTCGAGCGCGTGTCGCGCCCGGGACGACGCCGGTTCGTGGGCGCGGACGACATTCCGCGTGTTCGCAATGGTCTCGGCATGGCCATCCTATCCACATCGGCCGGCATGCTCTCCGACCGCACTGCGCGTACTCAAGGCGTGGGCGGCGAGCTCATGGCGCTCGTCTGGTAGGCCCGGAGAAACAACGATGTCTCGTATCGGAAAAATGCCGGTCGACACGCCCAAGGGTGTGGAGGCCAAAATCGACGGTCAGCGCTTGACCGTGAAAGGTCCCAAGGGGTCGCTCGAGCTCGACGTGCACCCGGAGATGACGGTCGTCGTGGACGACGGCCAGATCCGCGTGGAGCGTCCCTCGGACTCCAAGAGCCACCGGGCCCTCCACGGACTCAGCCGTTCGCTGATCGCGAATATGGTCACCGGGGTCACCGACGGCTTCAACAAGACGCTCGAGATCGTCGGCGTCGGGTACCGCGCGGAGGCGAAGGGGAAGGCCATCACGCTGACCGTGGGCTACAGCCACTCCATCGAGTACAAGCCGGTGGAAGGCGTCGACCTCGCGTGCCCGAACCAGACCACGGTCGTGGTGTCCGGCATCGACAAGCAGAAGG
Source organism: Gemmatimonadota bacterium (assembly GCA_040904945.1). GTDB lineage: Bacteria > Gemmatimonadota > Gemmatimonadetes > Longimicrobiales > Gaopeijiaceae > JAWLHJ01. The sequence goes on from JBBDSM010000152.1 coordinate 7,752, forward strand.
TCGGGCAGGCCGCCGCGGAGATCCGCGGTTTCCGCCCCCCCGAGCCCTACAAGGGCAAGGGCATTCGCTACCAGGGCGAGCACGTCCGCCGCAAGGCCGGTAAGACGGCAGGATCTTAAGAGATGATCAAGCAGAGCAAGCTCAAGAAGAGTCGCTTCCTGCAGAGGAAGCGCCGCCACCAGCGCGTTCGGAACAAGGTGATCGGCACGGCCGAGCGGCCGCGGCTCGTAGTCTTCCGGTCCATCAAGCATATCGAGGGCCAGCTCGTCGACGACGACACGGGCCGCACCCTCACCGGGCTTTCCAGCACGGTGAGCGAGTTGCGCGGGTTCGAGCCGGAGGGCGAAAATCGGCGCACGGAGATGGCGTATGCCACCGGTAAGATGCTGGCGGAGCGCGCGAAGGAAAACGGAATCGAGACGGTCGTGTTCGACCGCGGTGGATACAGGTACCACGGCAGGGTAAAGGCCTTTGCCGAGGGTGCCCGCGAGGGGGGGCTCAAGTTCTGATGGCCAGAGACAGCAAGAAGCAAAAGGGTGGACGTGGCCGCGAGAGCGATCTCGTCGAGAACGTCATCTTCATCAACCGCGTGGCCAAGGTGGTCAAGGGCGGACGGCGGTTCTCGTTCTCCGCGCTGGTGGCCGTAGGCGACCAGAAGGGGAACGTCGGCGTCTCGATCGCGAAGGCGAACGAGGTGGCCGAGGCGATCCGGAAGGCTTTCGAGCGCGCCAGGCGCAACATGGTGAAGGTTCCGGTCGAGAACGGCACCATCCCGCACGAGATCGTCGGGCACTGGGGTGCCGGAAACGTCCTCATGCGTCCCGCCGCGCCCGGTACGGGTGTGATCGCGGGTGGTCCGGTGCGCGCCGTCCTCGAGGCCGCGGGCATCACCGACGTGCTCACGAAGTGCCTGGGCACGAACAACCCGATCAACGTCGTCCGGGCCACGATGGACGGACTCACCGAGCTGGTGACGCCCGAGCAGGCCGCCGCCGAGCGTGGTGTGCCGGTCGAGGCCCTGGGGGTACATCGCCATGGCTAAGCAGTCGAAGAAGCTTCGCATCACGCAGGTTCGCAGCGGAATCGGGCGGCAGGGGAAGCACCGCCGCACGCTCTTCGCGCTGGGAATCAAGCATCATCAACAGAGCGTCGTCCACGACGACACGCCGGCCATCCGTGGGATGCTCGAGCAGGTCGGCTACCTGGTGGACGTAGAGGAAGTGGACGAAACATGACCGACCTACACGAACTGTCTCCGACCGAGGGGTCCCGTCGCAACCGGAAGCGCGTCGGACGCGGCCCGGGGTCGGGCACCGGCAAAACCGCGGGACGTGGCCAGAAGGGTCAGAAGGCCCGCTCCGGCGGAAACGTCCACCCGAGGCTCGAGGGCGGCCAGATGCCGCTCATTCGGCGCATTCCGAAGCGTGGCTTCAGCAGCCCGAACCGCCGTTCGTACCAGCCGATCAACGTCGGCGACATGGCGCGGCTGGACGGTGACGTCGGACCGGAAGCGCTCTCGAAGGCCGGCCTCGTCGGCTCCGCCAAGCTGCCGGTGAAGGTGCTCGGTATGGGCGAGATCGATAAGGCGCTCAATGTGACGGCCCATGCCTTCAGCGCATCCGCGCGCCAGAAGATCGAGGCGGCGGGGGGCACGGTGAGCGTGATCGGCGCCGAGACGGCCGAAGCGGCTGAGACCGCGGAAGCGGCCGAGCCCGCCGAGCCGACCGAGTCCGCCGAGCCGACCGAAAGCTGAGCAAGCCAGGAACGACCTGACCCATGGCGAATAACCCCGTCGCAAACCTGTTCAGGGTACCGGAGCTCAAGGAGAAGATCCTCTTCACCTTGTTCATCCTCCTCATCTACCGGGCCGGTTCGCACATCACCGTTCCGGGCCTCAACGTGGGGGTGCTCCAGCAGCAGTTCGGCCAGCTGCAGGACACGTTCTTCGGCATCTACGACATGTTCGTGGGTGGCGGCCTGTCCCGGGCGACGATTCTCGCCCTGGGCATCATGCCGTATATCTCCGCCTCCATCATGTTCCAGCTCCTCGCCGCGGTCTTCCCGACCGTCGAGAAGCTTCAGAAGGAAGGTGAGGACGGGCGGAAGAAGCTGACGCAGTGGACGCGGTACACCACCGTCGTTCTGTCCGCCGCGCAGGCGTACGGCTACTCGGTGTTCCTGCAGTCGATTCCGGGCGCGGTCACCACGCCCGGCTGGCTCTTCATGTTCACCACCGTCGTCACGCTGACCGTCGGTGGTGTGTTCGTGATGTGGCTCGGTGAGCAGATCACCGACCGCGGCATCGGGAACGGCATGTCGCTGCTGATCTTCTTCAGCATCATCCAGACATTCCCGCAGGCCGTGGCCCGGACCTGGGAGTCCTACACCCTGGGCGAGATCAGCACCTTCGGGATGGTCGCGCTACTCCTCGTGGTCGTCGGCGTCTGCGCCGGCGTGGTCTCGATGACCATGGCCGCCCGCAAGATCCCGGTCCAGATTCCGCGGAAGGTCGTGGGACGCGGTCGGATCCGCGAAGGTCAGAAGAGCTTCGTGCCGCTCCGTGTGAACTCCGCGGGCGTCATGCCGATCATCTTCGCGCAGTCGTTCATCGTGGTGCCCGGCACCGCTGCGGCGTTCCTGGACCTCGGCCCGCTATCGGTGCTGGCCGAGATGTTCCAGCCGCAGACCATGACGTACTACATCACGTACGGTCTGCTCATCCTGTTCTTCACCTACTTCTACACGGCGATCATTTTCAATCCGGTCGACCTGGCGGAGAACCTGAAGAAGCAGGGTGCGTTCATTCCGGGTGTGAAGCCCGGCACGCGCACGGCCGAGTACATTGACCGGGTGCTCACGCGGGTGACGTTGCCGGGTTCGGTCTACCTGGCGTTCGTTGCGCTCGTGCCGTTCTTCATCTTCGACATCTTCAACATCCAGACGTTCTTCTTCGGGGGCACGAGCCTCCTGATCGTGGTGGGTGTGGGGCTCGACACCGTGCAGCAGGCGCAGCAGCTCCTGCTTCTTCGCCACTACGACGGCTTCATGAAGAAGGGTCGGGTGAAGATGCGCGGTCGTCAGCGTTACATGTAGCGTGACGACTGCCAAGCGATCGATGGTCGTGATTCTGTTGGGCGCCCCGGGCGTCGGGAAGGGAACCCAGGCCGTCCGCCTCGCGGACGACACGGGGGCCGTGCACGTATCCACCGGGGACCTGCTTCGCGCCGCGGGCCGTGATGGTACGCCGCTCGGAAAGAAGGCCCAGGGATACATGGATGCCGGTGAGTTGGTGCCGGACGATCTGATCCTGGGGCTCGTGAAGGAACACATCGCTGGGCTACCGGCGGGCACGGACATCGTCTTCGACGGCTTCCCGCGGACCATCGCGCAGGCCGATGGGCTCGACGCGACGATTCGGGAGGAAGGTCTCGAGGTCGGTGTGGTCGTCCACTTCGAGGCGGACGACGACGTGCTGCTCAAGCGGCTTTCCGGGCGGCGGTCGTGCCCGGAGTGCGGGGCGGTGTACAACGTGCACTTCGATCCGCCGGCCGAGCAGGGCGTGTGCGACCGTTGCGGGGCGGAGCTCGTGCACCGAGAAGACGACGCGCCCGAGACGGTCCAGCGGCGCCTCGAGGTGTATCGTGAGCAGACGGCTCCGCTCATCGAGCACTACAAGAAGCACCGGGCCGAAATGATCCGGATCGACGGGGACCGTTCGTTCGATGCGGTCTACGAGGACTTCAGGGCGGCCGTCGTCGGGGCGCGCGCATGATTCATCTACGCACGTCCGAGGAGATGGACATCATCGCCCGGGGAGGCGCGATCATTGCCGCCCTCCACGCCGAGCTGCCGTCCAAGGTCCGCCCGGGGGTGAGCACGTGGGAGATCGACCGTTTCTGTGACGACTTCATCGTTTCGCACGAGGGGGCGCACTCGGAGTTCAAGGGCCTGTACGGCTTTCCCGGGAGCGTCTGCATCTCGCTGAACGAAGAGATCGTGCATGGGATCCCGTCCAAGGAGCGGATCCTCGAAGACGGCGATATCGTCTCGGTGGACGTCGGCGTCCGGCTCGATGGTTGGTGCTCGGACTCCGGCTGGACGTTCGCGGTCGGTGACCCGAGCGACGAGGCTGGAGGGATCATGGACATCACCGAGCGGGCGCTGTGGGCCGCGCTGGCCGAGGCCGTTCCCGGCAAGCACGTCGGAGACATCGGCGCCGCGGTGGTCAAGGTGGTGGACGGAACGAAGTACGGCATCGTGCGGGACCTGGTCGGTCATGGGATCGGCCGCGACGTGCACGAGCAGCCGCAGGTACCGAACGTGGGGCGTCCCGGACACGGCGCGCTCCTGAGGGAAGGCATGGTGCTCGCGATCGAGCCCATGCTTTCCGCTGGATCGCCGGACATCCGTACGTTGGATGACGGTTGGACCGTGGTGACCGCCGACCGGGCGTTGTCGGCGCACTACGAGCACACGGTGGGGATCACGGGCGATGGGCCCAGGATTCTCACGGGGCTGGACAGTTCCGTCGGGGCGGCGATGCCGTCTGTCGATGGTGCTTGAAGGCCTGTCTCACCAGGGTTATACTACCTAGCTCTGCCACAAACGGACGTCGGAGATATCCAGTGAAGGTCCGAAGCAGCGTCAAACCGATCTGCGAGCATTGTAAGGTGGTCCGCCGTAAAGGCGTGGTCCGCATCATTTGCTCCAGAAATCCGAAGCACAAGCAGCGTCAGGGATGAGCGTCGCAATGACGACCGTCTCCGACAGGAACCAAGAGTAGCCCATGGCACGTATCGCAGGCGTCGACCTCCCGCGCGGCAAGCGGATCGAGATCGCTCTGACCTACATCTACGGGATCGGGCACCCACGCGCGAAGCAGATCATCGACGCGTGCGGCATCGACCCGGACCTTCGCACTCAAGATCTCGGTGACGAGGACGTGAACCGTCTTCGGCGCGAGATCGAGGCCAAGTTCAAGGTCGAGGGTGCGCTCCGCACCGAGAAGTCCATGAACATCAAGCGTCTCATGGACATCGGCTGCTACCGCGGGCTACGACATCGTCGTGGGCTCCCGGTGCGCGGCCAGCGGACGAAGACGAACGCCCGGACCCACAAGGGCAAGCGTCGTGCGATCGCAGGTAAGAAGAAGGCTCCGAAGAAGTAAGCCGCCGCAGACAAGGAATTAGATCGTGGCACAGCCGAAAGCGCGTCCCAAGCGCAGCAAAAAAGTCGTCGAGGCGGAGGGCATTGCCTACGTCAAGGCGACGTTCAACAACACGCTCATCACCATCACCGACACGAAGGGCAACGTCGTGACGTGGGCCACCGCCGGTAAGGCGGGCTTCAAGGGCTCCAAGAAGTCGACGCCGTTCGCCGCCACCGTGGCCGGAGAGCAGGCGGGCCGTGAAGCCGCCGGTATGGGGGTGAAGCGGGTCGATGTCCTGGTGCAGGGACCGGGGTCTGGCCGTGAGTCCGCAATTCAGGCGCTCGCCTCGGCGGGTCTGTTCATCAAGTCGATTCAGGACGTGACGCCGCTGCCGCATAATGGATGCCGGCCGCCGAAGAAGCGTCGGGTCTGAGGAAATAGAAGACTATGTCGCGTTATACCGGACCCGTTTGCAGACTCTGCCGTCGTGAAGGCCAGAAGCTGTTTCTAAAAGGGCAGAAGTGCTACACGGACAAGTGCCCCGTCGATCGTCGCGCGTACCCGCCCGGACATCACGGCCCCGCCCAGCAGCGGCGTCGTAAGCAGTCCGACTACGCGGTGCAGCTCCGTGAGAAGCAGAAGGTGAAGCGGATCTACGGGCTTCACGAGCAGCAGTTCCGGAACCTGTTCGAGCGTGCGGCCCACGTGCCGGGCGTGACGGGTGAGAACCTGCTGATCGCGCTCGAGACGCGTCTCGACAACATCGTGTTCCGCATGGGCTTCGCTCAAAGCCGCGCCGCGGCGCGTCAGCTCGTGCGTCACCGTCACGTCGAGGTGAACGGGCGTATCGTCGACATCCCGAGCTTCCACGTGAAGTCGGGCGACGAGATCGCGGTCAAGACCAAGTCGAAGGACCTGCTCCCGATCGAGGCCAGCCTGGAGGCGCGTACGCGTCCTTCCCTGGTCGAGTGGTTGGCGCTGGACGAGAAGGCGAAGGTGGGCCGCATGGTTCGCCAGCCGACGCGTGCGGATATTCCGCTCGCCGTCCAGGAGCAGCTCATCGTGGAGCTTTACTCGAAGTAATACGACGCCCCGGACTCGCCGAGCGAGTTCGGGCGTCAACGGTCCACCAGGAGGACAATGTGGAGATAGATCTGACCGGGCTCGTGCTTCCGGAGCGTGTCGAGATTCTCGACTCGCCGGACGTCACGCGCTCTGCGGTGTTCGTCATGGAGCCGCTCGAGCGTGGCTTCGGCCATACGCTGGGCAACTCGATTCGCCGCGTTCTGCTGTCGTCGCTTCGCGGCTCGGCGGTGTGGGCGTTCCGGATCGAGGGCGTGGTGCACGAGCACCAGACGATCCAGGGCGTGGTCGAGGACGTGCACCAGGTGATCCAGAACTTGAAGGCGCTTGTCGTCGAGCTCGATGATGACGTCGACGAGGCCGTGCTCCAGATCAACGTGAGCAAGGCGGGAGCGGTGACGGCGGGCGACATTCAGGACGCCGCCGGCGCCTCCGTGTTCGACGCGGACCACCACCTGTTTACGCTCCAGGAGGACCGTGACGTCCACGTGGAGTTGCACGTGAACAAGGGACGGGGCTTCGTACTCTCCGACCAGCACACGCTCCCCCGGGGCGCGCCGGTCGACATGGTACGGATCGACTCGATCTACAACCCGGTTCGTCGCGCGAACTTCACCGTCGAAGAGACGCGTGTCGGTCAGCGCACGGACTTCGATCGTCTGACCATGACCATCGAGACCGACGGGTCGGTGACGCCCGAGGACGCCGTGAAGTACGGCTCCGAGCTCGTGCGGAAGCACTTCGACTACATGCTGTACTTCGGCGAGGGCGGCCTCCCCGACGAGGCCGGGCCCGAGGGCACCGTGCCGGTTTCAGACAGGCTGCAGGATCTGTTCGAGAAGTCCATCGACGATCTCGCGGAGCTGTCCGTCCGGTCACGGAACTCGCTTCAGAAAGAGAACATCCGCACGCTGGGCGATCTGGTGCAGCGCACCGAGGAAGAGATGCTCGCGATCGAGAACTTCGGCAAGAAGTCGCTGAAGGAGATCGCGGACTTCCTCGAGGAGCACGGCCTGCGGTTCGGAATGCAACTCGAAGAGGGAGACGACGGCCGCCTCTTCTTCGTGGACCAGGAAGCCGAAGCCACCGCTGGTGGTGAGGAGTAACGGTGCGGCATCGTAAGAAGGGTCGTAAGCTTTCGCGTTCGCCCAGCCACCGGAAGGCGACACTGCGCAACATGGCCGCGTCGCTCTTTCTGCATGAGCGGATCGAGACCACGACTGCCAAGGCGAAGGAGCTCCGGCCGTACGCCGAGCGGCTCATCACGTTGGCCCGTCGCGGAGACATCCACTCGCGCCGGCTGGCCGCGCGCAAGATCCAGGACCGGAATGCGCTCGGGAAGCTGTTCGACGACATCGCTCCGCGTTTCACGGAGCGTCCCGGCGGCTACACGCGCATTCTGAAGCTCGGCAATCGTAAGGGCGACGCGGCAGACATGTCGCTCATCGAGCTCGTCGATTAGTTTGTGCCGCTCTTCGTAAGCGGTCGACTTCAATCAGACAGGACGACGTACATGGCGGACAACGCTTCCCGGCGCGGCGCGAGCAATCTCGGCCTACCTCTAATGATCCTCGCTTTCGCGACGATCGGTGGCTTTCTCTATTGGCTGAACGGTCAGGCTTCGCGCGAGATGGCTGAGCGCCAGGCGTTTGCCGATTCCGTGGCGGCCGCGGAGGAAGAAGAGCGCAACCGTCCTCCGCTCGTCGACCCGGAGCGCATCCAGATGGACGCGTCCGGATTCCAGGACCGCGCCATACGGCTCGAGAGCCTGCCGGTGGCGAGCACGCTCGGCACCCAGGGGTACTGGCTCGAGATGCCGAACGGGAACCCGTTCCTGGTCTCGATCGGTAGCGACGCCGAGGTCGAAGGGACCGTCGAACCTGGCGTGTCAGTCGACGTGACGGGCACGGTGCTCGCCATGAACGACTCGGTACTGACCGTGTGGACCGAGTCCGAGTCCATCGGCGAGGGGGACCGGCTCGCGGCCGAGTTCGCCACACATTTCATCGAGGTCCTCGAGCTCAGTGTCGTACCCGGCGGTGGAAGCGGGAACGATGAAGGGAGCGAGGGCAGCGGGGACAGCGGGGGAGAGTAGAGAGATGGCTAGAGTCTGCTATACGTGTGGCAAGTTGCCCAGCACTGGGAACAACGTCAGCCACGCCAACAACAGGACCAAGCGGCGCTGGCTGCCGAACCTCCAGACGGTGAAGATCGTTGATCGTGAGGGCGTGCGGCGTCGGGTTCGCGTGTGCACGCGGTGCATCTCGGCCGGCAAGATCGAGAAGGCGCCCAAGGTCGTGGTTCCGAGCGCCTGAGCGACCGCGCGGTTCGCGCCCAGGCGCGCAAAGGGCCCTTCCGGAGAAGTCCGGGAGGGTCCTTTTGTTTTCTGGGGGGTGGGTGCCATGCGCTGTGGTGGCTTCTTCCGCGAGCTGAAGGTCTCTTATGACACATATGCTGGTGACCGGCGCGGCCGGGCTGTTGGGCTCCGAGGTGGTCGGGGCCGCCGAGCATCGGGGATACGAGGTTCTCGCGGCGGGCCGCGACGACCTCGACGTGACCGACCGCGACGCGGTGTGGGACCTCCTGCTTGGAGGGCGCGGCGCGAGGACGGACGGGCTGCCGGCGCCGCGCTTCACCGACGTGGTGCATTGCGCTGCCTATACGGCGGTGGACGGGGCGGAGAAAGAGCCCGCCTTCGCAATGCGCGTGAACCGTGACGGCACGCGGCACGTGGCGGAGGCCGCCGCCGAGGCGGGGGCACGCTTCGTGTGCGTGTCCACCGACTACGTGTTCGACGGTGAGGCGCGCGCTCCCTACGCGCCGGACGCGCCCGTGGCACCGCTCTCCGTGTATGGACGCACCAAGCTCGAGGGGGAGCGGGTCGCGCTGGCGTCCCAGCCCGGCGCGCTGGTGGTCCGAACCAGTTGGCTGTATGGTGCCGGCGGTCGGAACTTCGTGTCGGCGATGCTCGAGCGAGGGAGGGAGCAGTCCGAGCCCCTCCGGGTCGTGAACGATCAGCGCGGGCGGCCGAGCTGGGCGCGAAACACCGCCGAGGGCCTCCTCGATCTCCTGGAGCGGCGCGCGCGGGGGGTGTGGCACGTGGCCGACGGGGGTGACGCGACCTGGCTGGAGCTGGCTCGTCAGGCGTTCCGCATGTGTGGGGTTCCGACCCCGCTCGAGCCGGTGAGCACGGAGGCGTGGGGTGCTCCGGCGCCCCGTCCCCGTTATTCGGTGCTGGACGTGGCGGGAACCGAAGCCCTTCTCGGCCGGCCGCAGATGGACTGGCACGAGGCGTTGAGGCGTTACCTGACGGAGGTGGGAGAGATCGATGCCGATTGAAGTGATGCCGTGTGAATCGACCCGGTCGGTGGCGCCCGCATGAAGGGCGTGATTCTGGCGGGCGGCGTCGGCACGCGCCTGCTCCCGATGACACGGGTGACGAACAAGCACCTGCTTCCGGTCTACGACCGCCCGATGATCTACTTCCCCCTGCAGCAGCTCGTCGCGGCGGGGATCGACGACATTCTGATCGTGACCGGCGGCGACGGTGCGGGAGACTTCCTCCGGCTGCTCCGGAACGGTCGGGAGTTCGGACTCGAGCAGCTGAAGTACGCCTACCAGGAGGGGGAGGGGGGCATTGCCGAGGCGCTCGGCCTGGCCGAGCACTTCGCCGCGGGTGAGCCCATCGTGGTCATGCTCGGTGACAACATCTTCCAGGACTCCATCGCCGACGCCGTGGCTCGCTTCCGGAAGGATCCGGAGGGCGCCATGATCCTCCTCAAGGAAGTCGACGACCCGGAGCGGTTCGGCGTCGCGACCTTGGATGGGGACCAGGTGACCGACATCGTCGAGAAGCCGGCCGACCCGCCGACGCGGCTCGCCGTGACCGGCTGCTACATGTACGACGCCGAGGTCTTTCGCATCGTGGGCGGTCTGGAGCCGTCGGCGCGGGGCGAGCTCGAGATCACGGACGTGAACAACCACTACATCCGAGCGGGGCGCATGCGGCATGCCGAAGTGACCGGCTGGTGGACCGACGCCGGCACCGTGCCGTCGCTCCACCGGGCCGCCGAGCTCGTGGCCCGCGACCGGGACAATCCGGTGCTCGCCGAGCCGAGGGCGTGGTCGTGAAGGTCCTGGTCACGGGCGGGGCCGGCTTCATCGGGTCGAACTTCGTCCGGCACCTGCTCGCCGAGCGCCTCGAGGTCGAGGTGGTGAACCTCGACAAGCTCACGTACGCCGGGAAGCTGGAGAACCTCGACGACTTCTCGGACGACGTGCGCCACACTTTCGTGCGCGGCGACATCTGCGACGCCGAGCTCGTCGACGAGGTCATGAAGGGCATCGACGTCGTCTACAACTTCGCCGCCGAGTCGCACGTCGACCGCTCCATCGAGGCCGACACGCCGTTCGTGCGCACGAACGTGACGGGTACCGCGGTCCTCCTCTCGGCCGCGCTCGGGCACGGCGTCGAGCGCTTCGTGCAGATCTCGACGGACGAGGTGTACGGAGAGCTCCCGTGGCGCGATCCGGAGGCCGGTCGTGAGGCGACCGGCGCCCAGGCCGCGGACGACGCTCCGCGCTTCACCGAGGACACGCCCCTGGCTCCGCGCTCACCGTACTCGGCGACCAAGGCCTCCGCCGACCACCTCGTGAGCGCCTATCACGTCACGCACGGCCTCGACACCGTCATTACGCGCTGCTCCAACAACTACGGCCCGTATCAGCATCCCGAGAAGCTGATCCCGCTCATGATCAGCCGGGCCCTGACCGACGAGCCCCTCCCCGTGTACGGGGACGGCCTGAACGTGCGCGACTGGATCCACGTGGCCGACCACTGCACCGGCGTGCTCGCGGCCGGGGAGCGGGGGCGGGCGGGCCGGGTCTACAACTTCGGCGGCGACGCCGAGCGCACGAATCTGTCCGTCGTGCGGACGCTGCTCCGGGTGCTCGGGAAGCCCGAGTCGCTCATCGAGTACGTGAAGGACCGGCCGGGGCACGACCGCCGCTACGCCATCGACTTCTCGCGGGCCGCGCACGAGCTGGGCTGGCGCCCGACCCGCGACTTCGAGGAAGGCCTGGCTGACACGGTGCAGTGGTATATGGAGAACGAGGCGTGGAGCGCGGCCGTGGGGTGAGGGTGCACCAGGTGCTCGTTACGGACCCTGACGTGACTCCCTGATCGCTTCGAGGATCTCGTCGCGGCTCACCCCCGCTTCGGGCCCGTCGACGTCCAGCGGCGATGCCTCCCGCGCCACAGGCCGGATCGCGAACTCGGTCCCGTCCTGGCGGCGGACGCGCACCTCGCCCCCGTCACGGGCTTCGTCGAGGATCTGTGCGAAGAGGCGCCGGGCCTCCGAGTAGGTATAGACCTTCATCAATCAGACCTCCAGCAGGGTCACGCCGGCCTCGCGG
>JBBDSM010000153.1:0-5030 GCA_040904945.1 Gemmatimonadota bacterium
GGCCCGGGCGAGTTCGCGGGGCTCTCGATCAGGCGCAGGTGTCCCTTCCGGTGGGCCCGGAAATTGCCCATGTCAGTGGCCGACGTCGCGACTCAGCGGAACCGGGTGCTCGGCTTCGTGACGCGTCTCGATGAGATCCTGAATCGGATTCAGAGGGAGTGGTGAAATGAGATCGGTCAAGCTGGTGGTACTCCTGGTTTCGGTTGTTGCTCTGGCGGTGACTGCGCTCCAGAACCAGGCATCCTGGGAGGTTCGCTTTCTCTGGCTGACCGGAGAAGTGCCAGCAATTCTCCTGCTGTTCCTTACGGCTGCGGCAGGATTTGCGATGGGAATCAGCGTCGCGCTTCTGATGAAGCGTGGGAAGAAGCACTCACCAGAAAAGGGAACAACATGAACGACAAAGAGCTCTACCAGCAGCAAAAGCGGGCTCAGCTGGACGAGTGGCAGGCGGAAGTGGACCAGCTGAAGGCGAAGGCGTCTGGAGCCAGTGCCACTGCACAGTTGAAGTTGAACGAGCATGTTGCGGTGCTGAAAGACAAGATTGAAGAAGGAAAGGCCAGGCTTGCCGAAATCGAAGAAGCAAATGACGATGCGTGGGAGTCCATGAAGGATGGTGTGGACTCCGCATGGGATTCCATGAAGTCTGCATTCCGTGAGGCGGTCGACAGATTCAAGGAATAGCCGCCCGACAACCGATTCAGGGGCGGCGCGCGTGCTGCCGCCCCTGGCGGCGTTCGAGAAAGACTGCCCGTCGTCTCCCGTAGGGCCCCGGCGATCCTCGGTGTTGGTTCGTCCGTGGGGACACCTTGGTCGGGGATGGGACATTCTGCCCCAGCTGGACGCATCGCCGCGCCATGGCCGCAAAGATCGACGTGGCTTGCGCCGAACGGGACCGGCTCCGCGTCCGCACATCCCAGGGTCCGGCTCGTCGATCGGCGCCAGGGCTCACGAGCTCGACCTCCAGGTCGAGGTCCAGCCTCGTGCCACGGGACAAGGTGTCACATCAGGCACGGATGCCTGCTGGCGAGCTCACCGTGCCGTGTATCCGCCGTCCACCACCAACTCCGATCCCGTCATGAAACTGGACTCGTTGGAGGCCAGGAAGAGGATGGCGGCGGCGATCTCCCCGGGCTCCCCGAGCCGGCCCAGGGGGTGGAGACCGATCAGCGCCTTGCGAGCACCCTCGGGATCGTCCTGGCCCTCGAGAAAGCCCCTCACCATGGGGGTGGAGATGAAGCCCGGATGCACTGAGTTGACTCGGATCCCGTCGCCGGCGTAGTGCAGGGCATCGGTCTTGGTCATGAGGCGCACAGCCCCTTTCGAGGCGTGGTAGGGCGGGGCGTCCGCAGCGCCCACCAGTCCGTAGATGGACGAGAGGTTCACGATGCTCCCGCTTCCCGCCTTCCTCAGGTGGGGGATGGCGTGCTTGGTGCAGAAGAAGACACCGTTCACGTTCACCGCCATGACCTGGTTCCATTCGTCGGCGCTGATGTCGTGGGGAGGCTTGTCGGCACCGACGATGCCGGCGTTGTTCACCAGGACGTGGAGCCCACCAAAGTCACCGGCCGCCTCTTCCACCACCGTTCTCACCTCTTCTTCGTTGGAGACGTCCAGATGCCAGTACCGGGCCTCGCCCCCTGACTCGTTGATGGCGTCCGCCACCGCCTGGCCCGCCTCGTCGTCGACGTCTGTGACCGCCACCGCGGCCCCTTCCCGAGCCAGCAGCTCCGCCGTGGCCTTCCCGATCCCCGATGCGCCACCGGTGACCAGGGCGATCCTCCCCTCCATGCGTCCCATTCGTTGCTCCTTTGGCTGGACCTCTCTCCGGGTGATCCCCGGCCAACGCCCCCAGAAGGGGTGCAACAGCCATGCCACGGGGGAGAAACCCGCCGAACCAAGCCGTCACAGGCTTCTCAGCCCACGGTGATCCACCGCGTTGGCTTATCAGTAGGGACGCGTTCGTCTCGGTGGCGCACCGGAATGGGACATGTTGCCCCACGGCGCCGAACGCGGATGAGCTCTTCAGGCACCTTTCGTCAGTCGAGATAGCCCGAAGGTTCGAGGGTCGTGGCGAGCATCACGTCGGAGATGTCCTCGTGGTCGCGCCATCCGGGCACGGTGCGGTGTTCAGGGCGGAGCCAGAAGCGCTCGATTCGTTCTGCGGTATGGATGTGGACCCGGAGGCGGGCGAGGGCCCGTCCGGTGACGCCCTCAGCGTTTCCCTCTTCTGCGGCGGCCGGATCACGGAGGATCCTCTCCGCGGCCCGCACCCCGATGGCCAGGCCGAGCTCACGAAACGGCAGCCGTGCCGGCGCGGGCAGCTGGAGTAGCCCGGACGCGACGACGGCCTCGAGGCTGACGGCCGCGTCATGGAGGACGGCTTCCCGGAACGCAGGATCCAGGAAGGGAAGATCGCCTCCGAGGAGATGGCAGCGAAAAGCGTCCACCAACAGGCCGCCGGCGCCCAGGGCATCGTCCGTCGCCCAGGATCGGTCGCGGCACATCGCCCGGAGGTCCTCGGCGACCGCGTGCAAAGCGGCCGGCTCACCGGCCCCGGTTGCCGGTGCCTCGTCCATGAGAGAGCATGTGGTGAGCAGCCCGTCGAGAGGGTCGTGGTGCCCGCTGGAACGAACCAGCGGGCGGGACAGGTCGATGCTCATCTTCCACCACAGTCGGGCAGCTCCGTTGGTGGTTCGGAACCCCCGATGGGCGGCGAGGGCGAGGTCGACGGCCCAGCCGCGGTACGCTGGGTCCCCCGTCGCCCGCGAGACGCGGTCCAGGGCATGCATCCACCGCGTCAGATAGTGGTAGTACTGCCCGTCGCGATCCCACTCCCGCCGCGGGTCCGGAGGCTCCTCCGGGGTTCGCTCCGGGAGCGGCTTGCCGATGCGCAGCCCGCCCGCGGTCGGGCGACGGGATCCTTCTCGTTCCGGCAGGCCGCTGATCCAACCTTCACGGCGGTCGTCCGCACGATGCCGTCCAAGCACGTGGTGCACCTGGTCGATCAAGGCGAGCGCTCGCTCGAGATGGCGGCGGTCACCGGTAACCCGGTGCAGGGCGAGATCGTTGCAAACCGCGAACGCATCGGTCCACAAGTACCGTCGGGGTGGCCGGTTCGACGTCAGGCCCGTGCGGCTGGCGAAGCCGTCCATGAGCCGCGCGGCCTCGTCGACGCGGTCCCCCAGCTCCTTCTGGCTCACGGTTCTCTCCTCTCTCCGCAGCAGCTCGACCGGCAACTCCGGAGGTCAAAGGGCGAACGGATTTTTCGACTGGTAGCGGCCACGAACAGGGAGCTCCGGACCATGGTCGCGGAAGGGGCGTTTCGTGAGGACCTCTTCTTCCGTTTGGACGTGTTTCCCATCGAGGTCCCCCCGCTCCGGGACCGACTGTCGGACCTCCCGCTCCTCACCCAGCATTTCCTCTCGCGGTTCGCCCAGGACTACGGCGTGCAACCACCCGGGCTGTCGACGCGGACGCTGTCTCGCATGATGGCGTATTCGTGGCCCGGGAACGTGCGTGAGCTCGAAAACTTCATCGAGCGCTCCCTGATCATGCACGGCGGTGCCGAGAGCTTCCCGTTCGACATTCCGAGGCGGGCCACGACGGTGGAAGCAGCCTCCGTCCTCGAACGCGCTCTCGAGGCAGATTGGACGGTCGAGCGGCTGGAGCGCGAGTACATTTTGGCGATGTTGGAGCGAAACCGCTGGCAGAAGGGCGCTACCGCGGAAGTCCTGGGCGTCGACCGACGCACGATTCACCGCAAGCTGAAGCGGTACCGCGAAAGCGGAGTGCTCGCGGACCTCTCCGAGGCCGACTGAGCACCAGCCCACCGCAACGTCGGGGAAGGTGCGGTCGACCATTGGTTGTGGGTCCGCTCAACCCCTCACGCCAATCGCGAGCGCGTACAGAAGCGCCAGGCCGAGGAGAAATGCCCCGAGGGTGGCCGCGGACGCGCCCACTGTCCCCCGTGGCCGATTCGTCTCGGGTACGAGGTCGGCCGCCGCGATGTAGAGGAAGTTGCCCGCCGCGAACGGGAGCAGGAACGCCACGTCGAACGAGCGCGACGCCGCATACGCGACCAATCCGCCCATGAGGAAGGTCGAGCCGGAAAGGACGTTGGCCAGGAGTGCATGGCCGCGGCTCCACCCTCCGTGCACGAGGACTCCGAAGTCGCCCAGCTCCTGGGGCACTTCGTGCGCGGCGGCCACCAGCCATGTCGTGATCCCGAGCCGGATGTCGACGAGGAACGCGCTCGCGACGGCGAGACCCCCGAGGAAGTTGTGCAGACCGTCCGCGACCAGGATCAGATAGGTGACGGGCTCGCGCCCGGCCGCTGCGTCACGGTGGCGGTGGTGGCCGTGGATGAACTGTTCCAACGCGTAGAATGAGGTGAACCCGAACGCGGCCCAGGCCCACGGACCCATGGCGTCTTCCGACCGCGCGAGCGCCTCGGGCAGCATGTGGAACAGCGCTCCGCCGAGAAGCGAGCCGGCCGCGAGGCCCACGAGGGGTAGCAGGAGCCGCTCCAACGTGGGAGGCCGCATGAAGAGCGTGATGCTTCCGACGAGGGCGATCGCCGTCATGGCTACCCCGCCGGCGACGATCCAGGCGAGCTCATTCATCCGTGGCGTCGCTCATGGGGCGGGCAGGCACGCCGCAGCCTTCGGGTGACTCGTGGAAGGTCGCTACGAGGACCATCGTTTCGTGTCATCTCTCGGTGAATGTGCGCCGGTCAGGATGGCGGGTGTAGTCGTGGGGAATCAAGTGGGTACGGCTCGGTGCGCTAGCGTGCCCGGCATGAGCTTGTGATTTCGAAACCGAGAGGGGCGCCCCGATCGCCGATCGGGACGCCCCTTCCACCCTCTTCCAACGCTCCGCGCTCGAGGTCAGGCGATATCGAACCGGTCGAGGCTCATCACCTTATCCCAGGCCCGGACGAAGTCGCGCACGAACTTCTCCTGTGCGTCGTCACAGCCGTAGAACTCCGCGATGCCGCGGAGCTGGGAGTTGGAGCCGAGTACGAGGTCGGC
>JBBDSM010000153.1:5130-14496 GCA_040904945.1 Gemmatimonadota bacterium
AGCCAGCCAGCACGATCAGGTCGGCGAGCGAGATCCGCTTGCCGCCGGACTGGGCGCTGTTGAAGTCCTTCTGGATCTGCTCGAGGGTCCCGAGCGCCTTCGCCAACTCGGCCGGCTCGTTGACCTCCCAGTCCTTCTGGGGAGCGAGACGGATCCGCGCCCCGTTGGCTCCGCCGCGCTTGTCCGTGTCACGGTAGGTGGCCGCAGCGCTCCAAGCCGTGTAGACCAGCCGCGAGACGGACAGCCCCGAGGCGAGCACGCGCTTCTTCAGCTCCGCGATGTCATTCGCGTCGACGAGCTCGTGGTCGACCGCCGGAACCGGGTCCTGCCAGATCTGGGGCTCCGGGATCCACGGGCCCTTGAAGCGCGAGACGGGACCCATGTCGCGGTGCAGGAGCTTGTACCACGCCTTGGAGAACGCCTCGGCGAGCTGGTCCGGGTTCTCGTAGAACCGACGCGAGATCTTCTCGTAGATCGGGTCCTCGCGGAGCGCCACGTCGGTGGTGAGCATGGTCGGGGTGTGGCGGACGTCCGGATCGTGGGCGTCCGGCACGGTTGCGACGGCTCCCTTCGGCTTCCACTGCTTGGCGCCTGCCGGACTCTCGCCGAGCTCCCACTCGTGCTCGAACAGCGTCTCGAAGAAGCTGTTGTCCCACTCGATGGGGGTGGGCGTCCATGCCCCTTCGGGGCCGCCGGTGATGGTGTCCGGACCCTTTCCGGTGCCGTGGGAGCTCTTCCACCCGAGTCCCTGGGCATGGACGGGACAGCCTTCCGGCTCGGGGCCGACGAGGGCGGGGTCACCCGCACCGTGGCTCTTCCCGAACGTGTGCCCGCCGGCGATGAGGGCGACGGTCTCTTCGTCGTTCATCGCCATGCGTGCGAAGGTTTCGCGGATGTCCCTGGCCGCAGCGCGCGGATCGGGCTTGCCGTTCGGGCCTTCCGGGTTCACGTAGATCAGCCCCATCTGGACCGCGCCGAGCGGCTCGGCGAGGCTCCGGTCGGAGCTGTAGCGCTCGTCGCCGAGCCAGCTGTCCTCCGGACCCCAGAAGATCTCTTCCGGCTCCCAGATGTCTTCCCGGCCGAAGGCGAAGCCGAAGGTCTCGAGCCCCATCGACTCGATGGCGCAGTTCCCCGCGAAGACGAGCAGGTCGGCCCACGAGAGCTTCTGGCCGTACTTCTGCTTGATGGGCCAGAGGAGTCGCCGCGCCTTGTCGAGGTTCGCGTTGTCCGGCCAGCTGTTGAGCGGGGCGAAGCGCTGCGAGCCGTCGCTGCCGCCACCCCGGCCGTCATGGATGCGGTACGTTCCCGCCGCATGCCAGCTCAGGCGGATGAAGAGCGGGCCGTAGTGCCCGTAGTCGGCCGGCCACCAGTCTTGAGAGTCGGTCATGAGCTCCATGACGTCCTTCTTCAGCGCCTCGACGTCGAGGTGCTTCACAGCCTCGGGGTAGTCGAAGTCACGATCCATCGGATTCGAAACATCCGCATGCTTGTGCAGCACGGTGAGGTCGAGCTGATTCGGCCACCAGTCCTGGTTGGTCCTTGGCCGATGGTCCTTCGGCTCCGGCGCCGAAATCACCGGGTTCTCGCTCTCGCTGGTGCTCCGCGTGTCTTGCTTGTCGTGCTCGCTGAATCCGTCGCTCACGTGCTTCTCCTGGGTTTCGATGGTGTTGTTGGTTCGTCTGCTACCGCCATGCACTCCGGGCACCGCCCCCAATAGATGACCTCGGCTTCGTCGATCTCGAAGCCCGAGGGGTCCGCGGCGGAAAGACACGGAGCCTCGCCCACCGCGCAGTCGACGTCCACCATGCGGCGGCACGTCCGACAGATGAGGTGGTGGTGATTGTCCCCGGTCCGCCCCTCGTATCGAGCGGGTGATCCCGCGGGCTGGATGCGCCGGACGAGTCCTTCGTCGGTGAAGGTCGCCAACGCGTCGTAGACGGCCTGCCGGGAAACAGCGCCGATCTCGGCGCTCACTCCCTGGTAGATCTCGTCGGTGGTGGCGTGGGGCCGCCCGAGCACCGTCCGGAGAACGGCCAGCCGCTGGGCCGTGACGTGCAGACCGTGCTTGCGCAGGAGTGCATGGGAGTCGGCGGCATGGGGTTCGGGCATGAAAGATGATAGCCCAAATTTTGGAATGAGTCTAGATCTAGATCGGATCTACCACACTACACTAGGGCGCTCCCGCGACCCGGCGCAGGAACGCCTCGACTTCGTCCGTGTCCCAGACCGCCTCACCGTGCCGTACGAGCACGATGCGTCCGTCGCGGTCGATCACCCAACTCGTGGGGAGCCCTCGGAGTCCGAAGCTCCCGGGCATGCGTGAGATCTCGAGGTAGAAGGGGAGGTCGTAGCCGTACCGGCGGAGGAAACGCCGGACGGGCCGCTCACCTTCCGCCGCCACGATCAGGAAGCGCACGTCAGCGTCCGCGAGCCGCTCCTGCAGCCGCTCGATGCTCCCGAGCTCCCGCACGCACGGCGGGCACCACGACGCCCACAGGTTGATGAACAGGACTTCGCCGTGGAACGGTTCGAGCGTCGTGGGGGATCCGTCCAGTGGGCGGATCGTCCACGCGTAGTCCGCGTCGCCGAACGTGACGAGCGATCCGTCGTCCGTATCAGGAAAGCCGGTCACGCGCGGCTGGCCGTCGGCGAGGGCAGGGACCGCGAGCGTCCACAGGACGGCGATCAGTGGGGTAGCCACGTTCACCGCGCCACCCCGTAACGGACCCCGAGCACCAGGTGTCGACCCCGGAGCGGACCGTAGACGTACGCCGTGTCGAAGCTGTCGCTGAACGGCTCCTCGGGATGGACGAGCGCGCTCGGCTGCACGAAGCCGAGCAGGTTCTTGACGCCCAGATAGACTTGCGCGCCGCTTCCGAGCCTCCAGGTGCCCTGCACGTTGTGGACCGAATACGTGGGGGAGCGCTCCGGCCGCTCGAAGGGAGGCGCGTAGCTCGGCAGGCGCATGGGCCCCGTTACCGACCCGGTATAGTCGAGGGTGACGGGCAAGCGTCGTGCGTTGTAGGTCGCGCCCAGGACGACGCGCGCGCTCGGTGCGAAGAACTCGTCCTCACGCGTCCCGCCGCGCTCGGTGAAGACGTCCTGAAACGTGACGCCCACCGAGTAGAGGAAGCGGTCGAAGTCCACGTTCTGGTTGAGCGAAAGCGAGATTCCCCGGCTCACCGCGTATCCCCCGAGGTTGTCGTAGACGATCCACTGCGGGTCGACGTCGTAGTCGGGGACGATCTTGTTGCTGAAGCGCGTATGGAAAAGGTCCAGGTCGATCATCATCGGGTGCGGTCCAAACTCCACGACCTGGTTCACGTTCACCGTGACGCTCCTCGAGCGCTCGGGCTCGAGCTCCGACGCGATGATGACCTCGCGGGATCCCGTGAGTGCTGCGTGGTCTTCGGTGAACAGATGGACCGCCCGGAATCCCGTTCCCGCGTTCAGGCGCACGGCGGTGTGCTCTAACGGCTCCCACTTCAGGGCAAGCCGAGGGGACACGACCAGTCCGTGCTCGCCGTAGCGATCGACGCGTGCGCCCGCCAGCACCGTCGAGCCGCCGCCGAGCCTCAGCTCGTCCTGGACGAAGAGGCCGGGCACCCAGCGGCGGTCGGCGTCCGGGGTGGCCGGGGTGTCGTCGTCGTAAGACTCCAGCCGAGTCGTCGCTCCGAAGAGCAGGGCGTGCCCCCCGATCCGCCGGGTGAGGAGCACGTTCGCGAATCCGACGTGTTGGGTGGCGTCGAATCCGGCGTCGCCGTAGTGGCTGCGTTGGTCGTGCCACGTATAGGACCCCTCGACCCGGAGCGCGGGACCCCAGCCCGGAGTCCACGAGCCGATGAGCTCGGCCCGCCGCGTGACGATCGACTCGCCGTAGACCTGGTCGCTTCCTCGGTCCGCCGGCGTCCACGCCTCGACGCCCCCGAAGCGATCCTCCCAGAGATAGCGGGCACTCAACCCTCCGCGGCGCATCCCGTCCACGGATCGATCGACCTTGGCGAACACGACGGCGCGCCGGGTCAGGGGGAAGTCCGTGAACCCGTCGCCGTTGTCGTCCACGAACCGCTGGTTGTACGCCACGTTCCCGCTGACGAATCCGCTCAGGTCCCCCGGCGGCGACGCGACGGCGACGTCCACGTTTCCTTCGGCATCGGAGGAGGTGCGGGCATCGACGGAGAACCTGGGCGCGAAACGGACATCCTTGGTGATCACGTTGATCACGCCGGCCATCGCCTCGGAGCCGTAGAGCGTGGAGGCCGGTCCCTTCACGATCTCGATCTGCTCGATGAGCGCCGGGTTCAGGCCGTTCAAACCGTAAACGGACGCGAGGGCGCTCATCAGGGGCATGCCGTCGATGAGCACCGCGGTGTAGGGTCCTTCCATTCCGTTGATGCGGATATTGTTCGTGTAGCAGACGCCGCAGTCGATCTGCGTGTAGAGGCCGTTCACGAACTGGATGGCTTCCGTGAGGTTGTTCGTCGCGCTGCGCTGGAGCACCCGCCCGGGCACCACTTCGATCTTGACGGGCGACTCGGCCACCGAAGTCCGCTGCATCGTGCCCGTCACGGTGAGGGCCTCCAGAGCGACCGGATCCGTCCTCAGCACGATGGTCACGGGCGCGCCGAGGGGAACGTCGATCTCGCGCTCCGTGGTGGCGTAGCCGGTCGCGGACACGACGAATCGGTGTTCGCCCGCGGCGACCCCCCGCAGCCGGAACGACCCGGTCCGGTCGGCCAGCGCCGAGCCCTGCCGGCCGGTCAGCGAAACCTCCGCGAAGGCGATGGCTGCCCCGGCCTCGTCGACGACCCGGCCGGCCAGGACGTGCGTGACGTCCGCATCCTGAGCCGCCACGGGCGGCGGTTGAAGGACGAGGAAGGCGAGCAGTGGGAGGGCGAGGATGCGCATGACGATCCGATACGTTTTAGGTGAGCCTCAACTTAAGTATTAGGAGGGCCTAAAACGGTGTCAAGCGTGGCATCCGGGCCGGGCCGGTTCCCCATGACGCTCCCCACCCCATTCGTTGCCGGCGATCCCTCCCGGCGCTAGCGTGGTTCGGACCCTCCGCATGACCCACCACTCGTTTCCTTGTCAGGCCCGCATCGTGCCGAACCGGTCCCCTATGTCCCCCGATGACGGGCTCTCCCTGCCCGAAGGCGCCGGCACGACCGGCTTAGCCGGTGACGCGGGGCCCACGCCCTGGTGGTCGATCCGGGCCGACGAGGCCGTCGAGCGGCTGGAGAGCACCGGCGACGGGCTGGGCTCGGAGGAAGCCCGGACCCGGCTCACGCGCTACGGTCCGAACACGATCCGTGTCGAAGAGGTCGAGCCGTGGTGGTCGCTGGCGTTCCACCAGTTCCGCGATCCCCTCATCTACATCCTCCTGGTCGCGGCGGCCGTCACCATCGCCCTGGATGACTACGTCGATGCCGCGGTCATCCTGGTGGTGGTGCTTCTCAATGCCTTGATCGGGTTCGTGCAGGAGTTCAAGGCGCGTCAGGCCATGCGGGCGCTGGCCCGCCTGAGCGCGCCCAAGGCCGAGGTGCTGCGAGACGGGGAAGTCCGGCAGGTGCCCGCGGAGGACCTCGTCCCGGGGGATGTGGTGCTCCTGACGTCCGGAGCCCGGGTGCCGGCGGATCTGCGCTTGCTCCGGACCGTGGACCTGGAAGTCGACGAGTCCATGCTCACGGGTGAGTCCGTCCCGGTGCGCAAGGATCCTCGGGTGGAGCTCGAGGGCACTCCGGTGGCTGGCGACCAGGTCAACATGGCGTTCGGCGCCACGATGGTGACGCGGGGAAGGGGGCGCGGACTCGTGGTCCTCACCGGCGGCCGCACCGAGGTGGGCCGGATCGCCGAAGCCGTCCAGAAGGCGGGAGAGGTCCAGAGCCCGCTCCAGGTCAGCGTACATGCGTTCGGGAAGCGGGTCGGCATCGCGCTGGTCGGGCTCTCGCTGGTCGCGGCGGTTCTCGGCCTCGCCCGTGGCCTCGGATGGGCCGAGGTCTTCATGACGACGGTGGCCCTGGCGGTGTCCGCCATACCCGAGGGTCTTCCTGTGGTGCTGACGGTCACCCTCGCGGTGGGCGTTCGCAGAATGGCAGCGAGGAAAGCCATCGTCCGCAGGCTTCCGGCGGTGGAGACCCTCGGAAGCACGACGGTCATCGCCTCGGACAAGACGGGGACCCTCACCCGGAACGAGATGACCGTCCGGACCATCTGGACGTCGGGCGCGAGCTTCGACGTCACGGGCGTGGGATACGATCCGGAAGGGGGGATTCAATCCGACGGTGAGCCGGCGAACGCCGACGATCGTCCGCCTCTCCTGGAGACGTTACGTGCCGGGGTGCTCGCCAGCGAAGCGGATGCGCGCATCGTGGGCGACGACGGAAATCCCCTCGGCGATCCCACGGAGGTCGCCCTGCTGGTGGCCGCGGCCAAGGCCGGCATTGCCGCGAAGTCGGAGCGGGAGCTCTTTCCCGAGCTCGATCTGGTCCCGTTCGAGCCCGAGCTCCAGTTCATGGCGACGCTCGTGCGGGCCGGTGAGGGATTCCGGATCTACATGAAGGGGGCGCCGGAAGCGGTCCTCGCCCGATGCACCGCCCTGTCGGGCCTGGACGGGCCGGCCTCCCTGGATCTCGGGCGGGAGCGCGAGATCCGTCAGGCCGCGCACGATCTGGCGGGTCGGGGGTTGAGGGTTCTGGCGATGGCGTACCGTGACACCACGGAGGCGGCGCTGGGGAGCGAGGCCACGAAGGACGGCTTCGTGTTCTGTGGGCTCCAGGGCATGGAGGATCCGGTGAGACCCGAGGCCATCGACGCGGTCGCCGCGGTGCAGGGGGCCGGGATAGCGGTCATGATGATCACAGGCGACCACCTTGCCACGGCACGCGCCATCGGCGTGCAGCTTGGGCTGGCTCAGCCCGACAGTCGCACGGTGGAGGGCGCGGAGCTCGCCGAGCTTTCAGACGAGGAGCTGGACCGAGTGCTCGACGAGGGTGTGCGCGTCTTCGCCCGGGTGGCCCCGGAGCACAAGCTGCGCATCGTCGAGCGCCTGCGGGCCAGAGACGAAGTGGTCGCGGTCACCGGCGACGGCGTCAACGACGCCCCGGCGCTCCGGGCCGCTCACCTGGGGATCGCCATGGGTGTCACCGGCACCGACGTGGCCCGCGAAGCGTCGGACATGGTTCTGCAGGACGACAACTTCGCCACCATCCGCGCGGCCGTGGAGGAAGGGCGCGTGGTCTTCGCCAACATCCGGAAGGTCACCTTCTTCCTGCTCTCTACCGCGGTGGGGGAGGTCATCACGATCCTCGTCGCTCTGGCCGCGGGGTGGCCGCTTCCGTTCGTGGCGGCACAGATCCTCTGGATCAACCTCGTGACCAACGGACTGCAGGACATCGCGCTGGCCGTGGAGCCGGGTGAGCCCGGCCTTCTGACCAAGAAGCCGAGACCCCGTCGGGAAGGGATCCTCCCGTGGAGGCTGCTCGAGCGTCTGGGGGGTGTGGGCGTCGTGCTGGCGGCCGGCACCCTCGGGACGTTCTGGTGGACGATGGAGGCCACCGGAGATCTCGACACGGCGCGAACCATGGCGATGACCCAGATGGTCGTCTTCCAGTTCTTCCACGTATTCAACTGTCGGTCCCTGGAGCGCTCGATCTTCCGTGTCCCACCGTTCTCCAACCGCTTCCTGTTCGTGAGCTTGCTCGCGGCGCTCCTGGCGCAGATCGCGGTCCTGTACTGGGGACCGATGCAGACCGTGTTCCGCACCGTGCCGCTCGATCCCGCTCAGTGGGGCATCGTGGTCGGCGTCGGCTCGACCGTCATCCTCGGCGGTGAGTTGGACAAGGCCTGGCAGCGCAAACGGGGCACGGGGCTCGGATGAAGGGGCGTATTCCGGGCCTGATCTGGTCGTTCGCCTACGTGGCGCTGATCGTCGCGCCGCTCGTCGTGCTCGGGAGCGGCCTCGTCGTCGCCCGGGGGGCGGGGTGGTGGTTCGACTTTTCCATGGGGCTCGGATTCGGGGCTTTGGCCCTCATGGGCGGACAGTTCTTGTTGACGGCCCGATTCCGACGGGCGACGGCTCCGTTCGGTATGGACGTGCTGTACATGCTCCACCGCTGGCTGGCCGTCGTCGGGCTGCTGCTGGTTGTCGCGCACTACGCCATCCTCCGCGTGGCCTATCCGCGCACTCTGGAGCCCGCGTGGCCGGGGAGCGCGCCGTTCCATATGACCGCGGGTCGCCTGGCTCTCGCGATCTTCGTCGTCCTGGCGGCCTCCTCGCTCTGGCGGAAGGCCTTCGGGATCAGCTACGACCGATGGAGGATCGCCCACATCGTGCTGGCGGTCGCGGGTATGGTGCTGGCCTTCGTACATGTGGTGGGGGTTGGATACCACTCGGGTCTCTTCTGGACACGGATCGTCCTGGATCTCTTCATGGGATCGCTCATCGTCATCGTGGCGTATGTGCGGGTGATGAAGCCCATCGCCCTGACGGCGCGACCCTACCGGGTGACGGAGGTCAGCCCGGTCCGGGGGCGTTGCTGGCGCCTACGCCTCGAGCCGCAGGGGCACGATGGCTTCCGCTTCGAGCCCGGTCAGTTCGTCTGGATCTCCCTGGGCCGCTCACCCCTGCGCGCCCAGGAGCACCCGTTCTCCATCTCCGGGAGCGCCGAGAGGGCTCCGGCCCTGGAGCTCACCATCAAGGAGCTCGGGGACTTCACCGGCACCATCGGGAAGACGGAGATCGGGACCGTGGCCTACGTCGACGGTCCGCACGGTATCTTCACCGTGGATCGTCATCCGTCGGCGCCCGGCTTTCTCATGATCGCGGGCGGGGTGGGGATCGCGCCGATGGTGGGTATGCTGCGGTCCATGGCGGACCGGGGCGATGAGCGGCCCGTGCGTCTCGTCTACGGGACGCACGCCTGGGAGGCGACGCCGCTGCGGGACGACCTGGAGGCGCTCGAAGCGCGCATGAACCTTCAGGTGCACTACGTTTTCGAGGAGCCCCACGAGGGGTGGGAGGGCGCGGTGGGGTGGCCGACGCCGGAGTTCATCCGCAAGGCCCTCTCCGAGCTCCCTGACGGCGCGCAGTGCTTCATGTGCGGCCCGCAGCCACTGACGGACATGGCCCAAGATGCCCTCGTCGAGGCCGGCGTGCCCCTCCGTAGCATCCACTCCGAGCTCTTCCAGATGGCGTAGGCCGATGAGAGAACGCATCGCACGATGGTATGCGCTGGGAATCGGCTTCTTCGTGGTCGGACTTGCGGCATTGTTCGCCGAGCGGCAGAACGCGGATCCTGTGGTCGACGCTACGCCGACGACGGCCGAAGCCCCGCCGGTCGTGCCTCCGCCGGACGTTCCTCCGGA
>JBBDSM010000153.1:14596-19069 GCA_040904945.1 Gemmatimonadota bacterium
TCCACCACCGCGCCCGTGATCCGCACGCCCGACCCCTCGGCCATGCTGTCGTAGTACCGGACGAACCGCTCCGGCTCGAAGTGATCGGTGTAGTCGTCGAGGTTGCGTGCCCACCGGTAGCCGATGGGCTGGTACCAGAGCGACACCTCCACCGTGAGGGGGCCAGTCGCGCCGGCGACTTCGAGCTCATAGCGCGTCCGGTCCGAGCCGCCCACGAAGTCGCTGTCGGCGAAGGCGTCTCCTCGGACGGCGACGTCCGGATCGGCGGTAGCTTTGTCGAAGCCGGTCGGTAGGATCCGGTTGTCCTTCAGGTAGTGGGTGGCGGTCAGGAGGCCCGTGGTGGGCGTGCCGGAAGGGTCACCCAGGACCGACTCGTAGATCTGGACCTGATCTGCGAC
Organism: Gemmatimonadota bacterium; assembly: GCA_040904945.1. Lineage (GTDB taxonomy): Bacteria > Gemmatimonadota > Gemmatimonadetes > Longimicrobiales > Gaopeijiaceae > JAWLHJ01. The sequence continues at coordinate 14,995 of JBBDSM010000153.1, forward strand.
ACGTACGACGGAGTAGTGGGGCTCGTAGGCATCGGCAGCGACGTCCGCGTCGTTCCCGACGATGGACCCGTCGGGTCGGAGCGCGCCGGACTCGAAGACGACCTGTCCCGAGGCATCGCTCAACGTTACGTGCAGCCACACCCGCCGCGACGGGTACGCCGTGGGCAGCTTGTGACCGGCCAGGTTGTCGACGAGCACATCGAAGGCGACGCCCCCGTCCGTGCGGCGGGCCTCCTCGACCCGGACCCGCGCGGTGCTCGTTCGGAGGTGCTCCACGGTCCGGGTCGCCGCGGCGTCGAGCTCCTGGGGCAGGGCCGTAACACCCAGCTCGTTCCGGTACCGGTTCAGCATCCGAAGCATGAAGAAGTTGCCGCCCCGGAAGATGTGCCTGGAGACCTCGGTGCGAGGCTGCCCGAGCACGCTCGTGACCGGGGCTTCGCCCTGGACCACGGGCATGTGGCAGGACTGACAGCTCTGCTCTTCTCGGTAATCGCTGTGGAGCCACTCCAGATACGGCACCTGCTCGGGGAGCTCGGCGATCTCGTTCCCGTCCTCGTCGAGCGAGTGCGTGTAGAGCGTGTGGCAGGACGCGCACAGCTCGGACGACTGGATGTGGGGCGACTCGGCCGGCCGGAAGCCCGACGCGGACTGCATGAGGCGCACCCGCCCGTCATCGACTTCGAAGGGACCGTAGATGGTGCGCTCCCCCGTCGCCGTGCTTTCGTCGACCTCGAAGCCTCCGGTGAAGCTCTCCGGCGAGCCCAGATTCGACTCCGCGATCTGATGGCAAACGGAGCATGACACGCCGTCGAGCGCATCCGCCGCGAGCTGGGGGTCCGCGCCGTATCGCGGCAGGCTTCCGAATACCTCACCCACGCCGCCGGTGAGGTGGGCCGAGTACCGCGCGATGGGCATGTGACACGTAGAGCACTTGTCTTCGATGGCCTCCTGTGCCACCGGGTGATCGATGATCTCCCGGCGAACCGCCGCCTGCCAATACGGATCGCGGGCGGCGTTGGCCATCATCGAGGCACGCCAGTCGAATCCGATGGAGATGTCTTCGCCGAGTGCCGTCGTGACACCGTTATGGCACGCGAGGCACATGTCGCTCGTCTCGAAGAGACGCGCGGCGCCGCCGTGCGCGGCGAGCGCTTCCTGGGACGACGGCTCGTACGGAGTGGGCGACGTCTGGGCGAACAGGTCGCCCACCATATACCCGACGCTGAGGAGCGCGGTCAGCGATGCCGTGTAGGTCATGATGCGCATGGTTACCATCCCTCGAAGAATCCGCCGTCGAACCAGTCCCACAGGATGTAGAAGAGCAGTGTGGGCTCTCGTGTGGCCGTGTCGTTGACCGGAACCCGCACCGCGACGTTCGCCATCACGTGCTGCCGGGTGTTGAGCGTGACCTGAAACTGCGGTACCAGGTCCCAGTGTATCGTCGCGCCGTCCTCGAGCTCCCGACTCGAGAGGACCTCCACCATGGGACTCCATGTCCGGCCCCAGGCACCTTCGGTGAAGCTCTTCCCGAGCACCAACCGTAGGGCCGCCTCGTCCCCGGCTCGATCGGCGTCGAAGGGCCGCTCGTACACGCCCTGCAGCTGCAGGAACGCGTCGGCCGGGAGACTGTGTCCGTAGGATGCGAAGGTTTCGAACACCGGCGTGCCGACGCCGAAGCCATCCTCGTAGTCACCCGTCGGGAGCTTGATCTCGGCCGCAGCGCTGAAGATCGATCCCTTCTCCAGACTGTGGTAGAACGCGCGCTTGACCCCCACCACGAGGTCGCCGAGCCCTCCTTGCCAGGAAGCGCCGTCCCGGGACCGATACGAGAAAGGCACCACGAACTCGATCTGGTTCCGGGCGCCGAAGCGTTTCTCGTAGACGAACTCGCCGGTGAGCGCGGCGGGGCCGTCGAGGGAAGTCCCGTACGTGAAGACGGCCTCGTCCTCGGGATACGCCTTTTCGGTCACCATCGCCCGCGGAAAGTTGAGCTCCCCGCGGGGCCAGTTGTCGTCGGCGCACATTCTTCGGATGTGGTCGAGCGTGAGCTGCAGCTGCTCGAGGGTGAGAACGCCACCGATGGCCGGCATGATCGGGTCGAAGCCCCGGGCTGGCCCACCGTCGTGCGAGACCGCCATCCAGTCGGAATCGGGCTCCCGCGTAGCGAAGCTGCAGTCGGTGAAGTCCGGGAGCGGGATCAGAAAGCCCACCGCCGACGACGCCATACCGGTGCCGTCGGGACCGTGACAACCGGCACAGGCCTCGCGGTACAACTCTTCGCCGTCCATCGAAGCGTAGTCCGTGCGTGGCCAGGGGCCTTCGCCCACCTGGGCGCCGGCCGGTGCGGCCATGAGCGCCGTCAGCAGGAGGCCCACTCCCATGACGCCGAGGGTGCCGGGCCGCGAGGTGCCGGGCCGCGATAAGTGGTTGCTGCTCATGCTCATGATCCTCCCACGGGAAGACTCCATCCGAAATACGCCGACAGGTCCGAGGACGCCTCGCTGAGCCCGGCCGTCAGGCCGAGCGAGAGCGATCGTCCACGCTCCAGGAACCGTGACAGCCCCAAAGACAGACTAAGGGGTGCGGCCGCCGTCGGCACGATGCGGCTGCTCCCGGAGATGCTCGCGAGCATCGACGTGCCGCTTTCGCCGAACAGCCGTGAAACACCGGCGGAATACAGCACACCGTCCTGGAGCTCCAACTCCGGGAGGTCGCCGAACCACCAGTGTGCGCCGTCCAGGAAGAACCAGGTGCCCCCCACGCCCATGGCGATGGATGCGCCCGCCCCGACATCCCACTCGCCGGTTCCGACGCCGGACTCGAGGCCGCGAAGGGGAGCCTTGGCCCCGAGGCTGAGAGACATCGATCTCACGAGCCCAAAGCCCGAGTACGCATCGTAGCCCAGGCGCAGCGACGGATCGCCGACTTCCAGGGCGTATGCGTCCCGGAATACGACCGTGGAGTCGGTCTGGAGCATGCCGCTACCCGAACCACCGGTGTCCCTTCGCCTCGTGCCGACCGTGCCGTCACCCGATCGGCGACCCACGACCCCGCTTCCCTCACCACCGGTCGGGACCGGCTGGCCGCCCACCACGCTCACGAGCCCGCTGTTCTGCAGGATGAGTGGAAGGGTCGCGGACGCCCGCAGCTTCGAGCCGCCGACGCTGAGACCGTTCGACAGCCAGAACGAGTGGGTGCGTTCCGCGAACACGTACGAGCCGGTCGAGTAGCTGACCGACCCGGAGTAGCGAACGGCCTGACCCAGCAGGGGCTCGGGGCTCCGGAGCGCCCCGGGGGCGACGACCGCGGCCAGAACGAGTCCGACCGCGACCGAACGCACCCATGCCGTGCGGCCCGAGGGCGCCCCGGGGTTCATGGAAGCCTCACCCGCCCGTCGGTGCCGAGGTCTGGACCCGGTTCCTCAACTGCTCGAGGAGCCTGAGTCCTTCTTCCATGGAGTCGGCCATCAACTTCCAGTGGTTCCGTAGCCTCTCGACCTCCTGCTCCATATTGCCACGGTACGGAGCCTCGGCCTGCTCTACCATGTTCCGGAGCTGCTCCATTGCACGGTGCATCTCCTGGGCGCCCACGTTCATGGAATGCGCCATCTCGCGAAGCCGCTCCTCGTAACGGAGCCGCTCGGCGATCTGGACGTCGGTGTCCCGCTGCATGCGGTGCTGCTCCATTTCACGGACGAGCTGCTGCTCGATCTGATGAGCGCGTTCCTGCACGTTGGCCATTTGACGCATTGACTCCGTGATCTGGCGCGCGTGCTCCTGCATCCGCTGCACCTGCTCCTGCATCTGCTGCTGCATGGCCGGATTCTGAGCCGTTGCCGCATGCGGGAGCGCGAGAAGGACGACCACTACGGCCGTCCACGTGTTTGATGTCGTCGTGCGCATCGCATCGACCTCCTACGACCGTCCCGGAGGCGGGTGTCGGGATCGATGCCCGACCGGCGGGGCGTGGTGTGCCTCATGAAGGAAACTTCATTCAACCCGGTCTCTCCCGGTGGCGGGAGAAACCCAATGCTGCGTGTAAGGGATTTCCCCTACAAAGAAAAGGGGACGGCGCC
>JBBDSM010000154.1:0-17153 GCA_040904945.1 Gemmatimonadota bacterium
CCGCATCGGATGACCCCTCCGTAGGATCCCCCGGGGCCCGCCCTCCGACCGGCCGATGGGAGCCCGCCTATGATCCCAGTTCGATCCCGATGGAGGCGGTCACTCGATGACGCACGTCGCCTTCGGCGGGATCCAGGAGGGCGTTCCACCAGCCGGTCATGAGGTCGCGTAGCGCTAGGTCTATGCGGACGGACCCGGCCGGGATGCTCACTTCGACGCCGGGGAAGAGCATCGCGTCGGCGTCCGCGCCGCTCCGAAACGTCGGATCGGTCTCCGAGACGTCGTCCCAGGCCAGGACGCCGAGTCCCATGGTCACTCCGACCCGGGGGCCGTCCCGGGGAGGTGCATACCGGACGCCCAGGGCGACGGCTCCATGGTTCCTGTGCAGCTCGTCGGACTCGACCCGGAAGTCCGTGCGGGCGACGGTGAGGGTCAACGTGTAGGAGAGGGGGCGGTCCGGCCGAACCAGCGCCACGCCTGTCAGCCCGGGGCCCACCCGTGTTCCTCCGAAGGCGTCCGTGTCGACCAACACCGAGGCGGCCGCCTGCCATCCGAGGGACTGTGCCGACATCGGAGTCGGTCGCGCGATGAGCCCGGCTCCGAGCGCGAGTGCGCATGCGATTGTGCATCTCATCTTATGACCTTCTCCACCCGGAGCCTCAGAGTCAGGGGGTACCGGAGGTTCTATCGTCGGGTGGTTCTCGTCGACGACGACGCCCAGCGCGTCGGGCTTAGCGAGCCGTGAGGAACAGTACACCGATGACTCCGTTGCTCCCCCGTCCTATAAGTGGTATTTTAAATACCAGTTATCGGGAAGGCGCGTCGGTCTCCCCTCTTAGTGGCTACGACCGTCTCTCCCGAGACCTGGCTCCCGGAGCGGGAGCCGGACCCGCTACCGCCGACGCGGTGGCCCCAAAAGGAGATGTTCAATGCAGCGCACCTCTCTTTCTGTCGCCCTCCTTGCCCTCCTCGGGATGGCCGCCTGCCAGCAGAGCGGCGAGTGGAAGATTTCCCCGGACCCGGACATCGTGAACTTCCCGCTCGCTGACGCCGAGCGTGTCTCACAGGATCTCGTCGACCCACCCTTCCTGCCCGACCACGATCAGGTCGCCGAGGGTCCACCGAGAATCGTCGAGATTCAGATGGACATCATCGAGCAGGAGGTCGAGATCGCACCGGGCGTCTTCGTCTGGCAGATGGCTTTCAACGGGGTCGTGCCAGGACCCGTTCCGGTCGTGCACCAGTACGACTGGATCGATCTGACCCTCATCAACGGATCGACTGACACGCTCCGCTTCGGCGTCGCCGACAACGTCCAGGCGCACAACATCGACTTCCACGCCGCGACCGGTGCCATGGGCGGCGGAGAGCTCACCATGGTGCCCCCGGGACAGGAGGTCGGGTTGCTCTGGCGCGCCCTGAAGGCAGGCTTCTTCGTTTACCACTGCGCCCCCGGTGGCGAGATGGTGCCCTACCACGTCACGACGGGCGGGAACGGCGGCATCCTGGTACTTCCTCGCGAGGGCCTCCGTGACGGCTACGGCGACCCGGTGCGGTACGACCGTGCCTTCTACTTCGGTGAGCAGGACTACTACGTGCCCATGAACGACGACGGCACCTCGAAGCGGTACGACAACTTCACCATGCAGATGGGTGACTGGCTGGACGTCATGAAGGGCCTCAAGCCGACCCACATCGCCTTCAATGGAACGTACGGGGCGCTCACCGCAGACATCCGGCTCGAGGCCGAGGTAGGCGAGACGGTCCTCATGCTCCATTCACAGGCGAACAATCCTTCCTACCCGCACCTGATCGGCGGGCACGGCGACTGGGTCTGGCCGTACGGCAAGTTCAACAACCAGCCCCTGGAAGGCCTGGAGAGTTGGGCCGTGATGGCGGGGGGCACGGCGGCCGCCGTTTACACCTTCCAGCAGGAAGGAACATACGCCTACCTCAACCACAATCTGATCAAAGCCTTCCTCTACGACGCCAAGGCCTTCATCCATGTCGAGGGAGGATGGGACGACGAGATCATGACCCAGAGCATCACGCCCCGTCCCATGACGAGAACGGTGGGCCCGACCCGGCCGGTCGCCGAAGGCCCGTCCAACCCATAACCGGAGCACGACCGCGATCATGAAGATCTCACGCTTCTCCGACATCTCGCTGCGGGCCCTGATGTATCTGGGCTCCGACCCCGACCGCACGATCCCGTCGGCCGAGATGGCGGAGAAGCTGAGAGTCTCGAAGGAGCACCTGGTGAAGGGGCTCCAGACTCTCGTCGGGCTCGGCCTCGTAGAGAGCTCGCGCGGTCGAGGCGGAGGGTACGCACTCTCAGGCGACGGGGGGGAAATGCGGCTCGGGGCACTCGTTCGCGAGACAGAGCCGACGCTGGCGATGGCCGAGTGCTTCGAGGCGGACTCGACGTGTCCCCTCACCGGGAACTGCCGCCTCGCGGGCGTCCTGGCCGAGGCTCAGCGGGACTTCTTTGCCGCCCTCGACCGCTACACGCTCGACGACCTGCTCCGCTCCGACCGCCAGACGCTGGTGCAGATCCGCGAGGCGCCGTGACGTAGGGTCACTCTGGGCCCGATCTTCGTCCTCATGCACGACGCCACCAAGCCCCCGGTCCTCTCCATCGCGCTGGCGCTGGGGGCGGTCTATATCGTCTGGGGCTCCACGTACCTGGCGATCCACTTTGCCATCGAGACGATTCCTCCGTTCACCATGGCGGGGGTGCGCTTCACCGTGGCGGGGTGGCTGCTGTACGCGTTCGTTCGTGGGCGAGGGGCTCCGGCGCCCACCCGTGCTCACTGGATCTCGTCGGCAATCGTCGGCGCGCTCCTGCTCGCCGGCGGGAACGGCGGGGTCACGTGGGCGGAACAGCGGGTGCCGTCGGGGATCGCGGCGCTCATCGTGGCCACGGTCCCCGTGTGGATGGTTCTTTTCGACTGGCTGCGGCCCGGCGGACCCCGGCCTACGCTACGCGTGACCCTCGGGCTCGCCCTCGGTCTCCTTGGGATGGGGCTCCTCGTGGCGGCGGGGCAGTCGGACCTCAGCGCAGCACGCATCGACCTGGTGGGCGCGGCCGTCCTGGTCGGTGCGGCGATCTCGTGGGCGTTCGGGTCCATCCTGTCCCGTTCCCTCGACACGCCGACCTCGGCGCTCCAACTCACGGCCATGCAGATGATCGCCGGCGGAGCCCTCCTCCTCGCCGTCGGTGCGGTCACCGGCGAGCCCGGCCGTCTCGACCTGGCCTTTGTCACCCGGCAGTCGTTCCTCGCCCTCGTGTATCTGATCGTCTTCGGCGCATGGGTGGGGTACGGCGCCTACGTATGGCTGCTTCGTTCGACCAGCGCGGCCGTCGTATCGACGTACGCCTATGTGAACCCCGCCATCGCCGTCTTTCTGGGATGGCTGTTCGCCGGGGAGCCCCTGGACGGCTGGATGCTCGGGGCGATGGCCGTCACTGTCGCGGGCGTGGCGCTCATCACGATGCCACGGCGGCGGAAGGGTGCCCCGATCATCGCTCCCGGAAAGGGCCGGCGGGCTCCGACCCGCAGCGGGCCGTAGCCGTGCACCCGGTCGCTCGCTCTGTCCATCAACACCGCGAACTCATTCGGCTATCTGGCGGGTGCGCTCGTCACCGCCGATCGCCCGGAGCTGCGGCGTCGCGGCCGCCTTTCTCACGTCCATCCTCGTGGCTGCGGCGAGCATGGCGCTGTCCGGCTTTACGACCGACTTTTGGCTCCTGCTCGCGCTGCGGACCGTCGCGGGCATCGCGGGTGCCGTGGCGCTCATCGCCGGTGCCACGCTCGCGGCTCGACTCGTCGGGGTTGTCGGCCAGTCGTCGAGCGGGCTCGTGTTGGGCACGTACTTCGTTCGACGGCGGGTGAGCAGATACCTGATCGTACATGGGCACGACGTCGCCGGAGTACTCCCGGCGGCTCGGCGAGGAGATCCATGGGGCGGGCGAAACCTGCGTGGAGGCGTCGGTCTTGGGATCACGCCACCCGGCGAGCGTGGCCGCCTGGTCGTAATGGCTCCCGGCGATCTCCAGGACATCTCGGATCTGCGCCCCTGCTCGCGCCGGTCGGCAAGGAGGTCATCGAGTGCGGTTCGGTCCCGGGTGCCTTGACCATGAGCTCGCGGTCAACGTCTTCTCCCCATGGTCACGGGGCTCGCGGAGGCGGTGCACTTCGCCGAGCGGCAGGGAGTCGTACGTGCGGGAGATGGGTTGAGGCCCTCGCGGTCCCGCTACGAGCCCGTGCCGGCTTCCGTGAGCCGGGCGAACGAGGCCCAGGAAGCATGCGCTGGACATGTCGGTCCTTCTTGCCGAAGTGGTGAGGATTACGCACGATAGCGAATCAGTGGTCGACCTCATGATGGAATGAGGGTCGGGGGGTGCATCGCGCTGGGGCCGCTCGCACCGAGATCTCCCGACAGCAAGTGTTGGGTTTTGCCCGACTGCGTGGGCTCCGACCGGATCGCATCGTTCGGTCATGGACCTCACGAGGGCTCACCAAAGCGAATGCTGAGCCGGATCTCCTGCGGAGACACGGATGAGCCACAAGAAGCTGACCTTTCGGGCAGAAGCCCGGGAAAAGGTTCTTCGGCGAGAAGGGGTCGTCACCGCCGGAGATGTACTGAGATGACCACCTCCGCGCCCCGCGCGCAGCCGAGGGTAGGTGGCCGCGTAACCGGACGGCATCCGCCCCGAGTTCAGGAAGGTCCATGAACCCCGCGAAGCCATCCGGACAGAAGCACTACCCTCGTATCGGGAAGCCCCCGGATCCGGCTGCCGTGGCGCCGAATCTGATCGACTACGACGCCGAAGTCGGGACATTCTCCTGGGAGCGGGCCCGGAGCGTCGGGCTGGACGGCCTTCCGGGCGGACGGGGACTCAACATCGCGCACGAGGCGGTGGACCGGCACGCGGACGGGGCAGCCAGCGACCAGGTCGCGATCAGGTGGCTCGGCCGGAAGGGAGAAGCGAGGGAGATCACGTACCGAGAGTTGGGGGAGCTCACCAATCGTGTCGCGAACGCGCTCGCCAGCCTGGATCTGGAGGCGGGTGATCCCCTGTTCGTGCTCTCGGGCCGTCTTCCGGAGCTCTACACGGGCGTCCTCGGAGCGCTGAAAGCCCGCCTGGTGGTGTCTCCCCTCTTCGCAGCCTTCGGGCCCGAGCCGGTGCAGACCCGTATGTCCATCGGGCGGGGGCGCGCGCTCCTCACTACCAGGCGCCTGTACGAGCGCCGGGTCCTCCCCATCCGAGCCGGCCTCCCCGATCTCCGTCACGTGCTGCTCGTGGACGAGCGTGGAGGGTCACTTCCCGAAGGGACACTCTCCTTCAGGGACCTCGTGGACGAAGCCAGCCCGAACTTCACCATTCCGGACACTGCCCCGGAGGACCCGGCTTTGCTCCACTTCACGAGCGGGACGACCGGCACGCCGAAAGGTGCTCTTCACGTGCACGAGGCGGTGCTGGCGCATCACGTCACGGGCAGGCTCGCTCTGGACCTGCATCCTGGTGATCGGTTCTGGTGCACCGCTGACCCGGGTTGGGTCACCGGTACCTCGTACGGAATCGTCTCGCCGCTCACGAACGGCGTCACCAGCATCGTGGACGAGGCCGACTTCGACGTCGAGCGATGGTATCGGATCCTGGAGCAGGAGCGGGTCAACGTCTGGTACACGGCGCCGACGGCGATCCGCATGCTGATGAAGGCCGGACCCGAGGTGGCGCGCGGCTTCGACCTGTCTGCGCTCCGATTCATCGCGAGCGTGGGCGAACCGCTCAACCCCGAGGCCGTCGTCTGGGGGCAAGAGGTACTCGGGCTTCCCATCCACGACAATTGGTGGCAGACCGAGACCGGCGGCATCATGATCGCCAACTACCGTTCGATGGAAGTCCGCCCTGGTTCCATGGGACGACCCCTCCCGGGCATCGAGGCAGCGATCGTCCGCCGGCGCGAGGATGAAGGAACTTCCAACGATACGGTCGAGCTCGAGGAGCCGGGCGTCGAAGGTGAGCTCGCGATCCGGAAGGGATGGCCTTCCATGTTTCGGGCGTATGTGGGCGACGAGGACCGTTACGGCCGTTGCTTCGCGGGAGGCTGGTATCTCACGGGTGACCTCTGCAAGAAGGACGACGACGGCTACTTCTGGTTCGTCGGCCGGGCGGACGACGTTATCAAGTCCGCGGGTCACCTGATCGGCCCGTTCGAGGTCGAGAGCGCGCTCGTCGAGCACCCGGCCGTGGCCGAAGCCGCCGTCATCGGCAAGCCCGACCCGACCCTGGGCGAGGTCGTGAAAGCCTTCGTCTCCCTCCGGGCCGGTCACAGCCCCAGCGAGGAGCTCCGGCTGGAGCTCCTCGGCCACGCCCGTCGCCGTCTGGGAAGCGCGGTAGCCCCTCGCGAGATCGAGTTCCAGGACGAGCTGCCGCGTACGCGGAGCGGCAAGGTGATGCGGCGGCTTCTCAAAGCCCGGGAGCTCGGCCTGCCCGAGGGGGACACGTCGACCCTCGAGCGGACGTCTCCACACGACCCGGGCGTCACGGACGAAGGAGCAGCTGGATGAGCGATGCACGACACGCCGGACCCGACCTCCCGGACCGCGACGACGCACTGGCGCTGCTGCGGGGGATGCTCCTGATTCGCCGTTTCGAGGAGAAGTCCGCCGAGCTCTACACACAGGAGAAGATCAGGGGCTTCTTACACCTCTACATCGGGCAGGAGGCGATCGCGGCCGGAGCCATCGGCGTGCTGCGACCGGAGGACGCGATCGTCGCGACCTATCGGGAGCACGGTCACGCTCTGGCGCGTGGCATATCGGCGGATGCGGTCATGGCCGAGATGTTCGGCAAGGTCGAAGGGTGCAGCCTCGGCCGAGGAGGCTCCATGCACATCTTCGACGCCGCTACACGGTTCTACGGAGGCAACGCCATCGTTGGTGGAGGACTGCCGCTTGCGGTGGGTCTCGCTCTGGCAGACAAGATGCAGAACAGGTCCAGGGTGACGGCCTGCTTCTTCGGTGAAGGAGCGGTCGCCGAGGGGGAGTTCCACGAGTCGCTCAATCTCGCCGCTCTCTGGAACCTTCCGGTGCTCTTCTGCTGTGAGAACAACCTCTACGCCATGGGTACGGCGCTGGAGCGCTCCGAATCCGAGGTGGACGTCTCGCTCAAGGCGGCCAGCTATCAGATTCCGGCTTGGCCGATCGACGGCATGGACGTCCTGGCGGTGAGGGATGCGACGAGACGGGCCGTGGACGCGGTGCGGCAAGGGGGAGGGCCTTACTTCCTCGAGTTCCGAACCTACCGTTTCCGTCCCCATTCGATGTTCGATGCGGAGCTGTATCGCGAGAAGGACGAGGTCGAGACCTGGAAGCGGCGCGATCCGATTCCGGCCTTCTCCACGCGGATGTTCGATGCGGGGGTTGTCGCACCTGAGGACGTCGCGATGCTCGAGACGGACGTCGAGGGTGAGATCGACCGGGCCGTCCGGTTCGCGGAAGAGGGGACGCTCGAACCGGTGGAAGATCTCCTTCGTCATGTCTACACAGAGAGGACGGAGCCGTGAGCTCGGCAGCCGGGGAGGGGCCGGTGCGAACGCTCACGTACCGCGAAGCTGTGCGGGAGGCTTTATGTGAAGCGCTTCGCGAAGACGACCGGGTCTTCCTGATGGGAGAGGATGTGGGTCGCTATGGCGGTTGCTACGCGGTGAGCAAGGGCATGCTCGAGGAGTTCGGAGAGGAGCGGATCCGGGACACCCCGCTCAGCGAGTCCGCGTTCGTAGGCGCGGGCATCGGGGCGGCTCTCGGCGGCATGCGCCCGATCGTAGAGGTCATGACGGTGAACTTCAGCCTGCTCGCGCTCGATCAGATCGTGAACACCGCCGCTACCCTGCTGCACATGTCTGGTGGGCAGTTCAGCGTGCCCCTGGTCGTACGCATGGCGACCGGTGGCGGCCGGCAGCTCGCCGCGCAGCACTCGCACAGCCTCGAAGGCTGGTACGCGCACATCCCCGGGATCAAGATCGTCACGCCCGCGACGCTCGAAGACGCTAGGGGCATGCTTCGCACCGCCCTCGAAGACCCCGATCCCGTGTTGATCTTCGAGAATGTGATGCTCTACAACCTCGAGGGCACGTTGGCCGAGAATGCTGGCGCGGTACCGATCGAGGGGGCGCGCGTCTTGCGGTCCGGGGAGGACGTTTCGCTGATCACCTACGGTGGTAGCCTTTACAAGACGCTCGAGGCGGCCGAGGCGCTTCAGTCCGAAGGAGTCACGGCAGACGTGATCGATCTCAGATCGCTCCGCCCGTTGGACGACGATACGATCCTGGCCTCGGTGCGGCGGACCCGCCGCGCCGTGATCGTGGACGAAGGCTGGAGGACGGGGAGTATATCCGCAGAGATCATGGCGCGGATCGGGGAGCGCTTGTTCTGGGAAATGGACGCGCCGATCGAGCGTGTATGCAGCGCAGAGGTTCCCATGCCCTATGCGCGACATCTCGAGGAGGCGGCGCTGCCATCCGTTCCGGAGATCGTGGCTGCGGCCATGCGCACCCAAAGTCGTGCCGGGTGAGGGGGTGGAGCCATGCGCGAATACCTGATGCCGTCGCTCGGAGCCGACATGAAGGACGGACGGGTGGTGGAGTGGTTCGTCGGTCCCGGGGACAGCGTGCGTCGAGGTGATGTCGTCGGCGTGGTGGACACCGCCAAGGGCGCCATCGAGATGGAGATATGGGAAGACGCCACCATCGAGGAGATCGTCGCGGCGCCGGGCACGAAGGTTCCGGTGGGTGAGGTCCTGCTCCGGCTGGGCGAGCCCGAGGGCGGAGCGGTCGAGGCCGCCGAAGCCGAGCCGGAATCACCCGAGAGTCTCGAGACGCCTGTCGAGCCCGCGTCCGAGGTCCCGCCTCCACGCGGTCCGGCGGAGCCGCAGCCTCCCGGGCCGCCAGCCTCTTCCGCCGAGGAGCCGATCAGTCCGGCTGCACCCATGCCCGGTTTGGTCCGCGCGTCCCCCGCCGCAAGGAAGCGTGCGCACGAGTTGGGGATCGATCTCGCGGAGGTCCGGGGATCCGGGCCCGACGGCGCCGTGGTGCTCGAGGACGTGCTCGCGGCCGGCGGCCCGACTCCCCACATCACTCCTCTCGCGCGCAGGATCGCCGAAACCCACGGTCTCGATCTATCCTCCGTGAAGGGTACGGGGCCGCACGGAACCATCACCCGGGATGACGTAGAGCCCCTGGTTCCGGAAGCCGCGCATCGCCAGGAGCCGGAGGGGCGGCAACGGACCATGCGCGACGCCATCGCGGCGGCCATGGCCCGGTCCAAGCGAGAGATCCCGCACTACTATCTCGAGTCGATCGCGGACATGCGCCGGGCCGAAGCCTGGCTCGCTGCAGAGAACGGGACGAGGCCCCCGGAGACGCGCATCCTCCCGGTGGCCCTTCTTCTCAAGGCGGTCGCGCTGTCCGCCCGCGACTACCCTGAGGTGAACGGGCATTGGACCGAGGACGGATACCGCCCCGCGTCCGCCGTGCACGTGGGTCTTGCCGTGGCGCTCCGTGGCGGCGGATTGATCGCGCCCGCCCTTCGCGATACCGATGCACGGCCCCTCGACGAGCTCTCGGCCGCGATCACGGACATGGTGCAACGAGCCCGTGCGGGTCGGCTCAGGAGCTCGGAGATGACCGACGCCACCCTCACGGTCAGCAGTCTGGGAGAGCGTGGGGTCGAAACCGTGATCGGCGTGATCTATCCGCCCCAGGTCGCATTGGTCGGCTTCGGGCGCGTCGTGGAGCGTCCCTGGGCGGAAGACGGCCTGCTCGGCGTCCGACGTACCGTCTCCATCACGCTGGCCGGGGACCACCGTGTGAGCGACGGGCACCGCGGAGGCCTGTTCCTGCGCCGAATCGCGCATCTGTTGGCCCATCCGGAGGAGCTATGAGTCAGGATGACATCCGTGGCACCGTCCTCGACGTGCTCCGCAGAGTCGCACCCGACGTCGACGTCGCCGGGCTCGATCCAGCCATCGATCTCCGGGAGCAGGCGGACCTCGACTCCGTGGACATCCTGAACCTCGTCGTGGGCTTGCACCAAGCGCTCGGCGTGGACGTGCCCGAGACGGATTACGACGAGCTCACGTCCGTCGACCGGGCCGTGTCGTACCTAGCGAGCCGTATCAACGAACAGAGGGGGTAGCATCATTCGGGAAGGGAGATGCGCTGGCGCATCCCGTAGCCGAGGTCGTCGAAGAGATCGAGCAGGCCGGCCTGTCCTACCAGGTGACGGCCATGGATACGGTCATCGAGGGGGAGTTGGGGCACGACGTGGCCCGGTGACGGCCGCATGGTCCAGGTCCGGATCCGCTGGCTCTCCGAAACAAATGGACACCTGCAGGATATGGGTCTGGCAGCGAACGTCTCCGTCCGCGAGGCACCCGATGCTCAATGCGAGATCTGCCTGGTTCCTGACGATCGTCTTATCGGCTCTCTGGGCCCTCTTGGGGGATCCTGGGTTGGGCCTCGCAGCTGGGATGAGCGAACCGAATCAGGAAGCTCCTCCCGCCCAGGAAGCACTTCCGGCGGCCGCAGGGGCCCGGGTCGGCTTGATCCGCGTGGAAGAGCCCATCACCCCGACCACGAACGACTACATTCGGCGGGCGCTTGCGGAGACGCGCGCCGAGGGGGCGGCCGCCCTGATCATCGAGCTCGACACGCCGGGCGGGCTCCTCGAGTCCACCAGGGAGATCGTCCAGGCGCTCTTCGAGTCCGAGGTGCCGGTGGTTGTCTACGTGACTCCCGGCGGCGCCCGAGCGGCCAGCGCGGGAACGTTCATCACCATGGCGGCGCATGTCGCGGCCATGGCGCCTTCGACGACAATCGGTGCGGCGTCGCCCGTGTCTCTGGGTGACGTTCAGATGGACACGGTGATGCAGAGCAAGGCCTTCAGCTACGCGGAGAGCTTCATCGCCACCATCGCGGAACGCCGAGGCAGGAACGTGGAGTGGGCCATATCGGCGGTGCGGGAGGCGGTATCGGTGACCGAACGCGAGGCCGTCGAGCTCGGGGTGATCGACCTCGTCGCCCAGGACCGACCGGAGCTCCTGCGTGCCATCGACGGCTTCGTCATCGACGGCGACACGCTGAGGACTGCCGAGGCCGAGGTGGTCGAGATCCGGAAAAATCTGGCCGAGCAGTTCCTTGGCTTCATCACCCGTCCGGAGCTGATGCTGATCCTCACGATGATCGCCATTTACGGCATCATTGGAGAAGTGACGAATCCTGGCGGCATCGTACCCGGGGTGACGGGCGTCATCGCGCTCATCCTGCTTCTGTATGCGTCCGCTGCGATGCCCGTCAACCTGGCCGGGTACCTTCTACTGGCTTTGGCGGTGGTGCTCTTCGTCTCCGAAGCACTCACCCCGACCTTCGGCCTCCTGATCGCAGGCGGCTCGGTCGCCTTCTTCATGGGAGCCCTGATCCTCTTCCAGGATCTCCCCGAATCCATGGCGATCTCTTGGACCTGGCTCGTGCCCGCCACCATTCTGACGGCCCTCTTCTTCACATTGATCGTGACGCAGGGGCTCCGAATTCAACTGGCTCCGGCCCGGACGGGTCTAGAGTCGATGGTCGGCCAGTCGGCTCAGGTGGTCGATGCCGTAGGTCCCGATGGCGGACGAATCTTCGTGAGCGGAGAGTATTGGAACGCGGTCGGCGACGCCCCGATCCCGGCTGGAGCGCATTGTGAGATCGAAGGAATCGAAGGGCTGACCATGAGGGTCCGGCCCATCAGGGACGCGAGCACCGGGTCCGTCGAGGGGACGCAGGCGTGACCTCCTGTCTCGTCGGGACCCCCACCAGGAGCGAATAATGAATCAGATCGAGTTCCCAATGGAGGCCTTCTACTGGCTGGTCACGTTCGTGGCGATGGTCGTGATCCTCGTCCCGCAGATGATCAAGATCCTGCGCGAGTACGAGCGCGCCGTGGTCTTCCGGCTGGGCAAGTTCCTGAAGGTGAAGGGACCCGGGCTCGTGATCCTCATCCCCTTCATCGACAAAATCGAGCGTGTCGACCTGCGCGTGCTGACCATCAATGTGGAGCGTCAGGAAGTCATCACGCGGGACAACGTCACGGTCAATGTCGACGCGATCGTCTTCTTCCGGGTCGTGGACGCCGAGCGAGCCATCATCCAGGTGGAGCGCTTCATGGAAGCGACGACCTGGCTCAGCCAGACCACCCTGCGGAGCATCGTCGGCCAGGTGGAGTTGGACCAGCTGCTCACCGAGCGGGAGGAAGTCAACAAGAAGATCCAGGCGATCATCGACCGACAGACCGACCCCTGGGGGATCAAGGTGGTCTCGGTCGAGGTGCGCGACGTCGTGCTCCCGGAAAACATGAAGCGCGCCATGGCGCGTCAGGCCGAGAGCGAGCGTGACCGGCGGGCCAAGGTGATCAATGCCCAGGGTGAGTATGAGGCTGCCGAGCGGCTGGTTCAGGCCGGTGAGATGATGCGGGATACGCCGATCGCCCTGCACCTGCGCTACCTGCAGACCATGAGCGAAGTCGGCGCCGAGAACGTGAGCTTCGCGCTCCTTCCGTTCCCCATCGAGTTCCTGGAAGCGTTCCGACCGCTCAAGGAGAAGGGCGATGAGGGTCGTCCGTAGCCCATGAGTCGTGAATTCATCACCTCGGAGCGCATCGCCTACTTCACCATGGAGATCGCCCTGCGCTCGGAGATGCGCACCTACGCCGGAGGCCTGGGCGAGGTCGCAGGCGACACCGTGCGGTCGGCCGCCGATATGGAGATGCCTCTGGTCACGGTGAGCCTGGCGAGCCGGGCGGGATACTTTCGGCAGGAGATCGACGCCGACGGCCTCCAGCACGCGCACCCCGACCCAGGGCGCGGCCTCGAAGGACGCCGCTCTCTTCCATAGCCATCGCATGATGCGCAGGTACGCCAGTGACGCGTACCTTCGCTGACTCGGGTCACGGCGCCATCCCGCGCTCGCCTCCTGCATCCCTACGCGAACCCCAACCCCCTGGAGCACCGACATGGACTACTCAGTCCGCAGCGCCCAGTACTACCACGGCACGCTCGCAGACCGCCCGGAAGAAGCCTACGAGCTCCTGGCGCAGCTCGCAGAGCTCGGCATCAACCTCCTCGCGTTCACCGCAGTGCCGGTGGGTCCGAGTCACATGCAGCTCACGCTCTTCCCCGAGGACCCGGCGCGGCTGGAGACGGAAGCCAAGCACGCTGGGCTTGCGCTGGACGGCCCCCACGCGGCCATCCTCGTCCAGGGTGACGACGAGCTGGGTGCGCTGGCCCGCATCCACGAGCGCCTGGCCAGGGCGTCGGTGCAGATCTACGCCTCCAGCGGTATCGCGGACGGGCAAGGGTCCTTCGGCTACCTCATCTACTTGCGGGAGGACCAGTTCGACGGTGCCATGGATGCCCTCAAGTCCTGATCCGGCCACGGGTTGACGGACTCATGGGGCTCGCCGCCGAGCCACCCGCCGCCGTGGTTCGCGCCCGCCGTCCGGACATCGATGTCCTGCGTGTGTTGGCCATCGCGGGACGTTGCGCCAGGCTGGGAGAGCTCTCGTTGTCTCTTTCGGTCGGCGTGGCTGGATCCGACTGTCGGCGTGAGGGGATGACCAGTGATGCTCGAGGTACCAAGGAGATGTGATGCGGCCGGGCGATGACGCTTCAGGCCCGCGGCGGTCCGGACGGGAGGGGAGTGCGCTTCTGTCCAAGGTCCTCGAGGTCACGCGAGCGGTCGCGCTGCCGGTCTCGGGCTGCTATTCGCGTTCGCGGCCGTTGGCGGTCACTGAGACGCGCCTCGCGACTCCACCATGCCCACCCGCCGACCCCGCTCCCTGCGATGCGATTGCATGGCACTACATGTGCACGGCACGACCTATCGAGGCACACAGAGCTACGCGACGCTTCCGGACCTCGTCGAGGGAACGAAGTGGCCCGTTACTGGCGGGGCTGTGGCCCTGGACGGTTCCGGCGGATGCAGCGGATGTCGGTCGCACCGACATCGACCGGAGTATCGACGACTTGAGGAGTGAGACGGCGTGGATCTCAGCGAGCTGATCGAACGACTCGGTAGCGCTGGGTCATACCCGCATTCCACCGCGGCGCTCGAGATCCGTCAAACCCACATCTCCGTGCTCGCCCTGGTGGGCCCCTTCGTGTACAAGGTGAAGAAACCCGTCGACCTCGGCTTTCTCGACTTCACAACGCTCGAAAAGCGCCTCCACTACTGCCGCGAAGAGGTTCGTCTCAACCGACGGCTCGCGCCCGACGTCTACCTGGGCGTCGTTCCCCTGACCGCGTCGGCGGACGAGCTCGCGGTGGATGGCGAGGGGACTCCATTGGAATATGCCGTGAAGATGCTTCGCCTGCCGGAGGAAGCGACGCTCCTCAGACATCTCGAGCGCGGCGAGCTGAGCGCGGGGGTGATGGAGGCTCTCGGCCGCCGGGTCGCGGCGTTCCACCGGGCAGCGAAATCCGGACCCGATATCGATCGATGCGGCCGGTGGGAGGTGGTGGCCGGTAATGCCAGGGAAAACCTCACCCAGTCACGATCCCACGTCTGTACGTGTCTGAGCGTCGCCGTCTTCGCCCGGCTCGAGGAAGCACTCAGACGGCGGCTCGAGGCTCACCGCCCCCTCATCGAGCGGCGGGCGGCGGCTCACGTCCCCCGCGACACCCATGGTGATCTACACCTCGACCACGTTTACTGGTTTCCCGAGCGGATCCCGCCCCGCGACTTCGTGATCATTGATTGCATCGAGTTCAACGAGCGGTTTCGTTACGCCGATCCCGTCGCGGACATGGGATTCCTCGTGATGGACCTCCTGTCGCACAACCGGTGGGATCTCGCCGAGCGCTTCGTCGACGCGTACTTCCACGCCACGGCGGACGACGAGGGACGGAGATTGCTCGCGTTCTACGTGGCGTACCGGGCAGCCGTGCGCGGGAAGGTGGACGGCCTGACGGCACAGGATGAGCGGGTCCCGCGCGAGCAGCGTCGAGAGGCCGTGCGGAGAGCGCGAGGCCACTGGCTCCTCGCCCTCTCCGAGCTCGAGGGGCCGAGGGAGCGGCCCGGCCTGGTGCTCGTCGGAGGGCTGCCCGGCACCGGAAAGACGACCCTCGCCCGGGATCTCGCCAACGAGGCGGGCTTTCGGGTCGTTTCCACGGACCACGTCCGTAAGGAGCTGGCGGGTATCGACCCGAAGACCCGGGCTCCCGCCGAGTTCGGCGAGGGGATCTACACGAAGGAGTGGAACGAGCGTACCTACGCTGCGTGCCTCGAGCAGGCGGAGACCCTGATCCTCGAGGGCGGGCGCGTGGTGGTCGATGCTTCTTTCAGGGAGGCGAAGCATCGGCGCGCGTTCCTCGACGCCGCAGGCGCGTGCGGTGTGCGCTCGCTCTTCCTGGTGTGCCAGGCGGATCCGGCCGTGGTCCGGGAGCGCCTTTCGACTCGGGCGGGGAGCGCGTCCGACGCCGACTGGCACATCCACCAGGAGGCTGCTCGTACGTGGGAGGAGGGCGGCTGGGAGGATCCCCGGTGGCAGCAATCGGTGCCCACCGGCGGCAGTCGCGCGGAGTCGGTGGCGGCCGCGCTGCGGCGCCTCGGAGGAGTGGGATTGGCGGAGCCGTGACCCCCGCTCGTCCGGTGGTGTGGGTCGTGGCGGCGGGGGCATGACCTTCCGTCTTCGGTGCGGGTGGGTGATGGGTGGCACGCTTGATGCCGCTCGGGTTGGCATGAATCCGGAGGCTACGGTTGGAGCAGGCCACGCCCTCGGACCGGGAATGGATGCGGCACACGCTCGCTCGGGAATGCGGCCGCTTCGGAGCCGACGTGGTACGGGGGGACGGAGGGTCCCTGGTGGTCGAGTGGCCAGCGAAGTAAGTGACACCCCAGGGCATGCGTGTCGGTCGTCAGGACCCGAGCATCTCGACCACGCTCGCCTGCGGCCCCTCGTCCCCTTGCTCCTCCGCATACCTCACGCGGGCACCCTCCGCAATGTCCTCGAACGAGCCATGCCTCACGGCGTTCCGGTGGAAGTAGCCGTCGTGACCGTCGGCAGCTTCGATGAAGCCGTAGCCGAACTCGTGGAAGAGGGTGCGGACTCTACCTTCGGGCTGCCCCTCGTGTCGATTCACCCGGCCTCGTTGCTTGGACTTCTCTTCGAGGAGCCTCGCGCGCATGGTGTCGTCACGCGGCAACGCCCGGCCGGCTCAGCGGCAGCAGTCGTTCCTCGATCACACGCCCCCAGGCGTATGAGGTTGCGGTCTCCATGGCCCGGGCGGTCATGGTGGCGACCACCTCGGGCCACTGCCTGAGATGGAGCAACAGCCCCGCCATCTCCCGGGGGTCACCACTCCGGAGCACGAGGGCGTTGCGCCCCGGCTCCGCATAGTCCTCTCCGGTGCCGCCGGTGCAGGTGAGGGCTCCGACGGCCATGGCTTCGAGCCCCACCAGCCCGAAGGGCTCGTGCTCGCTGTCTGCCAATACGGCGGTGGAGCCCTGGAAGAGGAGCCGTAGCGCGGACGGCGACAGGGGCGTCGCGAGGTTCAACACGTCGACGTCCTCGAGGTCGACGAGCGTCTCGAGCAGCCCGGACGGGCCGGAGTCGGGCTGGGCGCGCTCGGAGATCTGGAGGCCGAGTGCCCGGGCGCGTGCGAGGACCTGGCGGCCGTGGTCTTCGATACCTCCGCGTGCGATGAGCGACGGCCGCTCCCCACGCCGCTTCAACTCGGCCGTGCCCTCGATGGTGCCCAGCCACCGCTTTCCCGGGTCCCAACGGCCCACCTTGGCCAGGGGCAGTCGGCCCCGCAGTCGATCCGCCAGGCCCTCGGCGGCCTCCGCGTCTGGAAGCTCGTAGGCGTGCGGGGGCAAGCCGTTGGGTATGACTTCGACGTCGGCCGCGACGTCGGCCATGAGGGACTTCATGTAGCGGCTCACCGTGACGATGCGGGCGGCCTTGGCGAGTCGGTCCCACGGGATCCGCGAGAAGCCGAAGGTGTTGTTCGCGTTCCAGAGGATGGTCACGCGGTCACGGATACCCATCGTGCGGAGGAGCGTATCGAGGTGGAGGACCGCACCGACGGTATGCCACTCCTCGGCGAG
>JBBDSM010000154.1:17253-19060 GCA_040904945.1 Gemmatimonadota bacterium
GGAGGAGCGTATCGAGGTGGAGGACCGCACCGACGGTATGCCACTCCTCGGCGAGGAGGAACGGCGGGAGCGAGGCCGCGTAATCCGCCTCCTTCGCGTCCTCGCCTTCGTATACACCGGCCGGACACGATCGGCTGAGCCACTGGCACCATCGGTGCACGTGGACACCCTCGGTCGTCTCGTGCCCCGGCGCGTCGGGATCGCCGACGTACCAGTGATGCGTCTCGTGGCCGGCTCCGGCGAGAGCGTGGGTGAGGCCCGTGACCCGCGTGGCGATCCCGCCTGCCCTGGCGTAGTCATCCGGTCCCTCGAAGCTCAGCACGTGGAACTGGGTGGCAGAATCTGCGGGCGCGTATCCGGGCCTGTGACGTCCACACCTCTGTCGGCGAACACTCCGACGGGAGGGCTCGGTCCTGCGGCATGTGTCGGTCACGGAAGACATACTCCGACTCGAGAGCGTGGATGTGGCTGAAGGTGAATGGGCAGGTGGCGTCAATTCAGCGACGTTCAGGTTGCGATGACATGCTCCGGTGGTGTCCTGGGTGCGCAGACGGCCCTCAGGGTGTCGGCGACGTCGCCCTCGGTAACGCCGAGCCGCGGGTTCGCCGAGGCCCCGGCGAGGTCGTTCAGGGACAGCATGCCGACCAGCGTTTCGTTGTCGTCGAGGACGGGGAGGCGGCGCATCTGATGCTGGGCCATCCGGTTGCCTGCCTGGACGATGGGCTCGTCGGTGCGGGTCCACTGGATCCTCGTCGACATGACCTCGCGGACGGGAATGCTCTGCAGCGCTCGGCCTTGAATATAGGCCGCCATGGCGATGTCGCGGTCGGTTACGATGCCCTGGACCCGATCGTTCGAGTCGACCACAGGCACGACTCCGATGTCGTGCTCCCACATGAGTTGGGCCGCGTCGTTCAGCGACGCGGAAGCGTTCACTCGGTGCGCCGGGCTGCTCATCACGTCGGCGACGAGAGCCTTGGGGCCGGTCTTCGAGGCCGCCTTGCTTGCTGGCTTCTTGGCGTTCGCCTTCCTCTTGGCCGGCTTCTTCGCCTCCGCCTTCTTGGTGGGGGCCTTCGTGGATGGTGTCTTCTTCTCTGGCATGGGTGTCATCCTTGTGGCTCTGTTGGTTGGAGTGCGTGGGCCGCGCACGGGTACGGCGCGGCCACGCCGTTCTCGATCGGTCGCTTCAAGCCGGTATCGGCTCTTCGTGGCCGAGGTGTCCGGTCATCGTGCGAGGCGCACAGATAGCGCGCAGCGTGTGCGCCACGTCATGCTCGCTGATCCCGTCGGTCGACGGATCCGCCGAAGCTCCGGCAAGGTCGTTGAGCGACAGTATCCCCAGAAGGACCCCATCCCCGTTCAGGACCGGAACCCTGCGGAACTGATGACGGGTCATCAGCGTCGCAGCCCGCTGAATCGGCTCGTCCGCGCGAACGGTCTTCACGTCCTTGGCCATGACCGTCTCTACCGGGATGTCCGAGAGGCACTTTCCCTGAAGGTACGCCGCCATCGCGACGTCCCGGTCCGTGACGATCCCGTGTACCCGATCCTCCTGGTCCACCACGGGGATCGCGCCGACGTCGTGTTCCCACATGAGCCTCGCCGCGTCGTTGAGCGAGTGCCCGACCTGCATCCGATGCACCGGGCGGCTCATGAGCTGCTCGACCACGCGCGTTCCCCTCGAGTCTGCGGCCGCGGAGCTCGAGATGCTCCTGGTCGGTGTGTCTTTCGCCTTCTTCTGTTTTTCTGTCGTGGTTTTGGGCGACATGTTCGTATCCTCCAAGCGGTCCGAGTGAACCGGTGCGGC
>JBBDSM010000155.1:0-1525 GCA_040904945.1 Gemmatimonadota bacterium
GCCTCGATCAGATCGCGGCTGCCGGGCGGTCCGTGGATCCTCAGGCGGATTCGATCCTCGTCTGCGGGCACCTCGAGCTCGACGTGCAGAAGCTCCGCGTTGCATCGTGCGCCGCCCATGGGCATTTTCGCGCATCGATTGCAGCTTCACGTCCCTGGACCCCCGGAGCACCATGCGCGCACTCGTCATCGGCGGCACCCAGTTCATGGGCCGAGCGCTCACCGAACGGCTCATCGAGGGGGGGCACGACGTCTCCCTGCTCCACCGCAGCGCCGAGCATGACTTCGGGCCCGGGGTGCGGAACCTGCAGGCCGACCGAGCCGACCTCGACCGCGTCGCCAAGCTCATCGGCGACGAGCCTTTCGAGGTCGTCTTCGACTTCGCGTACGACTGGGAGAACGGTACCACGGCCGAGCAGGTGGAGGGTCTCGCCCGTGCCTGTCACGATGGCCTCGATCGGTACGTGTTCATCTCGAGCCTCGGGGTCTACTGGACGGGGCACGAGGTCGACGAGGATACTCCGATTGCTCCCAACGACCATCCCAATCCCTACATCGCCAACAAGGCGTCGACAGAGCGAGCGCTGTTGGCGATGCACCGAGACGAGGGCTTCCCGGTTACGACGTTCCGGCCGCCCTTCGTGCACGGCCCCCGGCAGCCCTTTTACCGGGAGCAGTTCTTCTGGGACCGCCTCCGCGATGGTCGCCCGATCATTCTTCCGGACCAGGGTGACACCCCGATGCCCTGGGTCTATGCCGATGACGTGGCGCGGGCGTGCCTCCGCGCGACAGAGACGCCGGAGGCCATTGGGGAGGCGTTCAATGTCGGTCACGTGGAGCCGACGACGCACCGAACCTTCGTCGAGGCGCTCGGACGTGTGGCGGGAATCGAACCGGACTTCGTGCCCGTGCCCCGCGAGACCATCCAGGCGGCCGGGGGACACCTCTTCCTGGAGCCCCTCTACTTCGGCGAGATGCTCGACCTGCCGCCCCTCTCGGCGTCGGTCGAGAAGATCGAGCGCATGCTCGACTTCAAGCCGATCGGCCTCGACGAGGGACTGCGGAAGGGCTTTGCGTGGTACCTCGAGCAGCCGAGACGCAAGGTGGACTATGCATTCGAAGACCGCCTGATCCAGACTGCGCGCTGACGCCTATTCGTCCTGGTTGAGGCGCTCCAACAGGTGCGACTCGCCCTCGCATGCCCTCACCACACCCGACTCCACGAGCGTACCGACGGCCCGGACGCGGTCACCTCGCTGAAGCACGTGGATGACGCTCAGCCCGCGCGCGAGGCAGCCGGCCCCACGCGCGGGCACCCGGACCGTGAGCACGCCGCGGTCGGCGGTCTCCACGATCACCAGCCCGTCGCGGTCGACGAACATCGGGCTCGCGTCGAGGGCCGTGACCGTGCCTTCGACGGCGACGGTCTCGCCCACCGTGAACGACCCTCCCGAGGCGCATCCCGCCAGCGCGAGCACCGCGATGGCGATCGCGACTGATTGCCGAGCGCGCCTCACGATGTGGGC
>JBBDSM010000155.1:1625-18921 GCA_040904945.1 Gemmatimonadota bacterium
GCCAGCTCGTGCAGCACGACCCGTTGGTCGACGAGTTCCTCCGGCGTCGAATTGGCCGATATCCAGCGGCCGCCGAGCCCGATGACCGGGATCTGCTCACCGCTCATGCGCAGCCATTCACGTCGACTGATCATCTTCGTCGTAGCTCCAGCGATCTCGGGGAAGGCGAAGGGTAGACGGGGCACCGCCCGCCGTCCGGACAAGCCACTCCCTGTAAGACTAGTGTAAGCCGGGGATTGCACCACCGTTCCGCCACGCTACAATGTATGAGCACTTGTTCAGATATTAGCCGTGAGCCAACGGAGCCTCCATCATGATTGGAACGACTTCTCCCGCCGACCCCATTTCGGCGCCCGAGACGGACCATGTGAGCGACGACGCGCTCTGTGACCTCACGCTCGTGCACGAAGACCGTGTCCGGGCGGCCCGGGCTGCTCGCGCCGATGGATCCGAGATGGAGGCCTTGGCCGAGACGTTCCAGGTCCTGGCCAGCCCGACCCGGCTTCGTCTCATCGAGGCACTCACGCGTGGCGAGATGTGCGTCTGCGACCTGGCGGCCGTCTCGGGCGTGAGCCAATCGGCGGTGAGCCACCACCTGCGCATGATGCGGGCGCTCAGGCTCGTCCGGTACCGGAAGGAAAGCCGCATGGCGTATTACCGACTCGATGACGCGCACATCGAGGCCGTTTTCCGGACGGGGCTGGAGCACGTCCGTGAGTGACGTGGAGACCCCCCCGGCGCCGGATCGCCTCCGGCTCACGGTGCCGGACATGGACTGCCCGTCGTGCCTGGCCACCATCAGCGACCGGCTCCGAAAGGTGCCGGGCGTGAGCGGCGTCGAAGGGAGCCCCATGCGGCGGGAGCTCGAGATCGTCTTCGACGGGCGGGTCGCCGCGCCCGCGGGCCTCAAGGGCGAGGTCGAGCGCCTCGGCTACCGGGCCGAGTCGCGAGAGCCGGAAGGCGCGGGCGGGGCGAGCGGGGGACCGGCCGGACCGCGAGTTCCGACCGCCCACGAAACATGGACGGGGGGGCCGGCCCGCATCGCCTACGCGTCCGCGTCCCTGTTCGCGCTCGCGGGCATGCTGCACCTGGCGGGGGTCGCTCCCCGTGTCGTCGCGACCCCGTTCCGTGACCTGTTCCTCCCCGACCTGATCTTCATCGTCTCGGCGCTCGTCGGCGGCTGGAACTTCTTCCCCAAGGGTTGGCGGGCGGCCCGGGCGCTCGCGCTGGACATGAACTTCCTCATGACCGTCGCCATCCTGGGCGCCGTGGGGATCGGTGAATACGTCGAGGCCGCGGCGATCGCGTTCCTGTTCGCGGTCGCCGAGCTCCTGGAGCGGTACGCGGTCGACCGCGCACGTGCGTCGGTGGAGTCGTTGATTCGTCTGGCCCCGGACACCGCACGGGTCCGCCGCGGCGACGAGGAGCTGACCGTTTCGGTCGAGGAGCTCACCTTGGGCGATGTCTTCGTCGTTCGGCCGGGTGAGAGGCTCCCGACCGACGGCACCGTGGTGGAGGGGCACTCTGCCGTCGATCAATCGCCGGTGACGGGTGAGTCGATGCCGGTGGAGAAGGCGGTCGGAACGACGGTCTATGCGGGCACGATCAACAGGGAGGGCTTCCTGGCGGTCCGGGTCGACAAGGCCGCCTCGGACAGCACGCTCGCGCGCATTATCCGGCTGGTCGAGGAAGCCGAGGGACGGAAGACGACGACCGAGCGGTTCGTGGAGCGGTTCGCCAGGGTCTACACCCCGGTCGTCACCGTCCTGGCCATCCTCACCGTCGCCGTCCCCGTTCTCGCGTTCGGCGGCGACTTCACGATGTGGTTCACCCGTGGACTCACCCTCCTGGTGATCGCGTGTCCGTGCGCACTCGTGATCTCGACACCGGTCGCGGTCGTGAGCGGTGTGACGGCCGCCGCGCGTCACGGTGTGCTCATCAAGGGCGGCACGTATCTCGAAGCGTTCGGCCAGGTGCGGGCGGTTGCGCTCGACAAGACGGGCACGCTGACGTTCGGCCGTCCCGAGGTCGTGGCTGTCCAGCTGGCCGGGGACGAGCCCGGAGCGGACGGGGTGGGCGGCGAAGTGGGGCAGCGTGCTCTCGCCCTCATCGCGGCCGTCGAAGTCCGCTCGGAGCACCCCATCGCGCGCGCTGTCGTGGAGCACGCGGGAAGCGTAGGTGTTCGACCTGGCGGCACCGTGGAGGGGTTCGCGGCGACCGCCGGGCGCGGGGCGCGGGCACGGGTGGACGGTTTCGACGTCGTGGTCGGCTCTCCCGACTTCGCGACGCCGGGGTCATCGCCACCGGCCGATTGGGATGGCCTGCCCGGGTCGGTCGTCGCAGCGTCGGTGGACGGTGTCGTGGTGGCGTGGTACCGGATCGCGGACCGGATCCGTCGCTCGGCGGCACGGCACCTGGCGGCGCTCCGGGCCGAAGGGATCGAGCACCTCGTGATGCTCACCGGAGACGCCACTCCGACCGCCGAAGCCGTGGGCCGGGAGTTGGGCGTGGACGAGGTACGCGCTGAGCTGCTCCCGGAGCAGAAGGTGGAAGCGGTCCGGGAGCTAACCCGGAGGTACGGACCGGTCGCGATGGTCGGAGACGGCATCAACGACGCGCCGGCGCTCGCCACGGCTGGGGTCGGCATCGTGATGGGCGCGGCCGGATCGGACGCGGCCCTGGAGACGGCCGACATCGCGCTCATGGGAGACGACCTCTCGAGGCTCCCCTACGTGCGCATTCTGTCCCGGGAAGCGGTTCGCGTCATCCGTGTGAACATTGCGCTGGCGCTCGGGGTGAAGGCCGTGCTCGCCATCGGCGTGCCCCTCGGCGCCGTCTCGCTGATCACCGCGGTGCTCGTGGGCGACATGGGCGTGTCGCTCGCGGTCACGCTCAACGCGCTGCGGCTCGCACGGGTGGGGTCGGGCGACGGGTGACGGTTAACGGGTGGCGGCGAGCGCAGCAGCCGCGCCGGCCACGACGGCCAGTACGCCGACCGCGAGCGAGCCGAGCGAGTAGATCCCGGCCTTGAGCCAGAGGCCTTCCTGGATGAGCTCGACCGTCTCGAAGCTGAATGTGCTGAACGTCGTGAACGAGCCGAGGAATCCCATCGCGACGAAGAGTCGAAGCTCCGCCGAGGCGAGGGTCTCGGTCAGCCAGACCATCGCAAAGCCCAGCAGCAACGACCCCAGCACGTTCACGGTCCACGTCCCCCAGGGAAACGAGCCGCCGGACATCCCCTGGATCCAGCTTCCGAGCAGGTAGCGGAAGACAGCGCCCAGCGCGCCACCCAGAGCCACGGCAACCACGGTCATGAACGTCTCTCTGTCTGGCGGAAAGGGCGGAGATCGGAGCGGCCACGAGCGCCCAGCGTCCGCAGGCCTCGCGGTCTCCCGAAACGACGAAAGGGGCCCGGCCTCGTTGGCCGGACCCCTTCAATGTCGCTTTACGAGCGGACCGCTGCTACCGGGTACCCTGCTCCTCGGTCGCCTGCGCCGGCGCCGTACCCTGGTGATCGATCACCAGCACGACGCGGCGGTTCTGCCACCCGTCCTGGCCGGGGCCGGTCGCGCTCGGCTGGACCAGACGGGAGGAGTCCTCACCGTAGCTGACGGCACGAACGCGCTGGTCGTTGACCGAGCCGTTCTGGACCAGGTACTGGCGGACCGAATCCGCGCGGCGCTGACCGAGCGTCTGGTTGTAAGCCGCCGAACCGGACGGATCGGTGAAGCCCTCGACGGTGATCAAGGCCTCGGGGTAGTACTGCTGAACCACCGAAGCGAACCGATCGAGGATCGGCGCGGCATCCCGCGACAGCTCGGATTCGTCGAACCCGAAATAAACCGGGACGTCGAAACGAAGCTGGTCCTCGAGGCGCTGTACGGTCACCTCGAACTCCCGCTCCATCTCCTGGAGATCGGACTCGAGTTGCGAGAGACGCTGCTCGACCGAACCGATCCGGCTACCGAGCTGCTGGGAGACCTGCTCGTCGCCGGCCTCCATCTCTTCCATCATCTCCGCCCGCAGCGCCGCGAGACCGGTATCCATCTCATCCGGGCTCACGGTGGAGCAGGCGCTCGTCGCCCCGACCAGGCCGAGACCGGCCAAGATGGCGAACCTGTGGGTCTTCCAACGCTTGGTGCTCATACCTTCCTTCCTTCTCTGAGATGTACGGGGTCCTCCGCGGCCGGGCTCTTGGTTTCCCGACTCCTGCTTTTCAATAGATGCAGGAAAGGTGCCAGAATGCGGCGGCCTCATCGGGGTCCGTCCACGAGAACGACGATCTCGACCCTGCGATTGGCCGCCCTTCCGTCCGCCGTGGCGTTGTCCGCCACCGGGCGGGTAGGCCCGAATCCGGAGGCAGTCACTCGCGACGGTGCGAGCCCATGAGCGAGCAGGGCGGCACGGACCGACGCGGCTCGCTCTCCGGACAGGCGTTGGTTGAGCTCCGCGCCGCCGGTGGAATCGGTATGCCCCTCCACGGAAAGGGGATAGTCCCCCCTCATGAGCTCCTGGGCGACTCCGGCGATCTCGGAGTGAGCCAGGGACGACAGGTCAGCTTGACCGACGCTGAACGTGCGGGAGCCCCCGAGCACGACCGCGACACCCCGAGCTACGCGTCGGACACTCTGAACGGACTCCAACCGCTCCAGCGAACCAAGCGCCTCCAGGAGGGCCTCTGCCGGGGGCGGCGCGTCTTCGGTCTCGGCCTCTTCGGCGCGGGCCGCCTCGGCGCGCGCCCTCTCGGCCTCATCCCGCGCCTGCTGGGCGCGGCGCTCGGCTTCTCGTGCGTTCTGCTCCGCCTGGGAGAGTTCTTCCCGGAGGGTGTCGACATCCGACCGCAGCACCTCGAGTGCCTGGGTCAGGGCCGCACGTTCGGGGTCGGGCGCGTCCTGCGTCTGGGTCTCGGGTGGACGCGCGCCCGGGAGCTCCGGGTTCCCTGTTGCCGCCTGCGGCTGTCCGCCCACCGTGACCTGGACATTCGAGCGGGGCGCCTCCGGTCCCGGACGGAGCCGAATGCCGAGCACGAGCCGCTGGTCGTCGAAGAGGTCGAGGGTTTGGAAGCCGAGGTAGCCTTCGAGGCGGTCGGTGAGGGCGCGCCCGAGCTCCATCCCGACATTGGGGATCATCACACGGGTGATGTCGTTCTCCCGTAGGACGCTGAGGCCTGCCGTGAGTCCCGGCTGGAGGCCCCACAACCTGAACGGGACGGGCCAGGCCAGGTCGATGCCCGCGCCCCAGACGAAGTCACCGCCGAATCCCAGGGTCAGACCAGGCCGGACCCGCAGGCTTCCTCCGAACGCCGAGCCGACGTCGACCTCGGCACCGATGACCGTCTGGCTCCGAGGCTCGAGCCGACCACCGGCGTAGAGGGCGCCGCCCCGAAGTCCGGGTCCTTCGCCCTTGAACACGCCGCGGGGTGCGGGTTCCGTCGCGACCGCCGTCGTTCCTTCCGTGCCGGGGGTGGCCCGCACGTCGACCTGGATGTTGTCCGGCGCGGGAGGCCGCACGCCCTGACCAGGGTCCGCGATCTCGTCGAGGCGATCCTCCAGCCGCCCGAAGGCTTCGAAAAGCTGATCAAGCTGCGGGTTACCCGCCCCCGGTGTCTGCAGGTTCCGGGTATTGAGTGCGATCTCGTCGAGCCGATCCTCCAGCCGCCCGAAGGCTTCGAGAAGCTGCGCGAACCGGACGCTGTCCGCCGCCTGGGTCTGCGCATCCTGGGAAGGGCTCGCGATCCCGTCGATCCGCTCCTCCAGCCGTCCGACCGCGTTGAGGAGTTGGTCGATGCGTGGGTCGGACACAGCGGGCGCGTCCGTAACGGCACCCGTGTTGATCGGTGCCGATACCACGGAATCCGGGCGTCCCGCGGGTCCGAAGCGGATCCGGTATTCCCCCTCCTCCAGGACAGGAAGCTCGAAGGTTCTAGGGCCGGGGGCGGCCGGACTGTCCCCCCGGTACTCGGCGAGGAGGCGCTCTGCCGCGGCGGGGTCGCCCTGCTCGGTGAGAAGGGTCAACGCCTGGCGGAGCCGCTCGACCTCGAGAAGGCGGAGAAGCCGATCGCGCTCGAGCTCGAGCCGCTCGACGTCCTCGACCGTCGTCTGTGGAACCTCGTCCACCGAAGTCATCGACGTAGCCATCGAGTCGGCGGGCGCGACCGTTTCCGGCAGTGAGTCGGCTGTGGGCCTATCCACATCCGGAACCGTATCGATTGCAGGTGGCCCCAACTCGGGCAGCGAGTCGGCGGCGAACAGGTCCGCATCGGCCGTGCGTGCGCCCGCCGTAGGCCTCGAAGCGCTCCCTCCTCCGCCGATCACGAAACGAACACCTGCCGTGACCATCCAGTTCGAACGGAGTTGGTCGGGGCTACTCACGTCAGGAGTAGCGCGCTGAGTGAGCACCAGGTTTCGGGCGGCGAGCTCTCCACGGAAGCGATCGGTCACTCGGAAATCGATTCCGGCGCCCATCGTGGCCGTCCATTTCTTACGGCCGTCTAAGTCGGCAACGGCTCGAGCGCTCTCGGTGAAGTGCACACGTCCGCCACCCAGGATGAGATGGGGCGTCACGCCTGCCCCACGTCGGGTGAGGTTGAACGAGCTTTCGAGCCCGTAGCCGTAGAGCTGCTCGAGGGAGGACAGCCCGTCACGCGCGCTGCCGAAAGCATAGAAGCTGGTGCCCACGAAAGGCCCGAGATCGACACCGATCAAGGCGCCCATGACGGAGTGCCTCGCGAGGCCGATCTCGTCGGCGAACCCGATGGAGCCCCCGAACAGCCGCAGCGGCAATGCGAGCGTGCGCAAGTTCTGTATGGCCTCGTCCGTCTCGGGGTTGTCCCAGCTTCCCCCGAGAGGAATCCGAAGTCCGGCGCCGTAGACGTACGTCCCGATGTCGCGAACGGGATCTCCGGAACCGTCGTCTTCGAGCACGCCCGAGCCAGGTCCCGCTCGGAACGCGAGCCGACGCACCGAGAGCTCACCGCTCAGGCGGTCCCGAACCTGCACGCGGAGGCCGCCACCGAAAGATGCCGCCAGGTGGCGGCTGGACTCGGCGCCGTCCTCGTCGGGCCGGAACTCGAGGACTCCGGCTCCCAAGCGCAGAAACGGAGCCAAGCTCGTGGGAGAGAGGGCCATGAAGATGTCCCCACCCCACCGACGCACTCCGACCGGCGTCGTGGAGCCGGTCACGTCCTGGCTACGAGACTGGAAGTAGTGGGCGTCGAGGGACACGAATCGACCGAAATGGGCCGACGCGAGCACGCCGGGGAAGACGGTGTTCGGAATGAGGAGGTCATCGCCCCAGCGCGCTTGCTCGACGCTCGGGGTGGCGGACAGGCCAATGCCCTGCGCTTCGCCATGCGTCGGGATGAGCAGGAGAGCGAGGACGAAGACCGTCGCCATGGCCGGGATGAGGTGTGCGTCGCGGCGTGGCATGGGAGTTCCTTATGTCGGGCCTGGAAGCCTCGAGCTCCCGGGGCATTCACCTTTCTATTATGCAGGGCCGAACCGATGCCCTGCCCCCGTCAGGCCGTCAGACCGTCGCCAACTTCCTCGGCTCGAGGGGCTCGAGCTTCCGACCCTGGGACCAACTCGTCACATAGCCGGCCACCGCGCTCGCGGCGACCGAGTAGGGCGACCCGAGGTACAACTGCCCGGGGCCCGAGCGACCAGGGAAATTCCGGTTTTGCGAGGAGATCGACACGTCGTCCGGCGAACTGGTTACACCTGGGCCGGCCGCGATACACGCCCCGCATCCCGGCTCGATGAACTCGGCGCCCATCCGCTCGAACAGATCCATGTACCCCTTCTCGCGGCAGTACTCCCGCACTTCGATGGAGCCGCACTGAATGAAGAGCTTGACGTCCGGGTGGACCTTCAGGCCCTGCTCGTGGGCTTCCGCCAGGACGCGGGCGTACATGTCCATGTCGTCCTTCTTTCCGGCCGTGCACGACCCCGCGTAGGCGATGTCGATGCGGATCTTCTGCCCCTCGAGCTCGTCGAGGAACACGCCGTTTCCGGGATCGTTCGGAAGGGCGGCCATGGGCCGGATCTTCGTCGCGTCGATCTCGATGACCTTCACGTACTCGGCGTCCGGGTCGCTCTGGATCCCCTGGATGAGCTCCTGGGCCCGCGCGCGGGCCATGCCGCGCTCGTTCACCATGAACTCCACGGACTTCTCGTCCGCGGCGATGACACCGGTGAACGCCCCGACCTCGGCGGCCATGTTGGTCATGGTCGCGCGCTCGTCGACCGAGAGAGCCTCGACGGCGGGGCCGGCGTACTCGATGATCTGCCCGATGGCGTGGCCGTCCCGGATGTAGGGATGGCGCAGGATCTCGAGCATGTAGTCCTTCGCGGTCACGTTCGGCGCCGGCGTGCCGTCGATGACCACCTTGAACGACTGGGGCACCTGAACGCGCACGTCCTTGGTGATCCACGAGTTGAAGATGGCCGTCGTGCCGACGCCGAAGGCCACGGCGCCGATGGCTCCCGCGTGCGGCGTGTGGGAGTCGGTCCCGATGACGAGCATACCGGGCTCGGCGTATTCCTCGAGGATCTTCGAGTGGCAGATGGCCTGCGAGCCGAGCTGGTGGCCCATCTGCTCCCCGTACAATTTCACGCCTTGCTTCTCGGCGAACGTGCGCTGCTTCACCTCGAGCTCGTTGGCCACGTCGAGAAGCCCTTCTTCGATGCGCTCCTGGCTCATGACCTTCGACAAGAAGGTGAGATGGTCGCGGAAGAAGAGAATCGAGTCCTTGTCGACCACCTTGGCGTCGCTCCCCACCTTCTCCTCGAAGAAGATCGAGGCCATGGGCGTGACGTATTCGTGGCTGAAGCGGATGTCCGTGCGGAAGAAGCCGGCGTCGCCGGGCTTCACCCAGGGCACGCCCATTTCGCCCTTCGACGCATCGGTCACCAGATGCGTCGCGAAGATCTTCTCGCCGAGGGTCATGGGACGCCGCTCGGGCGCGCCCGGCTCGAGCGCCGCCGTCACCGGAATCGTCACCTTCCCCTGGAGCCGGGCCACGTTGAACTCGAAGAGGCCGCCGTACTCGATGATCTGGCGGGTGATACCGTCCTTCCCGCGCGTGAACTCCTCGAGCTGGATCTCCTCTCCCGCCTCGATGCGGTCGATGATGCCGAAGTCGTCGGTGGTCAGCACTCCGAGGTTCTGGCAGTTCTCGTTGTAGATCCGCTCGATGCTCTCGGCGACCACCACCCGGATCCCGGCGTGCAGCTCAGCGTAGGGACTCGCCTCGCGGCTACTCCCCTTGCCGCGGCGCTTTCCAGCCACCGAGCACACGAAGCCGCCGTTGCGGACGGCGTTCCGCTTCACCGGATAGTCCGTCTCGCCGGTGCGCTGGTTCGTCGTCCGAAGACCGAGGTACGGGAAGTCGCCCAGCGTCTCGTCGTAGAAGAAGCAGATGTAGGCGGGGGTGATCTCGTCGGTGGAGATCTGATCGCGGAGGCGCGCCTTCAGCTCGTCGGTGAGCTCGAGGTTCTTGCCCTCGTAGAGCTGGGCCTCGAGCAGCTCGGTATCGTCGAGCAGGTAGAGGATGCGTCCATCGAAGCGGAGGGTCGTCGGCCGCTTCTCGATCGGTCTTTCGAGGAGATCTTTGATCATGTCTTCTCTGCGGTGCTGGGTGTCAGTTAGCCCATAATCTACACCGGAGAGCGGGTTTCGTCGCGTCAGCTTCCGAGCACGGGCCACCCGAGAGTACGCGCGGTCTGACCCTGTCGCAGGTCGAAGGTCACGAGCGGAAGCGCCCCTCCACCCACGACCCGCAGCGCTCCGAGATGGAGGGCGTCGAGCGTGCGGGTGCCCGTCACCTCGGCTAGATCGGCGGCCGCGTCGCACACCTCAGCCGTGAGCTCGACCACGGCGGTCCGCTCCCAGTCCCGGTCGAACTGCCGGCGGGCGGCCGAAAGGGACCGCCCTTCGAGAAGTCGGGCCAGGTTCCGACGGACCTCCACGGAGGTGTGGCGAGCGGTGATCCACGATGGATCCGAACGGAGAAGCTCCTCGGCCCGTGGGCTGTCCCGCTCCTCGATGTAGAGTTTGAGAAACGCGCTGGCGTCCACATAGACGCTCACCCTTCACGATCCTCCGCCATGACGTCCGCGATCGAGCGAGATGCAGCCTGCCGCTTCCAGGGCCCCGGCCGATGCTCCGTCGGGGGACGGACCCATCCTTCGTCGATTCCTTGGTCCAGGCGCATCCGGCCGGGGAGCGGAGACAGTAGGGCGCGGGGTCGTCCACGATCCGTCACGCGGATGACTTCTCCTTCAGCGGCCCGCTTCAGGTATTCCGAAAGGCGGGCCTTCAACTCTCGCACACCTACATCTGTCATGTGACTACATTATGAGGCTGTTGTGACTACAGTCAAGCGTCCGCTTCGAGCAGCTCGGTACCAGCGAGTGGGTCGCGAGCCACCTGAGCGCGCGGCGGCCTGCCGAGGTGTACCTTACCGCCTTGCCCCGACATCCCGGGATGGAGAAGACGCCATGACCTCAGCCGCCCGTCCGCCCCGCCGCCCGTTGTTCCCCACGGCTCCCTTTCTCATGATCGCCCTCGTCGTGGCGGCCGCGGGCCTGGCCTCTCCGGGTCTCGCCGCACAGGAGCGGCCCATCGTCATGCTGGACCCCGGTCACGGCGGCGATCAGGCCGGCGTGGTCGTCGGCGACCTGCTGGAGAAGGATCTGGTTCTCCGCCTCGCCTACACCACGGCTGCGGCGTTCGTGGAGGCCGGTTTCGACGTCCGCCTCACGCGCACCGGAGACTACGCGGTGCCCAACGACGACCGGCGCGCCCAGGCGGAGGCGGTCGGGGCGGCGCTCTTCATCAGCCTGCACATGATCCAGAGCGACGACACCGGGCGGCACGGCGCCGAGATCTATTTCAGCGAGGAGGTCCCGGCCAGCGTCCGCGCCGCCGGGGTCTTCACGGAGGCCATGGAGCGAGACGGAGTGGCTGTGGTGCAGGAGGCCCGCACCAGTCCCTTCCTCGCATCTGGGTCCGTGCCCACGGTGATGATCGAGGCCGGGTTCCTCACCCACCCCGTGGAGCAGCGCTTCCTGGTGTCCGACGAGTATCACCGGCGGCTGGCGCAGCTGTTCGTCGAGGCCGCGGAGCGTGTGGTGACGGGGCGCTGATCTGCTGGGCCGTCGTCAGCTGAAGTCCACCGAGAAGAATGCCACCGCGATGATGATGGCCGCCACGGCCGCCGGCGCGATGAAGCGGATGAAGAAGTGCCAGACCCCGAACTTGAACCATCCCGGCTCCGTGCCGTCCTCGAGCTCGCCTCTCGTGGCCTCGCTCGCCATGAACCATCCGGCGGCGAGCGCGATAGCGAACCCGCCCGTGGGCAACATCCAGTTCGAGACGAAGTGATCCGCGGTGGAGAACCACCCCGGCTTGCCGGCGAAGATCTCGAAGGTCGAGAGGCCGGAGGCCGCGCCGAACGAGAGCGCGGACAGGACGGTGAAGACGAAGACGACCGCGCCGCACGCGATGGTGGCCTTGTGCCGGTCCACGCCGTGCTCGTCGATCACATAGCTGGCCACCACCTCCAGAAGCGAGATCGTCGACGTGAGCGCGGCGAGCGCCACGAGGACGTAGAAGAGGGGGCCGAGGAGGGTGCCGAAGGGCACTTCCGTGTAAAAGAGCTGCGGAAGCGAAATGAAGAGCATCCCGACCGTCGAGCCGCTCACCTGCTCGGTCATGCCGGCCACGCTGAAGATCACCGAGAACATGATGACCGTGGCTACGAGCGCGATGACCGTGTCGAGCGCCACGATGATCGCGGATGCCTTCACCACCGATTGATTCCGATCGAGGTAGGAGCCGTAGGTGATCATGGCGCCCATCCCGAGGGAGAGCGTGAAGAAGGAGTGGCCGACGGCCTCGAGCAGCCCGGCCGGCTCGAGCGCTCCGAAGTCCGGTACGAAGATGAAGGAGAGCGCCTCGCCCGAGCCCTCCATGCCGAGGGCGCTGACGAGCAGCAGGAGCAGGATCCCGAAAAGGATGGGCAGGAAGATGCGCGCGATCCGCTCGATACCGCGCTGCACGCCGAAGTACACGATGGACACGGTCGCGACCATGAACAGTGCGGAGAGCGTGAGCTGGAGGAGGCCGTTCGAAACCTGCGCGTTGAACAGCTCGCCCATCGGCAGATCCATGGGGAACCCGTTCATGGTCCACCCCACGGAGCGCGTGAAGTAGAAGATCGACCACCCCGCGATGACCGAGTAGTACGAGAGGAGGATGAACCCGCACAGCACGCCCCATCCGCCGACCACGCCCCAGAGCGGACCGACCGCGGCCTTGAGGGCTCCGACTGGGCTCTTCTGCGTCTTCCGGCCGATGAGCAGCTCGGCCATCATGATGGGAAGCCCGACCGCCAGGATGCACAGGAGGTAGACCAGGACGAAGGCGCCCCCGTCGTTCTCCCACGTGATGAAGGGGAATTTCCAGAGGTTCCCCAGCCCGATGGCGCTGCCGGTGGCAGCGAGAACGAAGCCGACGCTCGAACTCCAATGTCCGCGCTGATCTTCCATGTCTCACTCACTCCCGATCTGGTTCCGGATCATGGCGCAAGAACATAGGGGTCCCCCGGGGAGCCCGATAGCTGGCGACCTGTTAAACTATCTCGCCTCGCGGGGCCGCTCCGGGCGGGCCGCGTCTTCACACCCGGCAACCCGCACCCCGACCATCCGTCTGGCGTCCTCCATGCGTAGAATCCTCCCGCTCCTGTTCGCCGCGCTCGGGTCACTCGCGTGCGGCGGAGACGATGCGCGGCAAGCCGATGAAGGCGCCTTCCAGGCCGCCCTCCTCACCTCGGGACCCGTGAGCGACGCGGGCTGGTATGCCGGCGGGTACGAGGGCCTCCTCATGCTACGCGACTCGCTCGGCGCATCCGTGAGCCATCAGCAGACGCGGACGCCGGCCGAGTACGACGAGGCGCTCCGCGCGTACGCGTCGACCGGCTACGACCTCGTCTTCGCGCACGGTTTCGAGTACCAGGACGCGGCCCTGCGCGTCGGCGCGCTTTTCCCCGAGACCACGTTCATCGTGTCGGGTGGCGGCCGCATCGCCGACAACGTGGTACCGCTGATCTTCCGGCTCGAGCAGGCGACCTATCTCGCCGGGATGATGGCGGCCGGCATGAGCCGGACCGGAGTGGTGGGGATGGTGGGCGGCGTCGAGATCCCTCCGGTGCGAGGGACCTTCCGGGCGTTCGAGGCGGGTGCCCGAGCTGTGAATCCCGACGTGAGGGTGCTCGAGACGTTCATCGGCAACTGGGACGACGTGGCCGCCGCGAAGGAGGCCGCGGTCGCGCAGATCGGGCGGGGCGCCGACGTGCTGATCCACAACGTGGATGCCGCGTCGTTCGGGGTCTTCCAGGCCGTGCGCGAGGCGGTCGCGGGCGGGGACACCGTGTGGGCGCTCGGCATGAACCGCGACCAGAACGACATCGCCCCGGAGGTGACGCTGGGGAGCGCGGTCATCCGGATTCCGGAGGCGTTCCTCGAGACGGCGCGGCGCTGGCAGGCCGGTGAGATCGGCGGGGAGGCCATCTACACGGGATCGCCGGAGGGCGTGGTCGACTTCGTGCTGAATCCGTCGGTCCTCGACCGGATTCCGGACGAGCTGCGCGCCGCTACCGACGAGGCCCGCGCGCGCATCGAGGCCGGTGAGCTCGAGGTCCCGCGGGTCCCGTTCGTCGAGGGAGAGCCGGACGCGCGGTGACCGCGCCCCGCGTCCGCCTGTCGGGAATCGTCCGGCGGTTCGGAACCGTGACCGCGCTGGACGGCGCGTCACTGGAGCTCCGGGCCGGAGAGGTTCACGGCGTGCTGGGAGAGAACGGCGCGGGGAAGACGACCCTCCTGAATATCCTCGGAGGGATGCTGACTCCGGACGCTGGAACCGTGGAGATCGACGGAGAGCCCGTCGTCATGTCCACGCCGCGAGACGCGTGGCGGCACGGCGTCGGCATGGTCCACCAGCACTTCAAGCTCGTGGCGCAGCTTTCGGTGCTGGAGAACCTGTCGCTCGGCATGCGTTCCGCGGGAGGCGGACTCCGCCTGCCGTTCGAGCGGGTTCGTCGGGGCGTGGCCGACCTGGAGGACCGCACGGGGCTGCGGCTGGCGCTCGACGCGCGGGTATCGGCGCTGAGCGTGGGCGAGCGGCAGCGCGTGGAGATCGTGAAGGCTCTTCTCCGCGAGCCTGGTGTGCTGGTGTTGGACGAGCCGACCGCCGTGCTGACGCCGGACGAGGTCGATGCGCTATTCCATTTGTTGGCGGGCCTCGCCGCCGAGGGGCGGGCGGTGGCGCTCGTGGCGCACAAGCTCGACGAGGTGATGGCGGTGTCGGACAGGTATACGGTGCTCCGGTCGGGACGGACCGTGCTGACGGGCGTCAGGGGCGAGGTGGACGGCTCGGAGCTGGTCGCCGCGATGGTGGGGAAGGCGCCGAAACGCGAGGATTCGAGCGAGGTCGCTGGTCATGGCGGCGGCGATTCCACCGATATCGTCGCCCGCCTGAAGGCCGTCAGCGTGCGGACCGACCGCGGATGGGCGGTTCGCGACGCGTCGCTGGAGGTCCGGCGCGGAGAGATCGTCGGAATCGCCGGAGTGGAGGGCAACGGACAGCGCGAGCTCGCGCTCGTTCTGGCCGGTCGGCTCGATCCAGACGAGGGACGCGCCGTGCTCCCGGGCGGGATCGGCTTCGTGCCCCAGGACCGGACCACCGAGGGGCTCATCGCCGACTTCGACATGACCGAGAACGTCGGGCTGGCGCTCCACGACCGCTGGCCGACGGCGGCCAGCGCCGACCGTGGGGCCGGTCGCTGGCTCATGCCGTGGGCCGAGGCGCGCGCTCGGGCCGAAGACGTCCGTCGTCGGTTCGAGGTGATGGCTCCGAGCGTGCGGACGCGGGCGGGCGCGCTGTCGGGCGGGAATCAGCAACGACTCGTCGTCGGCCGCGAATTCGCCATGGCGACCGACCTGCTCGTGGCGGAGAACCCGACCCGGGGGCTCGACATCGCCGCGACCCGCTTCGTGCGGGCGCGGCTCCAGGCGCCGCCCACTCCCGCTCCCGGCATCGTCCTGATCTCGAGCGATCTGGACGAGGTGCTGGCCCTCGCCGACCGGATTTTCG
The DNA here is from genome assembly GCA_040904945.1 of Gemmatimonadota bacterium. GTDB lineage: Bacteria > Gemmatimonadota > Gemmatimonadetes > Longimicrobiales > Gaopeijiaceae > JAWLHJ01. Next base: position 16,779 of record JBBDSM010000155.1, read on the forward strand.
TGATGGTGCGGGGACGGCTCGTTCCCGTGCCGGAGCGCTCGCGGACCCGTGAGGCGGTGGGCGCTCTCATGCTGAGCGGCGGGGCGTGAGGGTGGGAAGGGGCCCCTTCGGCGTGGCCCTCGGCGCGGTGGCCGTGACCGTCGCGATCGCGGCGGCGTCCCTCGCGCTCGGTGGGTACGACCCAGCGGACGCGGCGGGCGCCATGGCCCGCGGCTCGGTCGGGAGCCTGCAGGTCTTCTTTTCCGTGACCCTCGTCCGGGCCGTGCCCCTCATCCTCACCGGGCTCGCCGTCGCCATCGCGTTCCGCGCCGGAGTCTGGAATATCGGGGCCGAAGGACAGCTCTACGCCGGGGCCATCGCTGCGGTCTGGGTCGGCCTGAACGTGGGGGGATGGCCGGCGGCGCTGGCGGTGCCCGCGGTGCTCGGTGCGGCCGCGATCGGTGGCGCGCTGTGGGCGCTCCTTCCCGCGTTGATGCGCGTCCGTCTCGGTGTGGGCGAGGTGATCACCACGATCCTCATGAACTTCGTGGGGCTTCATCTGGCGTCGTACGTCGTGCGCGGCCCATTGCAGGAGGCCCGCGGCGTCTTTCCCCAGACGGATGGGGTCGCGGAGGCCGCTCGGCTCGGCGTAATGGTGCCGGGCACGCGGCTCCACTGGGGTTTCGCGGTCACGATGGTGGTCGCGGTCGGGCTGAGCTTCACGCTCAGAAAGACGCGGGCCGGCTTCCGGATCCGGGCGGTCGGTGCGTCGCCCACCGCGGCCCGCGTGGCCGGCCGAATCGACTCGAAGCGGGTTTGGACGGGCGCGTTCCTGTCGTCCGGCGCCATCGCGGGTTTGGCGGGTGGGGTCGAGATCACCGGGGTGACCTACGCGCTCTACGAAGGGCTCTCTCCGGGCTGGGGATACACCGCGATCGCCGTCGCCCTTCTGGCCGGGCTGAGCCCTCTCGGGGTGCTCGCGACCGGCGCCTTGTTCGGTGCGCTCGAGGGCGGCGCCAGCGCGATGCAGCGAGAGGCCGGCGTTCCCTCGACCTGGGTCGGCTTCGTCCAGGCGCTGGTCATCCTGTCCGTGATCGCGCTGGACCGGGTGCGACGTGCAGGCGCGGGGCTGAAAGCTTCCATCGGCGACGTCCCCATGGGCGAGGTCGGGACCGGGGGTGACCGTGTCTAGCGCGGACATCGTGCTCTTCCTCGAGGCCTCGGTCCGGCTCGGCGTGCCTCTCGCGCTCGCCGCGATGGGCGAGGTCGTCGCCGAGCGGAGTGGCGTGATCAACATCGGCATCGAGGGCTCGATCATCGGTGGGGCCCTGGCCGGGGCTCTCGGCGCGCTCTGGCTCGGAGGCGCGGTCCCGGGGGTCGTGCTCGGGGCCGTCGCGGGGGGATTCGTCGCCCTCGTGTTCGCGGCGTTCGCCATTGGCCTCGGCACGGATCAGATCATCACCGGGACGGCGATCACACTCGGGGGCCTCGGCCTCACGGGCGCGATCTACCAGGCGCGCTTCGGCGCGACCGGCACGGCGCTCACGTTGCCCACGCTGCCGCCCGTGCGCGTGCCGGTGCTGGCGGAGCTGCCGTGGGTCGGCACCGCGCTCTTCGAGCAGGCGCCCACGGCGTATCTGGCTTATGCGCTGGCGCCCCTGCTCTGGTACTTCATCTTCGAGACCGAGTGGGGGCTCGAGCTCCGCGCCGCGGGGGAGGATCCCGACGCGGCGTCCGCGGCCGGCATCCGGGTCCGTTGGACGCGGTTCTGGGCGACGGTGTTCGGCGGTGCGCTCGCCGGGGTGGCCGGAGCCCATCTGGCGCTCGCGCACGCGGGCACGTTCGCGGAGAACATGAGCGCCGGCCGCGGCTTCATCGCCATCGCAGTCGTGGTGCTCGGACGATGGAACCCGGTGCTCGTGCTCTTGGCGGCCCTGCTCTTCGGCGCGGCGTCCGCACTCCAGTTCCTCCTGCAGGCGCTCGGACTGGACGTGCCGTACCAGCTGTTCCTCGCCTTCCCCTACTTGCTCACCCTGGCGGCGCTCGCGGGCTGGGTGGGACGGGCGCAGGCCCCTGCCTCCCTGGCCATGCCCTGGCCCAGAGACCAGTCTTAACAGCCCGTGGTAGAAGTCTGGTGGGCCGCGCACGAGGGTCTTGCGGATAT
>JBBDSM010000156.1:0-18883 GCA_040904945.1 Gemmatimonadota bacterium
TTCGAGCTCATTTCCCTGCTCGCGCTGAGGAAGCGGGACGGGGCGGCACGGGACTAGCAGCCCGTGGTAGAAGTCTGGTGGGCCGCGTTGGGAGCGCCACGGCCCCAGATCCTAGGCGGCACGACGAAGGCATAGCCATGAGCTACGTCTAGAAGTGCCAACGACGGAGATGGGGCTGTGCCGCCCCAACCCGAAGGGCACGAGGGGGTTGCGGCATCAGGCCGCGTCATGACTCCTCCCCGATGTTACTACATCGCATTCGTCGTCCTTCCTTGCCTGATATCCGCAAGACCCTCGTGCGCGGCCCACCAGACTTCTACCACGGGCTGCTAAGGCTGGCTGCAGCGCGGTCGGGCGGGGCTGGTGAGCCCGCTCGTCCGCGCCCTCAGCCCGCCATCCGAGACCGAACCGCGGGTGACACGTTCCCCCCGCAGAGCACGATGGCCACATGTCCTCCCGGCCCGTGCTCCCAGCTCTTCAGAAAAGCCGCCAGGGCCACGCCTGCGGCTCCCTCCACCACCCACCCCTCCCGTGCCTCGAGGAGCCTCATCGCAGCCAGGATCTCGTCCTCGGTCACCAGCACCGACCGGTCGATCACCCGGCGGGCGAGATCGAAGGTGATCGACCCCTCCTCGACGCCGCCGGCGGTGCTCTCGGACAGCGTCGGCTCTTCAGCCACGTCGACGATTCGGCCCGCTTCGAGGCACGCATGCAGCGCCGGCGCATTCTCCGGCCAACAGCCCACGACCTCGACGCCCGGCGCGCGTGCCTTCAGGTACGCTCCGATGCCGCCGATGAGCCCCCCGCCGCCCACCGCCACGAAGACGGCGTCCAGCCGGTCGAGGTCCTCCCGCAGCTCGAGCGCGATGGTGCCCTGCCCCGCGACCACGTGGGGGTCGTTATAAGGAGAGATGTAGACCTTCCCGGTCGAGTCCGCCTCGGCGCGAGCGGCGAGCTCGGCGTCGAGCACCGACCCCTCGACGGTCCGGATCGTCGCACCCAGCGCCCTCATGCGCTCCAGACGGTCTTCGGAGACCAGCCGGGACACGAACACCTCGGCGGGGACGCCTACGTCGCGCCCGGCATGGGCCACACCGAGGCCGTGGTTGCCCGTGGACGACGTGGTCACGCCCGCCCGTGCTTCCTCGGGGGTCAGGCTCGCGATCCGGTTCGCGGCTCCTCGGAGCTTGAACGAGCCCGTGCGCTGGCGATGCTCCAGCTTGAGCCACACCTTGCCGTCGAAGTCCGGGGCGACACGCGTCGACTCCTGGACCTCGGTGCGGACGATGATGTCCCGGATGCGCTCGCTCGCCTCTTCGACCCGCCCGCCCCATGCCGCCAGCACGTCGCGGTCCTGCTTCGTTGTCGTCATTCGCTCAAGATACGCCCTTCAACCATTCCGGTCGCCATGCCCCACTTCCATCCCTTCGAGCTCGAGCACTACCAGTCCCTCTACGAGCACACGGTCGACGTGAACCTCGCCGACAGCTCGGTGAAGTGCACCGACGTCGGCTCCTGGCTGACCGCGGCCGAGCGTGACGCGCTCCTTTCCGTGAGCCTCCTCTACCCGGAGGTCAACGGTCTCTCCCGCATGAGGGAGAAGATCGCGTCCCACCACGACGACACGACGCCCGACGAGGTGCTCGTGACGACGGGCGCCGCCCAGGCGAACCATCTGGTGGCCTCGACCCTGCTCGGGCCGGGCGACGGCGTGGTCTGGTTCTCGCCGGGCTACCGGCAACTCCCCGGGCTCGCGCTGAATCTGGGGTGCCGGGTGCACGACGTCCCGCTCGACCCCGAGGACAACTGGTCGGTCGATTGGGACCGGTTCGACGCCGCCATGGGGGAGGGCGTCCGTTTGGTCGCCGTCGTCAACCCGAACAACCCCACCGGGCGGATTCTCGAGCGGTCCGAGATGGAGCGCATCGTGGCGGCCTGCGAGCGCGTGGGAGCCTGGCTGCACGCCGACGAGGTCTACCACGGCACCGAGTTGGACGGCGCCGACACACCGTCCTTCCGCGGCATGTACGACAAGGTCGTGGTCACCAACTCGCTCTCGAAGGCCTACGGGCTCGCCGGCCTTCGAATCGGCTGGGCCATTGCGTCGCCCAACGTCATCCAGGATCTCTGGCGACGGCACGAGTACGAGGTGATCGCGGCTGCCGCGCCGAGCATGTTCCTCGGCGACCTCGCGCTCTCCCACGAGAAGCGTGTGGCGCTACTGGACCGCCAGCGGGGCATCAGCCGCGTCGGGCACGACACCCTCACCGAATGGCTCGCCGAGCAGGATGGGCTCTTCAGCGTCGCGCGCCGCCAGGCGACGTCCATCGGGTTCGTGCGGTACCACGTCGACGCCCCTTCCCTGGAGGTCGCGGAGCGTATTCGCAAGGAGGCTTCGGTGCTCACGGCGCCGGGCGTGTTCCTCGGCGCTGAAGGGCACCTGAGGATCACCGTCGGCTACGAGCCCGAGAAGATCCGCCCGGCGCTGGACCGCATCGCGGACGTCGTGCGCGGCATGGCCTGACACCACACTAGCTCGACCCCCCCGCCTGGTCCGCGGCGGTCGGGATCTCTTCCCCCAACACGCGGTTTACATAGACGATCTGAATCGTAACCAGCGTGGCCAGAACCAGGGGCGTGGAGAACATGACTCCCGCGATCCCCGCCAGGACGCCCATGACGACCTGCCCCGCGATCAGAAGCACCGGAGGTACGGACGCCACCCGCTGTTGGATATTCGGCGTGACGAGATTCGTCTCGACGAACTGGACCGCAAGGTAGAGGGCGAGCACCCAGAGGACCTTGTCCGGCGTCGACTGCAGGGCAATCAGCCCGGCTGGCACGACCGAGGCGATGGGCCCCAGGATGGGGACGAAGGAAAAGAGACCGGCGATGACGCCCAGGACCAGCACCAGGGGCACGCCCAATAGAAAGAGCCCCGTGCTCGTCAGGACGCCGATGACGAGCATGGACGCCACCCGGCCCACGAGCCACCAGGGAAGCGCCGTGCAGAGAGCATCGGCTAGATCGCTTCCCAAATCTCGATGATCCCGGGGGAAGAGGAGCAGGAAGGCGTTCATGTAAAGACGCCCATCCCACGCGAGATAGAAGGAGACCATGGCCCAGATGACGAAGAGGGAGAGCATTCGCGTCGTCACCTGCATGATGCGCATCTGCTGGGCATCGGCCTCCTCCTCCTCGGCGTCCGATTGGCCTGGATTCGGCCCGCCGTCGGCCGTCATGCTCTCCCGCACCTTCTGGATCTGGCTACTGAGGGAACCGAGAATGGGCGTGCCCTCGAGGCGACTCTCCAGGGTTTCGAGGGCCGCCGGGATCTCCTGCGCGAGCTGACCGTACTGGTCGGAGAGCTGCCGGCCGGCGAAGATGCTGAATCCCACGGCAAGGAGGACGCCCGAGACAAACCAGATCGCGACCGACGCACCGTGTGGCAGCCCCGAGCGCCTGGTGAGCCATCGCGCGAGCTTGTAGAGAGCGATGCCGAAGAGCACGGCACCGAAGAGCACGATCAGCTCCACCCTGAGCCGCCAGCCCAGATAGGCCACGGCGGCCAGCGCCACGAGGAAGAACGGAACGAGCAGTTGGCGTGGGTCGAATCCGCTCATGATAGGCGCCGGGCCTTGGGCGCCCAGGCGGTCGAAGTGTCGCGTTGCTCAGACACCGATGATGCGGTAGCGCGCCTTGACCCACTGGTAGACGGCGTAGCAGGCGAGGCCCACCCCCAGTCCTCCCAGGAGCCACGGGCGGGAGATGAGCATGTCGAGCGCTCCTTCCAGACCGCGCGCCTCTTCCGGATCGTGGGTCAGTGCGGCGTAGACGATGGAGGACCCGATGATTCCGAACACGACGCCCCGAGCCGTCAGCCCCAGGCGGCTCACGCGAATGATCCACTTGCGCCGTTTCGGGCCGAAGTCGAAGGACGACATCTTGTCCTGGAAGCCCTGGGTATAGGCCTTTGCGAACTGCATCAGGCCCCGGATCACGACTCCGGCTCCCACGATGCCCACGAGCCACACGCCAAAGGTCATGCTCATGAGCTCGGCGGTCCAAGCCGCGTTCGAACCCCCTCCGCTCGCGCCATCGCCCCCACCTCCGCCGCCTCCGAGCCCCGTGAGGATCTCGATCCCGGAATAGGTGAGAAGCCCATAGGCCACCGCGCTGATGAGGAAGAATCCGCGCTTGAGCCAGCGCTTCTTCTCGCCGTCCGAGGACTGGGCGGCCTCCGGATCCATGGCGGCCTGGAAGAGGCGCCAGAGCGTATGTGCGGCCAGGCCGATGGTTACGAGCAGGAGGGCCACCTGCCCGAACGACGCTTCGGAGATGCGCTGCAGGGCTCTGCGGGTGCTGCTGGTCTCCCCTCCTGCCCCGGCAAGAGCAAGCTGAACGGCGAGGATTCCTATGACCAGGTAGACGACACCCTTCGCCGCGTACCCGACCCGGGCCACCACCTCGATGCCGTCGCCGAGCTCATCGGACGTGTCCGAGCCCGCCGATGATCCCGGTGCGCCCTGCCGATCCGCTCTCGTAGCCATCGTGCCTTTTCGCGTCCATTTCGGGGGCCTCCGTCCTTCCCGAAATGCAACGTGCATGCCACCGCCGCGTCCTCTCGGTCGCGGCGTCGTAAGGAGCGCTCAGTAGAAGAGCGTGTGCGCCATGAGGGCGATGATGGGCAGGGTGATCACGGTGCGGAGCCCGAAGATCACCACGAGCTCCGGAAAGCTCAGCGGGATCTTCGACTTGAGGATGAGCACGCCGATTTCCGACATGTAGATCAGCTGCGTGAGTGACAGGCACCCGATGACGAAGCGCGTGAGCTCGCTCTCCACGCTGGTGAGGAGCACGGCCGGAAGGAACATGTCGGCGAAGCCCACGAGGGTCGCGGGCGCGGCGGCGGCAGCCTCCGGGAGCCTCAGCAGCTCCAGCACCGGGACCATCGGGTACGAGATCCATGTGAAGACCGGCGTATGCTCGGCGAGGGCAAGCGCAACGGTGCCGATGGCCATGACGAGCGGCAGGAGCCCGAAGAAGATGTCCGCGATGCTGAGCAGCACGTCGCGCGACAACCTCCTGGCCGTCGGGGCCGTCCGCGCCCGTCCCACAGCAGCCGACAGGCTCTGCCCGAACACGCTCATCCCCTGCGGCCGGTCGGATTCTTCGAGGCGCCGCCCGACGGGCGGGTAGTACTCGTCGGGCTTCCCCGAAAGCGGGGGGATGCGCGGTAAGATGACGGCCGCGGTGAGACCCGCCACCACCACGGTGAAGTACATTTGGACGAACATGTGATCGAGCTCGATGAAGCCCGCGATGAGCAGGCTGAACGCAATCGAGGCTACCGAGAAGTTCGTCGCGATGACCGAGGCCTCGCGCTGCGAGTAGTAGCCCCGTTCGTACTGCTGATAGGTGATCAAGACGCCGAGCGGCGCCGCGCCCATCCAGGACGCGGTCGCGTCGATGGCGCTTCGGCCCGGAAGGCCGAAGATCTTGCGAAACGGCTTCCGAACGATCGTCCCGATGAACTCCATGAGCCCGAATTCCGTCAGGAACGGGAGCATGGCCAGGGCGAAGAGGAAGAAGGTCAGGAGGACCGGGATCAGGTCGTTGAGGATCACCCCGCCGGTGGCGCCCCCGCTGATGAAACCCGGCCCGAATCCGAACACCGTCATGAGCCCGAAGAGCGCGCCGACCACGCGGAGCCCGAACCATAGCGGGCCGACGTGGAAGACCTCTCCCCACCCCTCGGCCCGCATCCACGCCGGGTTGGCGATGCGCGCGAAGACGGTCGCGATGACGGAGAGGCAGAGCACCGCCACGCCGAGCGGGACGAGCGCCTCGCCCAGCAGAGCGGACAACATGTCGGCCAGGACCCCGATGCCGATCGTCACCGACTCGCCCGTGCCCAGCGGAAAGTCCGGAACCGCCGGGCGCGGCACCACCCGCTCTCCGACCCTGAACCATTCCTGGGTCCCGAGGGGGATGAGGAACATCGCCATGCCAAGCAACGTCGGCAGCACGAAGTTGAGCACGCCCCCGCCCCCCTGCTCCGGCGCGGAGACGCCGTCGCTCGCGGGTATGACCGTCGTGCCGTCGCGCTCCGATCCCTGACTCATCGTGTCTTCCTGTCTGTACGGTCACGTCCATGCCACAAGAAGCCGAGCGGCGATTCACGCAGCACGCTTCCCGTGAGGAGCAGGATGTTGGCAGGTCGCTCGGCGAGCCTGCGCATAAGGTAGGGATACCACTGTTCCCCGAAGGGAACGTATACACGCACGTTCCACCCGTCGCGAATGAGCTCTTGCTGCAGGTCCCGACGCACGCCGTACAGCATCTGGAACTCGAAGTGCTCGGCCGGGATGCCGTTGCGCGACACGTGGCTCAGGGTCGCCTCGATCACCTCCTCGTCGTGCGTGGCGATTCCGGGATAATTCCCGTCGTCGATGACCTCGCGCATGAGCTGCACGAAGTTGCGCACGACCTCCGAGCGCGCTTTGTAGGCGATCGAGGAGGGCTCGTCGTAGGCGCCCTTGCACAGGCGGACGCGCGCGCCCAAATGGTTCATACGCGCCAGGTCGCCCGCCGTCCGGTGCAGATACGCCTGCAGCACGACTCCGATGTTGCGCCACCCCTCGGCCCAAAGCTTCTCGAACGCGTCGAGGGTCCGCTGGGTATACTCCGAAGACTCCATGTCGAAGCGCACGAAGACGTCGTCGCGCCCGGACCGCTCGAGGATGGGCGCCAGGTTCTCGGCCAGGAACGGCTCGGAGATCTCCTGACCCAACTGGGAGAACTTCAGGGAGACGTTCGCATCGAGCCCCTGACCCTTGATGCGGCCCATCACCTCGACGTAGACCTCACCGGCCTGCCGAGCCGCCGCCTCGGTCTTCACCGACTCGCCAAGGTAGTTCCCGGTCGCGGTGAGGCCTTCCGCGTTCGCGTTCCGAATGCCCGCCACCAGCGCGTCGACGGTCTCGCCGGGGACGAAGCGCCGAGCCATGGCCCGCAATGGGGTCTGCGTGACCGCGCACCGTGCGACGTCCGAGTCGCTCAGCGCGATCAAAGTGCTTCTCAACACGTCATCTCTCTGCCCGTGGCGGGATGGGTTGACCGCAAAACAGGGCTCGGGCTTCGAAGCCCGAGCCCTGTCACACATGCGTGACCCGACCGGAAGTCCTGTCTTCTAGCAGGACACGCAGTTGTCGTTGTTCTTGGCGCCGAGGCTCTCGAGAAGCTCGATGGTGCTCGGGTACGGCTGCACACGCTGGATGGGTCCGTTCGCCATGTCGGCGGTCGTCTGCCCGGAGCGGCTGATCAACGTCACGTCGGCTCCCTTCCCCACGAGATACTCGATCATGGCATCGTCGCCCCGGGAGGCCGCGTGATGAACGGGAGTGTATCCGTTGGCATCACGCTGGTTGACGTCTGCCCCCGCCTCCTCGACGAGGAACTTCACGGCCGCAAGCCATCCGTTCGGTACGTAGCGGTGGGCGTTGCCCGCGAACGACTGGCCGTAGCCCACGCCGGACGCAGCATGGATCGGGTAGATCGCGGGCCCGTTCGTCGGCACCGGGGGAAGCCCGGACGGATCGAGCTCCGGCTCGGAGTCCTCGCCCGCCTCCTCTTCGTTCTCCATGGGATCGTCAGGCGCCCGTCGACGCCGCTCGGGCGCCTTCATGGTGGCGACGTCCGGGTCTGCGCCGTGCTCCATCAGGAGACGCATCGCTTCCACGTCGAGCGCGTAGGCGGCTCGCCAGAAGGGCGTGGCGCCCTTCACGTAAATGCCGCTCCCTCCGAGCACGCTGAACGTGAACTCCATGTACCAGAGGTGTCGGTTGAGCCGTGCGTTCGGGTCAGCGCCCGCCTCGAGCAGCGCGCGCATCATCGCGATGTGGGTCGTCTCCTGCTGACGGTGCTCCACCGGATGGGCGTAGGAAGCCCTGGGCTCCCACTCGCGCTCCAGCACCGTGTAGAGCGGCGTGGCGCCGGCGACGCTCGCCTGATTCGGATCGGCGCCGCGCTCGAGAAGGATCTTGGCGAGGTCCCACTGGCCGTTGATGGTCGCCATCAACAGCGGCGACGTGAGGTCGCCGCTTGCCCGATTGATGTCGGCTCCCCCTTCCAGGAGAGCCTGCGTTGCCTCGACGTGTCCTTGTCGAATGGCGTGCAAGAGCGGGGTCAGCCCACCCCAGCGGTCGACCTGCTCGGCATACGACAGCGTCTTCTCTTCGGGCTCCTCACCTTCCTCCTCGGCTTCCGCGCCGGCGGCTTCGTCCTCCGACATCTCCTGCTCGGCCGGCTGAGCCTCTTCGCCCGGCTCCTGCGCGGCTTCGTCGGAATCGGCGTCTTCAGCCGCCTCCTCGTCGGCCGTGTCGATGTCGGGCCATCTGCGCTGCACGTCTCGCGAAAGCTCGACGGCAGTCTGGACCTGGGCCGGAGTCGGCGTCCAGTCACCCTCGCCGCCTTCCTGCTCCCGGAAGTCGTCGAGCGCGTCCGTCAGGCGCTCGCCCGCCGCGCGATCCGCGGCCTCCCATTCGGTGACATCGACGGAACGGGCCGACTTGTTCGGGTCCGCGCCGGCGGCGAGGAGCACGCGGATGGCCTCGGTCCGATTGTTCGAAGCGGCGAAAATGAGCGGCGTCTGACCCCAGACCCCTTCGGTGATGTCAGGATCCGCGCCGTACTCGAGCATGGCCGACACGATCTCGGGGTCACCCGAAGCGGCGGCCAGGTGGAACGGCGTGGCTCCGCTGTTCGTGGTTCGCGCGACCGGGCTCGCGCCCGCGCCCAGCAGAACCTCGACGACGTCACGGCGCGCCTGCCTGGCCGCGATGTGCAGCGGGGTGTAGCGCCCGATGCGCGTCCCCGCCTCCGGATTCGCGCCGGCGTAGATCAGCACGCTCGCCAGCTCCGCGTCGCCACGGTCGGCGGCCCAGTGCAGCGCGGTCATGCCGTCACCCTGCGCGGCGTTCACATCCGCGCCGCCCCTGACGAGCGCGCGGACCGTCTCGACGTCGCCGCGCTGGGCAGCGTCCGCGATCGGCGCTTCCGGAGGTCCGGCCGCAGTCACGAACGCGGCGAGGACCATCGTGGCCAGCAGCTTCGTCATGCGCCTCAAAGCAGGAACTCCCCGGTGCTGTCTCCGAAGCTCGTGACATCGGTATGCCCGAGCTTCTGCATCAGGCTCACGAACACGTTGGACATCGGCGTGCCGTCCGGAGCCTTGTAGTGCATGCCGCCCTGGAAGGCACCGTTGCCTCGACCCAGGAAGATGAGCGGACAACGGCGGTGGTTGTGCAGGTTGGCGTCGCCCATCGGCGAGCCCCACATCACGACCGTCTGGTCGAGCAGGCTCGAGTCGCCATCCATCGTGTTCTCGAGGCGCTCCATGAAGTGCGCCAGCATGCTCACCCGGTACTGGGAGATCTTGTTGAACTCCATGATGCGGTCTTCCCGGTCGCCGTGGTGCGACGCCGGATGGAAGCCGCTGTCGGACCCGCTCTCGGGGAAGGTCCGGTTCGATGCGTCACGGCCGGTCTTGAACGACACGACGCGCGTGGTGTCGGACTCGAACGCCAGCACCTGCAGGTCGAACATGAGCTTCATGTGCTCGCTGAAGGAGTCCGGCACGCCCGCAGGCGCCTCGGGAAGCTCGCGCTCCTCGCCGCTGGTGTTCTGCGCCTCGACGAGCTGGATGCGGCGCTCGATCTCCCGCACACTGTCGAGGTAACGATCGACCCGACGCCGGTCGGTGGCGCCCAGGTCACGCTTCACATGGGCCACCTCGCCCTGGACCCAGTCCAGGATGCTCCGGTGCGAGCGCCGTCGGGCGATGCGCTCCGCCTCGCTGCCGCCCGCTCCGAAGAGCATGTCGAAGACGGTCCGCGGATTCCGCACCTGCGGCAACGGGGTGTCCGCGGACGCCCAACTGATCGAATCCGTGTACGAGCACGAGTAGTTGTAGTCGCACCCGCCACCCTTGTCGGTGGGCTCGATGCACAGCTGGAGCGACGGAAGGACCGTCTCCTGTCCGAATCGCTGCGCGTGGATCTGATCCATCGACACGCCGACGTGGAGATCCGACCCCTGGGTCTGCTTCGGATGCGACTGCGTCAGGAAGACGGCGCTCGACCGGAAGTGATCGCCACCGATTTCCTCCGGAGAGAACGCCTCCGCCATGCGGACGTCGGTGTTGCTCACGATGGTCAGGTAGTCCTGGTACTCCGCGAGCGACGCCAGCACGTTGTCCGGCTTCAACTCGAAGTCCCGGCCCACCTGCTCCGGCGCGAACAGGTGCTGGCTCGCGCCCCACTTGTTGCAGCCGGGCACCCCGTGCACCTCCTCGATGGCGACGAAGCGGGTCGGCTGGGTTTCCGCGCCCGTACGACGTCCTGCCGGGACCATCGCATCGAGCATCGGAAGACCGACCATCGCCCCCATCCCCTGGATGAAGGATCGGCGCGGAATGTGCTTTCCGGTAATGAAATGCATCGTGGTCTATCTCCTAGTCGTTGTCGACATCGGTCGCGAGCGCGCGCTTGAGCCTGAACTGGTCGCTCTGAACCACGCCCAGGATGAACGAGGACATGCGGTAGTCGTGCTCTGCCGCCTCCTGGGCGATGGCCCGCACCGCGGGTTGGTCCAGGTGGTCCACGCGTCGTCCCAGCGCGTAGGTCATGAGGTTCTGCGTGAAGTGCCTGACGAATGGAATGGGCCGCTGCTCGAGCACCGCTGCGAGACTCGCCGGGTTCGAAATCTCCGTGCCGTCGTAGAACTCCCCTTCGGTATCGAGCGGCAGGCCGTTCTCGCGCGTCCGCCACTGTCCGGTCACGTCGAAGTTGTCCAGCGCCATGCCGATCGGGTCGATCAACTGGTGACACGAGTTACACGTCGGGTTGGCCCGGTGCATACGGAGCCGATCCGCGGTGGTCACCAAGCCGGCCGGAGCCTCGTCGCCCGTCGACTCGTCCAGCGTCGGGACGTTCGGCGGCGGCGGCGGCGGCGGCGTGCCCAGCAACACCTCCATCACCCACTTACCCCGCAGCACCGGCGACGTGCGGTTCCCGTAGGACGTCTGCACCAGCATGCTCCCGTGCCCCAAAATCCCCTGGCGCCGGTCGTCGGGGTAGGCTACCCGCTGGAAGTCGTCGCCGACGACACCCTCGATGCCGTAATGATTCGCCAGACGCTCGTTGAGGAACGTGTAGTCGGCATGGAGGAGCTCGAGCAGGCTGCCATCCCCGCGGACGAGGTCGTGGAAGAACAGCTCCGTCTCACGGCGCATGTCCCGCGCGACCTGTGCGTTGTAGTTGGGGAACCAGAACGCATCCGGCTTCACCTTCTCCAGGTCCTGGAGCCGCAGCCACAGCGACGCGAAACGGGTCGCGAGCGCCTCGGACCGCGGATCCTCGAGCATCCGACGCGTCTCGCGCTCGAGCGTCTCGGGATCGTTCAGGTCACCCTCGGCGGCCACCTGCCGCAGGCGCTCGTCAGGGCCGGTGCCCCACAGGAAGTAGGACAGCCGGGAGGCGAGATCGAGGTCGGCGATCTCGAAGACCTCGCCCGGCCTCACGCCCGCCGGCGTCCGTTCGAAGCGGAAGACGAAATGCGGGCTGACCAGCATGGCCTCGATGGCCGAACGTACGCCCCGCTCGAAGCCACCGTCGGCCGCGCCCTCGTCGTAGAAGTACAGGAGCCCGTCGACGTCGCGCTGTTCGAGCGGGCGCCGGTATGCCTCGGTGGCCAGGCGCGTGATGATCTGTTCGGCGCACGGGCGAGCCTCGGCCGCGGACGTCGGCCGGCAGCTGAACACTCCCCGCCGCGCATCGGTCTCGGACACGCCGGAGGCGTCGAACGGACCCTCGACGGTCATCTGCATGATGTGCGGCAGGGACGTCGTTCCGTAGCTCGCCTCCGTGCCGGTCAGCGACCAGTCGTTCGGGCGGATCAGGTCCTCGTAGGGGCCGTCCTGTTTCCGGATGAACGCGGCGGTGAGGCGCCGCTGTCCGGCGCGCACGAACACCGAGTCCGTCGACACCGGATACGCCAGGCGACCCTGAAAGTCGATGAGCCGCGTGCTCGCGCCCTGGTACCGAAGGAGCGCCACGCGCTCGCCGTCCACCGAGATGTCGATGTCGTCGAAACGCTCGCCCCACCCGGAGATGAAGCCGAGCGACACGACGTACTTGCCGTCTGCGGGAAAGGAGTGCAGAACGCTGATGCCGCCACGCGTCCCGTAGGGCGCACCCTCGACCCGGTCCCACGCGTGCTGGGACTCGTACGGCTCATTCTGGTACGTCGTCTCGACGGGCGTCGCGTCGGGGTTCCCGATCACCTGGCGCGCGATCTCGCTGGCCGCGTTGAGGTAGGCGTCCATGAGGGTCGCGGAGAAGCCCTGTACGTCGGCGACGTTGTCGAAGCTCGCGCTGATCTGATCGAGCGGCAGCCACTGGCCGGCGTCGATCTTGATGCCGAAGAGGTCCTCGACAGCACGCTCGTACTCGGCGCGATTCAGCCGCTGGAACGGACGCTCACCAGGCCGGGGCTCGGACGCCGCGGCCTCGTCGATGGTACGCTCGAGCGTCTCGACCAGGGCGACGAGGGTGTCGCCCGCCGGCCGGTTCGCACCCGGAGGCGGCATCATGTCGGCGCGGAGCTTACGGATCACGCGCTCGGCCACCTCGGCCTGTTGCACGGCCTCCGTAACGGCGAAGTCCTCCAGCGACAGATTGCCGGTCATGCGCCGCTCACTGTGGCAGCGAACGCAGTACTGATCGACGACGTCGTCCATCGCCGCGACGTCCACGGAGGAAACGTGCGCCGCCGGCACGGACATCGCGGTGGTCTCCGGGGAGCCGAGATCGGCATCCGTGCCGAATTGCGCGGGCCCCTGCATGGCGAACAGAAGGGCGGTCCCGGCGACGGCGGTCGCGACGATTGTCTTCATCAATGCTCCCTGGAGCCGCGGGCGCCAACCGCGGCCGGCTCTTCATCTATGTAGGGTGGACACGCGAACGCGCCCGGACACGACGACGGCGGGAACGTCGTGCACCCGTATTCTAGGCCGGACGGGGGCCCCGGAAAAGCCGGGCCGAGCCGTCACGGTTCGGTTATCGATCATCTACAAGGACCCCCGAAAGGGCCCGAACGTTGAGACATCCGAGATCACTCAGCGCCTCGACGACGTCCTCTCGATCGCCTCCTGGATGTGCTGAACCGTGTAGTCGGCCCGGAACTCCACGATGCGCTCGCCCAGTTCGATGATCCGCTGCAGCGGCACGAGGCTGACGCCGTTGATGGACGCGAGTCCGGCGTCGACGCGCTGATCCCAGCGGATCGTCTCGGGATCCACCACCGCCATGAAGGCCGTCACCCACATGTCGTCGTGATAGCCGTCACTCGCCGTCTCGGCGACGCCGAGGACTTCCTCCGTGTAGCGCTCCGTCTCCTCCCACCCCGGCGAGTAGAACTCGCGAACGAAGTGGGCCGTCCGGTCCGAACCGTCCCATCGCTCGTTGAGGGCCGCGGCGGCCGCAGCCATTCCGGCCTGGTTGCCGCCGGAGTCCCCGATGAAGACGACGTTCGTGAAGCCGTGCGCGCCGAGGCTGCCCCCGATGTCCTCGAGCAGCGCCTGGTACGTCTCGTCGCGGACCGTGATGGAGCCCGGGTAGCGCATGGCACCAGTGGGCGGATCGATGCTCCCCTCGGGCACGAACGGCACGATGGGCGCACAGAGCACGTTCCCGAGTTTCTCCGCGATGGCCGGGCAGAGCGCCTCGAGGATCACATTGTGCTTGCCCGTCGTCAGATAGGGACCGTTCTGCTCGATGCCGCCCGTGGGAATGATGGCGGTCGTGTACCCCTCGGCGATCCGGTCTCGCACCTCGATCCAGGTGAGCTCCTCGATCCAGACGGAGCTCGCGGGCTCGAGCGGGTTGGGCATGGCCAGCTCTTCCTGGTACGCCCGATCGCGCTCTGCGACCTGCTCGGGGGTGGGGGCGCGCTGCTGGGCGGCCGCGGGCACGGCCATGAGGGCCGTCATGGAGACTACGGAAAGGAACGTCTTCATGGTTCCTGCGCTCCGGAGGTGATGGTGGCGGGTGGACCCGGCGGGTCCGTCGTGGAGGCCAAAAAACGCCCGGCCGCAGCTTCGCGACCGGGCGCCTTCCGGTGCCTCCGTCCTATCCTGCGTGGAGCCCATGGAGACGCACGCCCGAAGGCGCGACGACTCCGTAGGAACTCCGGCTACGGCAGCGGCCCGAAGGCGGACAGGCCCTCATCGGCCAGCACACGGTTCATGTCGTGATCGACCACGACCTCGTTGGTCGAGGCCGCGTAGGGGTCGCGGGGCGTGAAGTCGTCCATCCCCTGGGGGATGTAGTCCGGGATCACGATCTGCGTCTCCGGATCGCCCGCCACGATGGCCGCGTTCGTGTCGGTCTCGCGCTGCATGACGGGAAGCCGAATCCCGAGGTCGTTCACACGCCGCCCTTCGAGGAAGAGGATCTCCTGACGCGCGAGCCAGAACGCGTGACGGATCTCCAGAGGGTCTACGAGCGCTTCCACGCTGTCGGCGTCGAGCGACGTGCCACTTACCGTCGGCACCGTCACCGTGCCGGGCCGGTCCAGGACCAGACCCGCACGCAGGGGTGCTCCGGGCTCCGCCGCCACGAGGATATCCGAGGTCTGGGGCCGCTGCGAAAGATCACCGTTCAGACGATCGTCGTCGTCGTCGAACGTCCCCGTCGGACGCGTCTCGGCCAGGCGGATGGCGTCGGCCACCTTCTCGGCCGCAAGGTCGTAGTCGCCGTTGAACATGTCGATCTCGGCCAGGATCAGGTGCATCTCCTCGGCCTTGGAGACCGGGATGGCGGCACCCCTGGAGGTGTACTTCGGATCGAGGAAGTCCAGCCGCGGCAGCGGCTGATACTGCCGCGTCTCGTTCGAGAACGGGTTCTCGATTTCACCTGCGGCGTAGTTCTGCACCTTCAGGAACTCGGGAGCCTCCGCAAGGAGGTCGGCCGCGAACGCCCCGGCCTCCGTGACGTTTCCGAGCGCACGGTGCGCACGGGCGAGCGCCCCCTGCAGCGCCCGATCGAGATCCTCCTCCGCGGTGAGGCCGCGCGCCGCCGTGAAGTCGTCGATGGCGAGCTGCAGGAGCTCGTCCCACGGCGTCGGCTCCGCGTCGGGGGCGCGCGGAACGGCGATGAAGTTCTCGCCCTGGAACAGGTACGCCATGCCCCGATAGTACCGGGCCTCGGCCAGCTGATCGTCGGTAGCTCCGTCATCGAGCGGAGCGATGGAGTCGATGACGAAGTCGCTCAGCGCACGCAGCTCCTGCGCGTTCCAGTAGGCGCCGATGGCTCCGGTCGTGTTGTACGAAGCTCCGTCCGGGGTGAACAGGTACGGATCGAGGAGCTCGGGTCCGATGTTGGTGAACGCCACCTCGGAGTCGTCCGAAAGGAGCGCCGACGTCTGGACCACCGCGCGCACGGTGCGGGCCATCTGGGCCCGGACCCCCGGCAGCAGCGCCGTCGTGGGCTCCGCGGCGTTGGCGAGGTCGTCGGTGGTGGTGTTGGGGTTGGTCACGCTCGTCGGATCCAGAAAGTCGCATCCGGAGACGGCGAGCATCGTGACGGCTGCCACGAGGGCGGCACGTCCGAGTCTATGTGTGCGATGCATGGTATTTCCTCGTTGCTGGTCTCGGAGTCGCGTCAGAACGAAATCTGGAAGCCGAAGCGGAACTGGTGCGGCGGCGGCAGCACCACGCTCTGCGAGCCGCCGAGCTGCAGGTCGCTCGCCCCACTCGGCTCGGCGTAACCGGCCAGCTCGGGATCGAGCAGGTACGGCCGCGAAGCATCGGGCGCGAAGATGCTCTGCGGGCTCGGCACCCAGGTCCACAGGTTCCGCGCGCCGAACGTCAGTTGCGCATCGGAACCACCCAGGCGAGCCGCGAACTCCTCCGGGAGCTGGTAGCTCACGCTGACCTCGCGGAGCTTGAAGAAGTCACCATTGACCAGCAGGTAGTTGAAGGCCTGCGAGTACGAGTACGTCCCGTCCTCGTTGCCCGCCAGGTCGTACCGCGTCGGAAACTGGATGCGCGGAAGTCCGTTGAACGTCGACCAGGCCGCCGCGTAGTCCTGCACCGTGCTGCCACGCGACCAGTCGCCCTGCGCCCGGATGCTGAGACCGAGCCGGGGCAGCGTGATGCTCGAGCCGATGCTCCCGTTGCTCGTGGGGAACGGCGTCATGTGCTCACCGGTCTCGGGATGGAGGACGACGCCGCGCGCCTGGCTGTCGGGTAGCCCGTCGCCGTTGGTGTCCACCGGCTGCGAGCTGTACCGCACGCCGAGGGGAAGCCCTTCCTCGATCCGACCGAACTCACGGCGCCCGGGAAGCGACCCGAGCTGGAACGGCGGCAAACCACCGAGATCCTTCACCTCGTTGCGAAGCGCGCTCCACGTGAGGTTCATGTCCCAGACCGCGCCGGGGTTGCGAACGAGATCGACGTTGAGGCTCGCCTCGAGCCCGCGGTTCTCGATCTCACCGATGTTCCGGAGCTGGGAGCCCTGACCCGTCGACGGCTGCTCGTCGACGCTGAAGATGGCGTCGGTGGTGACGGCCCGGTACGCCGTGAGGCCGAAGGCTACGCGGTTGTCCAGGAAAGACGCGTCCAGGCCCGCCTCGACCGTGGTGACCCGTTCGGGCTGGAGATCGGCGTTCCCGGGGTTGTCGAAGCGCGGGGCGCTCTCACCGAGGAACGGGTCGGCGGTGAAGGTGCGGTCGCGCTGGAACGGCGGCGGGAACTTGCCCGTCACGCCGTAGTTGCCGCGCAGACGCATGGCCTGGAAGAAGTCGGGGGCGACCCCTCCGGACACCATGTCGTAGGAGAGTCCCACCTTGGGATACGCCTGGTACGACACGTTGCTTCCGAACGCGGTGTTCCCGTCGAAGCGGACGCCGGCCTCGAGGAACAGCTGGTCGGCGATGCCCGCCTGCTGCAGCAGGAAGAATCCGCCGTTATAGACCTCTCTCATGCCTTCGTTGGCGGTGACCAGGGCGGCGGCGTCGAATTCCCGCACGCCCGGCAGCGCAAGGTCCTCTCCAGTGATGCTCGTGGTGCGCGCCTGCTCCCGGAAGCCCTGGAACCCGAACGACGTGGACGTCGCGGTGAGTCCTGGAGTGTCGTACGTCAGGGTCCCGCGGAAGTCCAGGGTCAGGCCGGTGAAGTCTCGCTGGTTCGTCGAGATGGCGCCCTGCCGGCTCGAGGCCACCATCCCGATCTGCTCGTTGTGCCGCTGCTCGCTGACGCGCTTGTCCACGCCGATCGTGCCGCGGAGGTCCAGGAGCTCGACCGGAGTGTACCCCAGGGTCGTACTCAGCGTGAAGCGGTCGACAGACTCGTCGATGTCCTGGGCGTGATAGACCGCGAGTGCGTCGGCCAGGTTGTCCGTACGCGCGAAGGCCAGGAAGTCGCCGACCTCGGCGTTCGTGAAGGCACCGGTCGTCGTCGTGCCGTTCGGCACACGCGAGTAGCCATGCCGCAGGTAGCTACCGCTGAAGTCGGCCGTGAGGTCGTCCGAGAGCTGGGCCTGAAGGCTCGACGTGAGGCTGTACATGGTGGATCCGGTCTTCACCTGCGTGCCACCACCGTCCTGGATGCGGCCGCTGATGTTATAGCCGACCCGGTCCGAGCCGCCCACTGCGCTGAGGTAGTAGCTCTGCTGGTGGGAGGTCTGGAGGATGTTGTTCTTCACGAAGTCCGGGTCCCAACTCGGATGGGCGCGCGCCGCGTCGCAGTCCCCGAGATCCTCCGGGCAGGTGAATTCCACATCCGAGATGAACTTCGTCATCGGCGCGTCCCAGCCCTGCTCCACCCGGGCGGTGAACCGGGCCTCACCCGGGCGTCCGCGCTTGGTGAAGATCTGGATCACGCCGCTTGCGGCGTCGGCGCCGTAGAGCGTGCTGGCCGCCCCACCCTTGGTAACCTCGATGCGCTCGATGTCGGCGACCGCGAGATCCGCCAAAGCGGAGGTCTGCTCACCACCGAAGCTACTACCGATGCCTCGGGCGTTGTCGACCCGCACGCCGTCGATATAGATGACGGGCGTCTGGTCGGCGATGGCGCTGGAGGGCCCGCGGAAGCTCATGAGACCGGCAGTACCCGGGGACGCCGACACGGCGTTGATCTGGGCACCGGGAATCCGGCCCTGCAGGAGCTCCGTGACGTTGGAGGCCGCGGAGCTCTGGATGTCGTCCTGCCCCACCACGGACACCTCTGCGGAGAGCTGGCGGCGCTCCGTCGGGCGACCCGTGCCGGTCACGACGATCTCTTCCATCTCGAGCGCCGACGACTCCATCTGGAACTCGACCGTCGACGACCCGCCAGCGGTCACCGTCACCGTGGATTGCGCGGGCGTGTATCCGATCAGAACCGCCCGGACCGTCTGCTGGCCGACGGGCACGTTGAGAATCAGGAACCGACCCTGCTGGTTGCTCAGCCCTCCGAGCCCCGACCCCTGGATGGAGATCTGAGCGGAAGGAAGCGGCTGACCCGTGGCGGCGTCGACGACCTGGCCTTGGACGGTTCCCGCCTGCGCGGACGCGAGCGTCGGCACGAGCAGGAACGCCAATAGAGCTAATGATCCGTAGAGGATCGGGCGTACTTTGGACATTGGATGTTTCATACCTCGTCTCCGGTGAAGGTGTCGGAGCGTGACGTTCGAGAGCGGGCGCGACCCGGCCAGAATGCACGCGTCGACGTGCGATTGCGCCTGGGGGCGCCCTGCGGCATGGATATGCAGCCGAGGACGTCGATTTCAGGCGCGCAGGCGGGTTGCGGAGTCATAAACATGCGGCCTCGATGCATGAGGTC
>JBBDSM010000157.1:0-2523 GCA_040904945.1 Gemmatimonadota bacterium
CTAGCTTCCGACCCGACATCGCTTGAATCCGACGGGCCACTTCGGTGTATTCGCCGGTGTTCGTACCCGTATCACTGCCCGATCAGCAACCGACCTCGGAGTCGCCGTGAGCGCACCTTCGACCCAACTCAGCCCCGCGGAGCGCCTGGAAGGGATCCTTCCCGACGTGGAGATCGCCGCACTGGAGCCGCTTCTCGCCGAGATCGAGGAGATCAAGCGCCGGCGGAACGCCGTGGTGCTAGCCCACAACTACATGACGCCGGACATCTTCCACGGAGTCGCCGACTTCAAGGGAGACTCGCTCGCCCTCGCCCGCATGGCGACGGAGACGGACGCCGAAGTCATCGTGATGGCCGGCGTCCACTTCATGGCGGAAACGGCCAAGATCGTCAACGAGCAGAAGACGGTCCTGATCCCCGACATGCGGGCGGGATGCTCCCTCGCCGAGGGAATCACCGGCGCCGACGTGCGCCTCCTTCGGGAGCGCTATCCCGGCGTGCCGGTCGTGACGTACGTGAACACGTCGGCCGAGGTGAAGGCCGAGTCGGACATCTGCTGTACATCGGGCAACGCGGTCCAGGTCGTGGAGTCCCTCGGGGTGCCGAAGGTGATCTTCCTCCCGGACCAGTACCTCGGTCGGTGGGTCGCGACCCAGACGGACGTCGAGATCGTGCTGTGGAACGGCTCCTGCGAGGTCCACGAGCGCTTCACGGGCGAGGAGCTCCGGGCGTACCGCTCGCAGCACCCCGGCATCCAGATCATCGCGCACCCGGAGTGCCCGCCCGACGTGCTGGACGAAGCGGACTTCGTCGGCTCGACTGCCCGGATGATCGATTGGGTGCACTCCAAGAGCCCCCGTCAGGTCGTGATGGTCACCGAGTGCTCCATGAGCGACAACGTGGCCGCCGAATCGCCCGAGACGGAGTTCATCCGCCCGTGTAACATGTGCCCGCACATGAAGCGCATCACGCTCGAAGGGATCCGTGACAGCCTCCGCGACATGAAGAACGAGGTGATCGTCCCCGCCGACGTCGCCGCTCGGGCACGAGTGGCCGTCGAGCGAATGCTGGAGGTACGGGTCTGACGGGCTCCCAGCCGACGCCGGAGGAGATCGATGCGTTCCTCCGCGCGGCCCTCGAAGAAGATCTCGGTGAGGCGGGAGACGTCACTTCCGCGGCCACCATCCCAGAGGAAGCGGTCGCGACCGCGCATTTGGTGGCCCGCGAGCCGGGGTGCGTCGCGGGTCTCTCCGTGGCGCTCCGAACGTTCGACCTCTTCGACGCGGCAGTCCGCGTGCGGCCCCAGGCGGCCGACGGAGATCGAGTGCAGGCGGGTGCCGTTCTTGCGGAGGTGAGCGGGCCGGCTCGCGCGCTGCTGTCGGCCGAGCGGGTCGCCCTCAACGTCCTCGGCCACCTCTCCGGGGTCGCCACCGCCACGGCCGCACTCGTCGACGCCGCCTCGGGGACCTCCGCCGTCATCGTCGACACACGCAAGACCGTTCCCGGCCTCCGCGCGCTGCAGAAGGCCGCGGTGCGCGCGGGCGGCGGCGGAAACCACCGGATGGGACTCCACGACGCCGTCCTAATCAAGGACAACCACATCGCAGCCGTGGGCTCCCCGGCCGAAGCGGTGCGCAGGGCGCGCGCGCACGTCGGTCCCGACTTTCGCGTGGAGGTCGAGATCGAATCGCTGGACGACCTCGAAGCGGTGATCGAGGCCGGAGCCGACATCGTCATGCTCGACAACATGCCGCCCGATATCATGCGGCTCGCTGTGGAGCGCGCACGTGGAAGGTGCCTGCTCGAGGCGTCGGGGGGCATCACGCTCGACACCGTCCGCGCAGTGGCCGAGACCGGCGTGGACTGGATCTCCGTGGGATGGCTGACGCACTCGGCCCCCTCCCTGGACGTGGCGCTCGACTTCGTCGGGTAATTGGAGGCGGCCCCGCCCGGATCGACTCCGGCGCGATCCAGCCGCATTTCGGACCGGCGGCGAGTCTCAATCCTGACCGACGGTCCGCCGGATCAAGGTGATCGGCTGCGGGTAGCGAATGGGGCCGAGCACCGTCTGCACGACGGGAGAGGCTCGAACCGCCAACTCGGCAGGCTCACCGCCGGCTCCCGCCAGCGACAGGGCCAGATCGAAGAGATCACGGGCCGATCCCTCATAGAACTCGACCAGGTTCAGGGAGACCGGGAAGGGGACGTCCCGCGGCTCACCTGGGGGAAGCAGCACCTCGTCGTCGAAGACCCCGGACAGCGTCTCGCGCCCCTCGATGAGGAGCGTCCAGTCCATTCGGACCAGGCGGGCCTCCACGGAGTTGTCCTCGGGGTTCAATGCCGTGAGATGGACATTCATCGAGAGCGGGAGGTCCCGATCCGCGACGGCGGCCGTCAGCCGCGCCACGTCCGCGAACCCCAGATCGGAGAACGACCGGACCCCGTCCAGCTCGACGCCCGCTACCTGCACGGCGGCGACGCGGTCGAAGGAGAAGTCGACGTCACGGAGGGCCATGACCTGCTG
>JBBDSM010000157.1:2623-8059 GCA_040904945.1 Gemmatimonadota bacterium
CTCGCTCTGGCGTGCGGCGGGAGCGACGACACCGACGCTCCGGCGGTGGACGAGGACGCATCGGTGGGGGCCGTTACGAGCGAGGGGAACTCGATGATCGATCTTCTCGAGAACGACCAGGTCGTGTTCGGCATCTTCTCGGGCGAGCAGTCGGCGGAGGGCGGTCGGATGATGGCTGCCGGCCCCGACGTCGACTTCGTTTTCTACTCCCTGGAGTCGGGACCGTTCGACCTCGACGCGATGGCCGCGTACATGGACGGGCTGGCCCAGGCGTCCGAGGGCACTCCGGCGCCGATCGCGCTCCGAATCCCGCCCATCCGCGACGACCGGCAGGCCGCCGTGGAGCGCACGCGCCAGGGGCTCGGCACGGGCGCTCAGGCCATCGTGTACCCGCACGTCGAGTCGGTGGAGGACGTAGCCCTGACGGTCGAGGCGGTCGGCGACCGGCTCTGGCCGACCCATCCGGACGGTGACGTGCTCAGCGTGCTCCTCATCGAGGACCAGGTGGGCATCGAGCGCGCGAGCGAGATCGTGGGCGCGGCGGGCGCGGGCGTCGTGATTCCGGGACCGGGCGACCTCCGCCGGGCCTACGAGGGTGATATGGAAGCCGTGGAGGGCGCGATCCAGACCGTGCTCGCGGCGTGTCTGGAGCTCGACGTCCCGTGCGGGATCACCGCGGGCGTGGACGACATCGAGACGCGCATCGAGCAGGGCTTCCGCTTCTTCATCGTCACGGAGCCCGAGGCGGTCGCCGTCGGCCGGGCCGCTGCCGGGAGGAGCGAGTAGTGGCCGGGCGGATGATGGCCGCGCTCTCACGCGCTGACACCCGCGCTGGACGGCACGCTGCCCGAGGGCTCGTTGCCGGCCTCGTGGCGCTTCTGGCCGCCTGCGGAGGTGATTCGGCGCAGGAGTCATCGGAGCCCTCGATCTCGGGATCTGTGGAGCGCCCTCGCCTCATCGCGCTCTGGGAGGCCGATACCCCGGCGTTCGGCGTGTTCGTGCCGAGCGAGCGTGAGCGCGGCGCGACGGACGCGGACGGCAACCGGCTGCCTCCGCTCTACACCGCCGAGGGCGGGAGCCGACTCGCCCAGAACGAGAGGCTCGACTACCTCTTCCTGAACCTGGAAGGGTCGTACGACGCGGGGGCCGTCACCGCGATGGTCGAGGGGCTCGATACCGCTCCCGTCGACGAACCACCCACCCTCCTGGTCCGGGTCCCGACGATCGCCGATGCGGGCGCCGATGCGACACGCTCCAGGGTGGCAGAGATCGTCGCGGCCGGGGCGGACGGCGTCGTCATCCCCCACATCCGGAGTCCCGAAGAGGCGCGCCTGGCAGTGAGCTTCTTCGAGGAGGCCGGGGCCGACGTCTGGTCGCCGGCGAATCCCGACGGCACGTTCGTGGCCATGCTCATGGTCGAGGACGAAGAGGCGGTCGAGAGCGCGGCGGACATCCTGGCCGTACCGGGCTACAGCATGCTCTCCTGCGGCATTGGGAGCCTCACCGGGGACATGGATGGTGACCGTGAGGCGGCAGAAGCCGCTTGCGAGGAGGTCATGAGGCTCGGGGCCGAAGCCGGCATGCCAAGCATGATGACGGCTGGCGCCGCGGACATCGTCCACCGGATCGATCAGGGATACCTGGGGCTGCTGCTCATGGGATCCACGGAGCAGGTCAACGAGATCATCGAGGCCGGACGCGCCGCCTCGGGCGGCGGATGAAGAGGCACCCTTGAATGAAAGAAGGCCGCGGCCCCAACAAGGACCGCGGCCTTCTTTTTTTCATCAGCCCGAAGCTGGCCCGCGCCCAGTGACTCCCTTCGGCGTCAGCCGACCTTCGCGTTCGCCGCCTTCACGCCTTCGGCCAGAGCGTCCACCAGACGCGGCAGCGCACCCGTCGGCGTCGCGCACAGGCCAACCCGGACCGCTCCATTGATCGGGATCACGAAGACCCCCGCGTCCCTCATGGTCGCCGCAGTGACCTCCGGGTCGGGCGTGAAGACCGACACGAAGAACCCGCTCTCGAAGCGGGGCCAGTCGAGGCCGTGCTTCCGCGCGGCCTCATTGAAGACCTTCGTCCTCGACGTCAGAAGGTCGATGAGCTCCTGCCGCTCCGCGTCGGAGCGCTTCCTGAGCTCAGGGTCCACGAGCAGGTTGGTGATGGCTCGGATGCCCAGGCGGTTGCAGTTCGACCACGTCGCGCGTGACGTATAGTTGAACGCGTTCGTGAGCTGGACGCGCTCGTCCGGGTCGCGGTGGCACGCGATGAGGGCGCCGACCCGGAGCCCGTACTGGGTGAACGCCTTCGACGCGGTCCAGGCGAAGAGCACCGTGGTGGCCTCGAGCAACCGCGGCAGCGCCGCGTCCCACGCATCGATGGAGTCGCCGCCGAACTTCAGGTAAGCGCAGTCCATGAGCACGGTCACGGGGACCCGCTCACTCGCTCGCACCAGCACGTCGGTGACGTCGCTCCACTCGGCCTCGTTCAGCGAGTACCCGGTCGGATTATGGCTCGGGAAGTTCAGGAAGATCACGACCCGGCCCTGGCCCTCGGCGTGGCGGGCGACGCCCTCCTCCATCGCTTCTACGTCGAACGAGCCGTCTGCGCGGAACATGTTGAACGTCTCGCATCCACGCCCCGCGTGGGCGGCGATGTCTCGGTAGGGGCCCCACCGGTAGTTCGTGGTCAGGAGGGCCTGTCCGGGCTCGAGGAAGTTCACGACGGTGTGGTAGATCGCGCCCGTTCCTCCGGGGGTGACGAGGGCCAGCGCGTGCTCCGCCAGATCGCTACCGCCGAGCAGGTCCTGGATCGCCGCCTCACGGAAGCGCGGGTCGCCTGCGATGGGGCCGTAGCCCGACACGCTGGCGACATCGACGTTGGCGATCGCGTCGAGCACCGAAGGCATCACCGACAGCTTCCCTTCCTCGTCGGTGAGCACGCCCATGGTGCAGTCGAGGATGTCCTCGCCCTCAGCGGCGCGTCGACTCGCCTCACCGTGGAGCTTGAAGATCGGATCCATCCCGACACGGTCACGGGACGTCGGGGTCAGGGTGCAGCGCGTGCTCGTGATCACCGGTCACCACCTGGCAGTTCGCCGTTCAGCTCCGCGTAGACTTGTCGAATCGCCACGGGACCCTGGCTGGAGCGGAGCGACCACGTCTCCAGGTCCCCGAAGCTTGCTTGTTCCTGGGCCGTCTCGAGCGGCACCCCTTCCTCGTGTAGCCTCTCCGCCTCCTCGATGACCTGCACGACGGCCTGCCGAAAGACCTCGAGCTCGTCCTCGAGGATCTCCGGCGAGTCCACGAAGCCGTGTCCCGGCACGTAGACGTCGACGTCCATGGCTTGTGCCCGCTCGATCATCTCGACCCACTCGCTGGGGAAGGCCGAGCGCATGGCCGGGAAGACCCTATGCAGGTACGCCTCGCTCATGAAGAGGATCTTCTCCTCGGGGAGGTGCACCGCGAGGTCGCCCCCGGTGTGGGCCCGGCCCAGGAAGAGCAGCTCGACGGTCTTATCGCCCAGCTGGAGCACCTCGCGATCCTCTACGAGGTCGGTGGCCAGCGGCATGGGCGGGTCGTCCACGCCCCGGCTCTCGGACGTACGACGAAGTGCCTCGGCCGATGTCGGATGCGCGTAGTACCGGACACCGTCCGGGAAGGCCGAGTTTCCGGCCGTGTGGTCCCCATGGTCCGACCCGATGACCACATGGGTGATGGGCTCGTCGGTCAGCTCGGTCACGTGGCTGACGAGCCGCTCGGTCTCTTCGACGCTCCCCTGACCGTCTCCGATCAGGACGCCATCGTCCGACACGACGATCAGGCTCACGGTCGTGAACCGCTCGTCGCCGGCCGAGCGCAACTGCTCGTACGAGTACACACCTTCTGCGAGCTCCCGCACACGCGGGAAATCCTCGTCGGTGTACCCGCGTGCGTACGGATCCGCCGTACGGACCGACTCCCCCGCATCGGGCTGTGCGGTCGTCTGGACGGTCTGACCGGACGGCTCATCGGTCGGCCCGCAGGCGGCGAGGGTCGCGGCCGACGCCAGGCCGAGGGTGCGCGCAAACGAGGCGCGCCGGAATGTCATCATGGATGGTCGATGGGTTGGGCCGATTTCGGGAACCGGTAGCAATAGGGACGAGGCGCTCGATTTGCAAGTACGCAAAGAGCGGCCGGACCCGTGTCGGTCCGGCCGCCCTCGCAAGCGTGACCCGCTTCGCGGGATCGGACGCTCAGCGGATCAGCACCCTACGCAGTTGTTGTTGTTCTTCGCACCGAGGCTCTCGAGCAGCGCGATCGTCTCAGGGAAGGGCGTGATGCGCTGTACCGGACCGTTGGCCATATCGACCGTGGTCTGGCCACGACGACTCACGACCGTGACGTCCGCGCCCTGAGAGACGAGGTATTCAATGAGCGTGTTGTCGCCGCGCGCGGCCGCGTGGTGAACCGGAGCGTACCCGTTGTGATCCCGGGCGTTGACGTCGGCCCCGAGCTCTTCGACCAGGTAACGCATCGCCGGAAGCCAAGCACCCGGCACGTGGCGGTGCGCATTGGCCGCGAATCCCTCGCCATACCCTACTCCCGCGGCAGCATGGATCGGATGCACCGCCGGTCCGCCCGGAGGCACCGGTGCGAGTCCGGATTTATCCTCGGAGTCACCGCCTCGGCGGAACCTGCGGCTGGCCGGCTTCTGCGTGGGCACATTCGGATTCGCGCCGTTTCCCACCAGAAGTCGCATCGCCGAAACGTCCAGGGCGTACGCGGCCCGCCAGAACGGCGTAGCACCCATGAAGTCGACCCCGAGCAGGTCGAAGTTGAACGACGTGTACCAGATGTGCCGCTTGGTGCGGTGGTTCACGTCGGCTCCGGCCTCGATGAGAGCCTCCATCATCTGGAGGTAGTCCGTCTCCTGCTGCTTGAACGCGGTCGGCTGTGGGAAGAGCGACTTGGGCGCCCACCGGTTGTTCAGCGTCGCGAAGAGCGGCGTTGCTCCGTCCTCGCTCTCGAGCATCGGGTCGGCGCCTTCGGCCAGGAAGCGCATGGCGAGGTCGTAGTTGCCGTTGACCGTGGCCATGAGAAGCGGCGAAGTACCGTCCCCGCTGGGGAGGTCGATATCTGCGCCTCGGGCGAGCAGGAGCTCGGCGGCCTGGAAGTAGCCATCTCGCGCGGCGTAGTGGAGCGCGGTCAAGCCGCCCTCCTTGCCTACGAGATCGGAGTAGCCGAGCGGCTCCGGCTCCGAGCCGGGCTGCTCGTCCTCATCTTCGTCTCCTTCCTGTGGCGGCTCGCTGTCGTCTTCGTCCTCCTCGGGCGCGTCGTCCTCATTGCCGGCCTGCTGGCGCGCGTCTTCGAGCGCCTCACGCGCAGCCACCTGCTCATCGTCCTCGAGGGGCTCCTCCGCCCCTTCCTCGGCAACTGGCTCTTCCTCGGCTGGCTCTTC
>JBBDSM010000157.1:8159-18770 GCA_040904945.1 Gemmatimonadota bacterium
CTGGCTCTTCCTCGGCTGGCTCTTCGGAGGCCGGCTCTTCTGTCGCGTCCTCCGTCTCGACTGTCTCCTCGGCCGGAGCCTCCGGAGTCGTGGCGGCTTCCGCCTCGGCCTCGCGGGCTTCGCGCTCGGCCCTGGCTTCACGGTCCGCCTCGATGCGAGCCTGCAGAATGCGGTCCCTGCGCTGGTGGTCAGGCCTGTCCAGCTCGGCAATTTGCGCGTAATCGACCACCTTGGTCTTCGCGTTGACATCCGCCCCGGAGTCGAGCAGAACCGTCATTGCGGGCACGCGGTTCTTGGCCGTCGCCCACATGAGGGGGGTCTGCTCGTAGACGTTCTCACGCCCGTCGACCGCCGCGCCCGCCGTAATGAGGACGGAGATCGCGTCGACGTCGCCGGAGCCGGCCGCGAGGTGCAGCGGCATGGCGCCCGTGGAGGTTCGCGCGGACACGTCCGCGCCCTGCGCCACGAGTGCTCCGATGGCGTCGGCGTTGCCCACCCGGCTCGCCAGATGGAGCGCCGTATATCCGCCCAATCGAGTCGTCGCCTCGGCAGCGGCCCCGGCGTAGAGCAGGACCTCCACCAGCTCGGCGTTCCCGTTCATGCCGGCCCAGTGCAACGCCGTCATGCCGTCGCCCTGAGCGGCGTTGACGTCCGCGCCCTGCTGGAGGAGAGCGATCACGGTCTCTACGTCCCCGCGCTCCGCGGCATCCGCCACGGGCGAGTCGTTGGCACCTGCCGCCAGGAGCAGCGTCGCGAGAAGCGCTCCCAGAACGTTGACCCGAAACTTCGTATTCATCGTATCTCCCGGAGGGCGCGCTTTACAGTGAGGACATCGTGGGCGCGGCCAGCGAGAAGTCGCCGGTGCTGTCACCGAACTCCTCCACGTCGTCGAGCCCGAGCCCGTGCATGGCCGTTAGGAGCACGTTCGCCATGGGCGTCCCGTCCGGCGCCTTCAGGTGCAGGCCGCCGCGCGGCAGAGCACCGTTCGCTCCACCGAGGAAGACGAGCGGGCAGCGCCGGTGGTTATGGATGTTGCTGTCCGCCATCGGCGATCCGTAGACGATCATCGTCTTGTCGAGGAGGTTCGAATCGCCCTCAGTCGACGCCTTGAGCCGCTCCAGGAAGTACGGGAGCAGGCCGACGTGGTACTCGTTGACCTTCGCGAAATCCATGACCCGCTCGGGATTTCCGCCGTGGTGCGAGGCGTTGTGGAAGCCTGCCTCCACGCCACTGCCCGGATACACGCGTCCGGATCCGTCCCGTCCCATCTTGAACGAGAAGTTCCGCGTCATGTCGGACTGGAAAGCCAGGACCTGGATGTCGAACATGAGCTTGACATGCTCCTCGAAGTCGTCCGGCACACCCGCGGGGGCGCCGGCGAGCTCGCGAATCTCACCGCTCCGGTTCCGCTCCTCGACGCGCTGGATGCGGCGCTCGATCTCACGGACGTTCTCCATGTACTGGTCCATGCGCCGGCGATCCGTCGGTCCGAGCGTGGCCTTGAGGCCCTGCACTTCGCTCGCGACCCAATCCAGGATGCTGCGATCGGTCTGCATCCGCTCCGCCCGTTCCTCGGCGGTGGCGCCCGCTCCGAAGAGCTGGTCGAACGCCACGCGCGGATCCCGGATCATCGGAAGCGGCTGCGTCGGCGCGGCCCAGCTGATGGAGTCCGTGTAGACACAGGCGTAGCCGTAGGCACAGCCGCCGGCCTGGTCCACGTTCTCGATGCAGAGCTGCATCGAGGGAATCGGCGCCTCGTTCCCGAAGCGCTGAGCGTAGATCTGATCCATCGAGGTCCCGACGTACACGTCGGAACCCTCCGTTTGCTTCGGATGCGACTGCGTCAGGAAGACAGCGCTCGACCGGAAGTGGTCGCCCCCGATCTCCTTGGGCTCGAACGCTTCGGCCATCCGCACGTCCGTGTTGCTGACGATCGTCAGGTAGTCACGGAACGGCTCGAGCGGGCTCAAGCTGCTCGGCGAGAGATCGAAGTCCCGACCGACCTCCGCGGGATTCCAGAGATGCTGCTGGGCTCCCCACTCATTGGAGCCGGCGGCCCCGTGTACCATCTCGATGGCGACGAACCGCGTGCGATCCGCTTCGGCGGGAGCGTTCGACCAGACTCGGCCGGCGGGCTCCATCGCGTCGAGGAGCGGAAGCGCGACCGTCGCGCCCATACCCCTCAAGAAGGTCCGACGCGGAAGGTGCTTTTGTGTCAGAAACATCTTGTCATGACTCCTGCTAGGGTTCTGTCGTTCGTCAGTTCGAGAGGGTCGGTCAGTTCTGTGCGTCCATGTCCGCAACGTTCGTCTCGCCGCGGGCCATCCGGAAGGCGGGGCTGTTCACGACGCCGAGGATGAACGACGACATGTTGTAGTCGTTCTCCATGGCGGCGTCCTCGATTCGGCGCACGGTCGGCATATCGAAGTACTCCACGCGACGGCCGATGGCGTAGGCCATGAGGTTCCTCGTGAACGTCCGCACGAACACCGAGGGACGCTTCAGAATCGCCTGCCTCAGATCCGTGGGGCTTTCGATCGGCGTACCGTCGTAGAGCTCGCCGGACGCGTCGATCGGGTTGCCGTTCTCCTTGATCCGCCACGCGCCGGTCACGTCGAAGTTCTCGAGCGCCAGGCCGATGGGGTCGATCACGCTGTGGCAGGAGTTGCAGGACGGATTCGCCCGATGCTGCTCCATGCGCTCTCTCGTGGTCAACTCACGACCGTTCTGAGCCGTCTCGACCTCGTCGAGCGAAGGCACGACGGGCGGCGGCGGCGGCGGCGGTGATCCCAGCAGAACCTCCATCACCCACTTTCCGCGGAGCACGGGCGAGGTGTGGTTCGCGTGGGACGTCATCATGAGAATGCTTCCGTGCCCGAGCAGGCCGCGGCGATGCGGATTCTCGTGCTGCACCATCTGGAAGTCCGAGCCAGAAACGCCGGACACGCCGTAGTGCCTCGCCAGGCGCTCGTTCACGAACGTGTAGTCCGCGGTGAGCAGCTCGAGGAGGCTCCGGTCTTCGCGGACGAGATGCTGGAAGAGCAGCTCGGTCTCACGCTCCATCGCTTCGGTCAGCGTGTGATCGAAGTACGGGAAGTGCTGTGCGTCCGGATGGATCTTGTAGAGGTCCTGCAGCCGCAGCCACTGGGAAGCGAACCTCGTAGCCAGCGCCTCGGCCCGGGGATCCTCGAGCATGCGGCGCGCCTGGGCTTCGAGCACGTCGGGCTCTGACAGCCGCCCTTCGCTCGCGACGCGGATCAGCTCCTGGTCGGGCGGTGAAGCCCACAGGAAGAAGGACAGGCGCGAAGCGAGATCCATGTCCGCGACATCATAGAGCTCCTCGTCGTCGACACGGGTGTTCTCGAGCCGGAAGACGAAGTGCGGGCTCGCGAGCATCGCCTGGATGGCGAGCCGGACACCGCCTTCGAAGCCACCCTCCGCGCGACCCTGGTCGTAGAAGCCCATGAGGCTTTCGACGTCGCCGTCGTTCACCGGGCGTCGGTAGGCCTGCTCGGCGAGACCCTCGATGATCGAACGGGCGCAGGGGCGCTCCTCGTCGGCCCGGGTCGGCCGGCAACTGAAGATGCGCTCGCGGCTCTCCGTGCTCGACACGCCCGTCACCCGGAACGGCCCGGTGATGACGAGGTCGCGTAGATGGGGGGCCGTGGTCACGCCGTAGTCGGAGCCGATCTGGGAGTCGGCGAGCGTGTAGTCGACAGGAGTGATCAGGTCGACCACCGGACCCTCGATCTTCTGCACGAACGCCGCGGCGACCTTGTGCTGCCCAGCCGTGACGTGGATCGGCGGCGTCTCCATGCGCAGCCCGGTCGGATCGGACTCGGTGGCCCACCGGTCGACGTTCAAGACGGCCACGCGTTCGCCGTTGACCGAGATCTCGAGCTGCTCGTTCTGAGACGTCGACCCGTAGAGCTGACCCGTCGGGATGGCGTGCAGATCGATCTGAAAGATGTAGTCCCCGTCCGCCGGGAACGTGTGGTAGACCGCCGTTCCGCCGCGGGTGCCGAAGGGAGTCCCCTCGACATGCCGCATCTGGGAGAGCGTCTTGTCGACCTTGTAGACGGCGGAGGACGCCGATGCGTTCGGATCACCGACCGCGGCGCGACTCACCGCGCCCGCAGCCTTCAGATACCCCTCCATCAAGGTGGCGGAGAGCATCTGCACGTCCGCGATGTTGTCGAAGCTCTCGCTGATGGTCTCCGTCGGGAGATACGCGGAAGCGTCGATCCTCAGCCCGAAGAGCTGTCTGATGGACTCCTCGTAGTCGGCGCGGGTCAGGCGCTGGAAGGTCCGGCGGCCCGGGTTCGGGTCGCGGGCGGCCACCTCGTCGAGGCTGTTCTCGAGCGATGTGGCGAGGAAGGCGAGCGAGTCCTCGGACGGACGACGCGCGCCGGACGGCGGCATCATGCCGGCCCGGAGCTTGTGGATCACCCGTTCCGCGATTTCCGCGCTCTCGTGCGGCACCGCTGCGTCGAAGTCCTCGAGGGACAGGTTGCCGGTCATGCGCCGTTCGCTGTGGCAACGAACGCAGTACTCCTCGACGACCTCGTTGAGGGCCTGGTCGACGTTCGCGCCGGAAGCGCTCATATCGACGGCCACGGAGGTCGACTCGTTCCCCGCGCGCTCGGCTCGTGGCTCGACGGCTACTCCCAGAAGGAGCAGGCCGGCAACGAGCATGGTGGGTGCTGCAGCGTTCATGCATTCCTCGGACATCACGTGATCGGGTGACGACTTCACTCATAAACACACGCGCCGCGCCCCTAATGTTGAATGGCGCATGCACCAAAAAGTGCTTGAGCTGGGCCTCAAACGTTACGATACGGCCGGTTGGTGGTCGATGCCACCGGTCGGAACGAGCCCCGGGCCGTCCGCCGGCCCGGGACCCCTCCGATCACGGAACCCGGAACGTGACAGTGTCGACGACCCACGGCTGGAGCGGGAAGTGCGCACCGTCCGCCACGACGGCGATGAGCCGATGCTCACCCGGCGCAACGTTCTCGAACGTGTACGTGGACGACCCATCGCCCATGTGGATGATGCTGCCCTCCACGGTCGGCACGGGCTCGCTGGCCGGCGTCAGATCGGCGTCGAGGTACAGGTGATGGTGTCCGGTTCCTACGGTCATGTCCCCTGCCTCGACGATCGGGAAGCCGCTCACCGAAAGCTCGACGGTGACGGAGGAGCCCTCGACCTCGGAGCCCTCCGCGGGTGACAGGATGCTCACGGTGCCGACCGGCCCCGCGGACATGGCCGGCGTCTCGTCGGCGGGCATCGCGTCGGTTTCAGGGGAATCACCGCCGCAGGCGGCGAGCGTGAGCGTACAGGCCAGAGTGAGTCCGAGCGCGTTCTTCATGGCGTCCTTTCGAGGGTCCGAGGTTCGCGTGGAGCGCTCCGGGCAGGACCCGGACCGCCGCATGATCGGATGGTTCCGATGCACTTCATAATGGTAATGGGAACCGGCGCGCCGCTCATCCGCCAGGGCCGATATCCGCCGGTTCAGTCGCTTCGGCCTCCTCTTCGTCCTTTTCCTCGGGAGGGCGCGGACGATCGATCCCGAGGCTGACACCGCCGAGGAAGGTCGAGCCCGACCGCTCCACCTCGTGATCCCCTTCGGCGAGGTAGTCCAGGATCGCGCGGTCCCACGCGAGCCCCGCGCTCGCGACGACCTCGAGGTAGGGACCGTAGGCGGTCTCGTCCGGTGCCTCGGTGAGCCCACTCCAGATGGTCACGCGCGGGTTGAAGCCATTCCCGTCCCCGCTCGATCCCTTCAAGGGCATCTCGATGAGCACCCCGTCCGTGAGCGGAATCCGGAAGACGTCCGGGTCGAAGCTGGCGCCGTACCGGTCGTACCGGTCGTACATGCGGCGGTTCAGCGCGACGACGTCCGGAACACCGTTGATGGCGTCCGTGATGTAGTCGCGGATGCGGAACGCCGCGTCCCGGTGCCGCGGAAAGCGCGGGCTGTCGACGTAGCCGAAGCCCGGCATGAACCATCCCTTGTTCATCCCCCAGTTCCGCTCGGTCACACGTCCGCCCCGGACGAGCCCCGAGTACTCGGAGAAGAGCTGAACGACCTGATGCGACGGATATCCGTGGGGATTGAGAAAGACGTCCGGAAGCCAGGTATTCCAGAGGCGCTGCCGGACGGGGGCTTCCGGATAGATCGGGTGATCGTCGTCGCCGCCCGAGGTCGCGCCCTGGCCCAGCGATCCGAGGTACCCCGCGTGAAGCAGGTAGTCGGGTGTGATGCGGTACAGATCGTAGGCGAGCTGTGCGCCGTCCGGGTTCGTGAACGGATGCACGACGACGTTCACGCGGTCCAGCTTCCGCCGGGTCGCCGAATCGGTCAGCAGGAGCTCGGCGTGCCGGAGCACGTGGCTCGTGGACGACACTTCGTTGGCGTGCTCGCGAGCCGAGTAGATCACCGTGGGCTTGTAGGTCGTCGCCTTCGCGTGCGACCAGTGGGTGGCGTCGACGGGCGACATCAGGTCCATGGCCCAGATGTCCTTGCCGAGGTAGCTCTCCCCCGCCCGGTAGATGCTCGCCTCGTCGAAGGCCGCCGCCATTTTACCGAGGATCTCGTGGCCCTCGGGCGGCGGGATGGGCGTGTCCCACTGGACCAGACGCTCCCCCTCGTAGCTCCATCCCTCGGGGACGAGCGTGCTCGGATCGGGAAGCGCCCTCGGTGTCCCGTTCGCGGCCAGCGTCGCGGTGCGGCGCGACTCCGCATCCTCCCGGTGGGTCCATTCGGCCCAGACCTCCAGGGTCCCGAGCCCGGGGAGCGCCAGCCCCGACGCGTAGAGCCCCGCCGCGCGGAGCGCCTCGATCTCACGGAGGGTGGCCGCCACCTGCTCGGCCGAAACCATCGTTCGGTCGACCTGACGTGGCGTCGCATGGTTGAGCAGGCTGTCCCGCATGTCGGCGTCGGTGTCGACACGGACGCGGAGCGCGACGTGTGACAGCCCGGAACCGTCGGCGGCGACGTGGGCCAGCCGGGCCGACGGCCGCTCGAGCGTGGTGCGGGGGATGTCGAGGCGGCGCTCCCCCTCGGCCCCGGATCGGTCGCGATACCGGACCACGACGGCGGGGCGCGACGTGGCGAACCCCGTCGCCCGTACGCGGACCGAAGCGGGGCTCCCATCGGCCAGCGGTCGTATGACCGGGATGACGCGTCCGGGAAAGGTGAGACCGCGCCCGCGTGAGTTACGCCCGATGAGGTCGAAGAACTCCAGGGTCCCGAAGTAGATCTCCTCGTGGAGCGCGTCGAGGGTGGCGTGGATCTCGTTGTCGACGCCCAGCCGGTAGTCCGGCTCGCTCATCTCGATCTCGACGGTGAGCTCGCCGAAGTAGGGGGCATCACTCTCGCCGCCCTCCGGGAGTCCGTCGTGGCGGTCCATCACGTAGTCGTAGAGCGCCGGGAGCACGTCGGCCTGGAAGTGGTCCCAGAACGCCTCCGGGTCGGTCCGGATGCGCTCGTCGACAAGGGTTCGAGCCCCGCTCACGGCGGTGAGCCAGCCGGTGGTCACGCGCACCTGCTCGTAGTCCCGGAAGCGATCGAAGTAGGGGCGCAGGACCCACCGGGGATCGAACACGTCGCGGAGCACCTCGGCGCCGGCCTCGTCCGTGGCGATCACCTCGTAGGTGGGGCCGTCCTCCACCTGCTCGAAAACGATCTGCCCGAGCTCCAGGTCGAACTCGTCGGCGAGCACCTCGTCGATGGGGAAGATCTCGTGGAGCCAGCGGACGGGGGTGTGCATCGCCTGCTGGGTCCACTCGGGTGGCGGCTCGTTGCGACGGAAGCGGATCCGGATCTCGCCGATCTCGGCCCCGTCCAGTCGGGGACGCACGACGTCGTGAAGCCAGGAATAGCCCTGCTTGAACGCCGACAGGACGACCACCTCGGTCCCCTCCGGATCGGCGCCCGCCTCGAGCAACGCCGCCCGGGCCTCGCGCTCGAGCGCATCACGGAGCTCCGGCGGCTCGCTCAGCCGCGCCTCCATCCGGACGGTGTCCCCCGGACGCACGCCGGGCACCACCACATCGGCCAAGAGCTCACGGAAACGATCGACCTCCGACGGGAGTCGGAGATCGGACTCGTACACGGGCGACGCGAAGCGGACGTCGCGGTCGTCGACCTGGACGGTCGCGGCGACCGCCGAGCCCAAGCGCTCGGCTACGCGGCCGCGGAGGAAAGCCTCGAGCGCGGGGTCCGCCCGGTCGACGGAGAGCAGCACGTGCGCGGAGTCGAGGGCCATCGTGTCGAGCTCGGCCAGGATCCGGTCGAGCTTGTAGAGGCCGATCGCGGCCTGTCCCTCCGGCGCGTGTCCGGCGAGGGCGTGCCAGAGCAACTCCTCTACGGCGTCGAGCGTGGGCCGGTCCTTGCCCCGCGCCGCGAGGTTCGGGTAGGTGGTCGACAGATAGTCGAGCGCCCTGGCCGCGCCCGCTGCGTCGCTTCCCGTGACCACGAGGGCAGGCTTCTCACCGAAGGCCCGCGGGACCATCTGGACGAGCCCCTCACCGGGGGCGACGCTCGCAGGAGCCACTCGGCCGCTGTCCGCCAGCTCGGCCGTGAGCGTGTTGTCCGACCCGGTCAGCACCAGCGTGGGAAAGCCACCGGGGCCGTCCACCGAAGCGGCCGGCTCGACCAGCGGAACGACGAGCCCCGTCGACTCGAGACCGAGGCGGGCGGCCAGCTCCACCAGGCCGGGGTCCGGCGCCTCCCCCGGCGCCAGCATGGCATCGATCCGGTCGGGGATCAGGTTACTGTCCCCGTCACCCAGCAGTCCGTCGGGGGTGTAGAGGTTGGACAGGTCGAGATCGTCCTTGGTCCCGGCGCCCGGCCGCCCGGAGACGGTGCCGGCCTCCTCGGGCTCGGCTCGCCCCGGGAGCCGCACCGCGTCGCGGCCGAGCCGCACCTCGACCGACCGAAGGCCCTCCTGGGCGAGAAGACTGTCAGGGGCGGTCGTGCCGAACGAGCGGAGACGTTCGGCGGCCGCGACGAGCGCCTCGGCCCCGCCGACCACGTCGACGACCGCGCGATCGAGGCCGTCGGCCCCGGCCCGCGCCCTGGCCTGGACCACACGCACCGTATACGCCTCGGCCTCCGGCTCCTCCCCACGAGCGATCGTCTCGATGTCGTCACGCACGTCGGCGAGCGTTGGAGCGGACAGGGTGCGCGTATGCGGCAGGACCCCCGCGAACAGCCGGGCTGCGGCACCAAGGCCGTCGTCGTCTCCCCCGAGGACCAGCAGCCAGCGGCGCCCCGACTCCTCGTGTACGGCGACCACGCCCTCCTCCGCATCGAGCGACGCCGGATCCACACCAGCCGACTCCAGGTCCGCAGCGGCGAGGCCACCGCGCCCGATGACGATCGTGATCCCGTCGGTCGACGGTCCCCTCGCGACGGGAAGGTCCATCGCCATGGTCTCGAAACCCAACCGTGCGGCGATCTCCGACGCGGCCACGATCTCGGCGGACGACGCGTCCGGACCGAGAAGAAGGGACGCGCCGAGTCGGTCCGGGAAACCGTCCCCGTTCGTGTCGAGCACGACGCCGCCCAGATCGAAGACTTCGGTCAGGTCGAACGGCGCCTCCTGGGCGCCGATCCCGCCGGACATCCACAGGAACGCGACCGGGACGAGCCAGAGCGCGCGGGTCGTCAACGGAGGTTTGCCTCCATGGCAGGTCCACGTTCGGGATGAGCGGCCCACAGCTGTACCTCCTGATCGGACGAGACGTCGGATGGGGCGGCGAGGAGTTCGAAGTCCTCGTCGCAGAAGAGGGGCGCACGCGCACGGTATTCGAAAGAGCGAACGTCGCCCGAGCGCAGCACGGCGCCGGCGTCGAGCAGGAGGAGCGCGAGGAGCGGCCCGTGGACGACCAGCCCGGGATACCCCTCCTCGGCCGTCGCGTAGGGGTGGTCGTAGTGGATACGGTGTGCGTTGAACGTCAGCGCGGAGAAACGGA
The DNA here is from genome assembly GCA_040904945.1 of Gemmatimonadota bacterium. Lineage (GTDB taxonomy): Bacteria > Gemmatimonadota > Gemmatimonadetes > Longimicrobiales > Gaopeijiaceae > JAWLHJ01. Next base: position 18,144 of record JBBDSM010000157.1, read on the forward strand.
AGAGCGTGACGGCGTCGGCCCGGAAGCGGCCGACGACGCGGGTATCCGCGGGCCTGGTCCCTTCGGGCCATCCCGGTGCCGACTTCGCTCCGTCCTCACCCTCCGAGCCGCCCTCCCGCTCCGGCGGCGACCGATACACGATGTCCTGCTCCTCCTCGACGGCCAGCCCATCCGGACCGTGGATCTCGTGCTTCACGGTGACGAAGACGAGGGCCCCCGTCCGGCCCCGTTTCGGCATGATCTGATGGACCGTCGAGACCCGCCGCGCCGGCTCCCCGAGCACCAGGGGCGCGTGGAAGCGGATGCGCCCTCCTGCCCACATTCTCCGCTCGAGCGGCACGTCCGGCAGGAAGCGCCCGAGGGCCTCGTGCCCGTCCCGGCCCAGCTCCGAAGCGCGCACGGCGTGGTGGAAATGGAGCCAGTGCCACCCCCAGGGGAGCCAGGCACCTTCGACGAGGTCGCCCGGGTCGCGGTCGAGCGTGGCAGCCAGCGCGCGGGCGGGCCACGGCCGAACGATCTCCTCGCGCACGCGCCGCCCACCCAGCCACGCACCATAGTCGCGAGCGAGCGCCTCCTCCTCGGACGGGCGCAGGGCGCGGGACGGCTCGCCGGAGCTCATCGGGATCT
>JBBDSM010000158.1:0-18567 GCA_040904945.1 Gemmatimonadota bacterium
CGGCACAGCCCCACCTCCGTCGTTGGCACTCCTAGGCGTAGCGCGTTGCTATGCCTTCGTCGTACCGCCTAGGATCTGGGGCTGTGGCGCTCCCGGGGCACCCGTGCATAGCACGGGTCCGGCCCACCCCACTTCTTCAACACCCTTCTAGCCAACGCCCGAACCCGAATCCCGCGGCAGCGACCGTGGCGGTCAGCACCGTACCCCAGGCGAGGTCCACGGCGACCACGATCCCGGGGAAGTCCCGGAAGAGCGCCATGGCGGTCAGATCGAAGGTCGCGTAGGCGAAGAACCCGAGGAACGCGCCGAGGGCGACGGCGCGACCGAGCGAACCCGCTTCCAGCCCAGGCTGCACGGCGAAGACCAGGATGCCCACGATATAGATCGTGTAGAACACCAGGGCCGGAAGCCATAGCACGTCGGTACGGAGCAGATGGCCCAGATGCTTCTGGTAGAAGCCCGACGCGACGACACCCAGCCAGACCAGGTCGATGGCGAAGAAGACGGCGGCCGTGAGGCCGAACAGCTTGATCCAGGTCATGCGAATCCTCGGAAGGTGCCGGGACCCCGGCGGCGGGCGCCGAGACGCTCGCGAACCTTACCCGTGGGACGGCCGCGGGTGCCTATGGCTACTCGGGCGGGACTCCGTGTAGAACGAGTCGACCCTCAACCAGCAGTCAGGAACTGCGGGAACCTCATGACCGACCCACGAACGCCCAAGGAAGCCGGCCGCGGCCGGGACCTCCGTCTCCGTGTCCTCCGCGACGAGCCCGAGCGGCCAGGCGGCGACTACGTGGTCTATTGGATGACCGCGAGCCGGCGTCTCGAGTGGAACTTCGCGCTCGACCGCGCGCTGGCCCGTGCCCGGGCGTTGGAACGTCCGCTGATCATCCTCGAGGGATTGCGCGCGGGGTATCGATGGGCGTCGGACCGTCACCATGCGTTCGTGCTGGCCGGCATGGAGGAGCACGCCCGTCGGCTGGAGGCGAGCCCGGTGGCGTATCTGCCCTACGTCGAGCCCGAGCCCGGAGCCGGGCGCGGGCTTCTCGAGGCCCTGGCGGAGCGAGCGTGCCTGGTCGTCACGGACGACGCGCCCGTATTCTTCCTTCCTCGAATGCTCGAGGCCGCTGCCGAGCAAATCGATGGGCGGCTCGAGGCGGTCGACTCGTGCGGGCTCCTTCCGCTCGCCGAGGTCGAGCAACCCTACGTGTCGGCCTACCACTTTCGGCGCTTCCTGCAGAAGCGGCTCGGTGAGCATCTCACCCGGCTCCCGGATCCGGACCCGCTCGGGCTGGACGGCGTCTCACGTCCCCCGCTGCCGCCTGGCGCCGTCCCCGAGTCGATCTTGTCGCGTTGGGCGGCTGCCGACGAGGCGCTGCTGGCCCGGGAACCCTCTGCCCTGGCCGTTCTGCCCATCGATCACGAGGTGGCGCCATCCCCCATGAAAGGAGGTGCGGCCGAGGGACGCGCGCGGCTGGAGCGGTTTCTAGCGGACGGGCTGTCCAGGTACGGGGACGAGAGGAACCAGCCCGACGCGGACGCCGCGAGCGGGCTCTCGCCCTGGCTCCACTTCGGCCATCTGTCCACGCACGAGGTCTTCCACCGCGTGGCCGGTGAAGAGGGGTGGAGCCCGGCCCGACTGGGCGACGAGGCGAACGGGAAGCGGAGTGGATGGTGGGGCATGAGCGCCTCGGCCGAGGCATTTCTGGACGAGCTGGTCACCTGGCGTGAATTGGGCTACGGCTTCTGCCGGGTGGTCCCGGGCTACGAGCGGTACGAGACCCTTCCCGACTGGGCCCTGGAGACGCTGGCCGAGCATGCGGAGGACGAGCGTCCCTCGCTCTACACCCTGGACGAGTTCGACGCCGCAGCCACCCACGACGAGCTGTGGAATGCGGCCCAGCGCCAGCTCCGCGTCGAGGGTGTCATCCAGAATTATCTGCGGATGCTGTGGGGGAAGAAGATCCTGGAGTGGAGCGCGTCCCCGCGTGAGGCCCTGGACATCATGGTCGAGCTCAACAACCGGTACGCGATCGACGGACGCGACCCGAACTCCTATTCCGGCATCATGTGGATCCTCGGTCGCTTCGACCGCGGATGGCCGGAGAGGCCAGTGTTCGGGAAGGTCCGCTCGATGAGCTCGGACGCCACCCGACGAAAGGTCTCCCTTGATCGCTACCTCGAGCGGTGGGGCGGGCAGCCCGGGCTCGATCTCGACGGCTGAGCCGTGTGCGTCACCAGGCCCGCGACACCCTGAGGCCTACGGTGAAGTCGGCCGCCGGGGTATCGGCCGGAAGATCCTCCTGCAACGACACTTCCCAACGCCAGGTCTGGCCGACCCGACCGAGGAGGCCGAGGGTCAAGTTGTACGAGTTCCCGTCGACCTCCCGGTGCTCGAAGCTCCTCATGACCGGCGAGCTGACGTGATACTGGATCCCGCCGGACAGCTCCGGGCCGAAAGTCCGTTCCACGCCGAGCATCCAGTGGTACGCCTCACGGCGGAAGACCTCGTCTTCGACCTTCGAGCGTGCGCGGATCGTGTTGCCGCCCACCATCGCGTGCGCGTGCCAGAGATCTCCGGAGAGACGTCCGAGGAGGGAGAACCCGGCCTCGGCCCGCTCCCGCACCCGTGGGTCGTTGGCCACGGGGAACCGTGTCGTAACCTCTGCGGTAAGCGCGCCCCCTTCGTCGCTCGAGCCGGCGAGACGGATCTTGCCGAAGAGCCGCACGTCGTCGAGGGCCAGGGTCCTTCTCGGCGCATCGAGGACGACCGATCCGTCCCCGTTCTGGAGCCGCTGATCGTATTCGTCCTCAGGGAAGCGCTCCCGGTTGGCGTTTCCGGCGCCGAGACGCTCGTGCCACCAGCTCACGGTGCCGTCCAGCACGCCGGGGCCGGTGGTCTCGAAGGTCAGGCGTCCGCCGACCTCCAGGCCGTCGCGCACCCCCACCCTCACCTGGGTAGTGCTGATCAGCCGCTCCATGTCGACCATGAGAACGTGGCTGCGCGTGGAGTCCTGCTCGAAGATGTTCGCGTAGGCGAGCCAGACGCCCCAGCGCACCTCGCCGGCGTCGATGGGATCGGCGGAGGTTGTCGTCGCGTTCATCGATGTCCGGTGGAGCGGAGCGCCGTCCTCGGACGTCAACGGCCCGAGGGCTCGGCTCTGGGCCGAGATCGGGACGGCCGCCCAGGCGACGGCCGCAAGCAGTCCGATGACCTGTGTCGACCGGCGCTGGTGCAGCCGGGAGATGTCGCGTCGAGACGTGGAGATGCGCATGAGCGTGGGAGAACGGGCGAGCGCCCGGGGGCTCGCGGCCCTATCTTGTCGCGCGACGACCCCGGTCCCCGCGGACGGACGACTGGGTAGAAGAAGCAGCTTCGCGCCCGCCCGATCAAGCCTATGGATCCCCTACTGTTCTCTGTCGCCGTGCTCCTGGTCGTGTCAGGAGCCGTAAAGGCCCGGTCGGCTTCGCGCCTCGGCCTCGGACCACCGATTCTGGCGCTTACGGAGCTGTTCGTGGCGTTGGTGCTCGCAGCCGTCGCCGTGTCGGGCGCGCTCGGGGGCGTGCTCGGCCCGTGGTTGGCCATGGCCGGTGTGGCCCTCGTGCTCGGCTCCTCGGTGCGCCATGCACTCGAGGTGCGGGACCAGCGCCGGCGTCGGGAGGCCTCCGAAGCCCGTCGGCTCGAAGCCTTTTTGAATATGGCGCGCGCCCAGGAGTCGGATGAGCGCTGAGCGGCACGATCGGCGCGCCACGGATCCCGCTCCACGGCCAGGATCATCGCTCACGGGCACGGGTATGCTGCGACCGAACCCGCGTCACCAAGAGGAACACGCCATCCCATGATGAGCCTCGACTCCCTGGGGAACATCGGTGAGTTCGTCGGCGCCATCGGCGTCGTCGTCTCGCTTGTCTATCTCGCCCGACAGATGCACCAGAACACGCTCTCCGTGAGGGCGGCGTCGTTCAACTCCATGATCCAGAACAGTATCCGGCTCCTGGAGCACTCCTTTCGCGATTCGGAGTTCGCCGCCTTCCTGGCCCGGGCGGAGGCCGATCCCGATAAGCTCACGCCCCACGAACGTCTGCGTTGGGACTCGTACATGACCGCCGTCTACCGGCACTTCGGCAATCTCGTGTACCAGTCGCGCGTCGGCGCCCTGGACGAGCAGATGTGGCAGGCGTATCAACAGGATCTGAAACGGCATCTGCGAGCCGAATCGTGGGCTCGCTGGTACACGGAGCATCGCGACGTCTTCAGCCGCTCGCTGACCGAGCACGTGGAGAAAGTCCTCCGGGAGATCGAGATCGAGAACGAACACCATCGCGAAAGCCACGCGACTTCCCCACATTAGAGGGGATCAGCGTACGCATTCGCCGATGGTGTGCGGCCCTCGCGGCCGTACCTGCCGGGACACATCCCACTTATCCAGCGATCTGTTAAGCGATGAGCGCATGATGAGCGCACGGTTCCGGATTCGGACGCCACAGGGCCAGGAGTTGTCGTTCGCCTCGGAAGAGATGTTCGCCGACTTCGTCCGGTCGGGAGATCTCTCTGAAGGCGATCTGGTCTACGACGCTTCGACCGGCGAATGGTCGCCCGCGCTCACGCACACGTTGGTGCTGGGTCTGCAGTCGGGTCAGGAGGAGTCCGGCGCGGTCGGGTCCGAGGGGTCGAGCGAGTCGCAGGGAGATGCGGGCGCAGCCGACGCGGGCTCCGCCGACGGAGGGGACATCGGCTTCCAACTCGCCCCTGAGCAGAGCCCGGAAGAGGCGTCCGCCGCGTTCGTACGGGAGATGGAAGCCGAGCGGGCCGCCGAGTTCGAGCGGAAGCAGGATCTCCGGGGACTCCAGTCGAAAGAGAGCGGATCGGACCTGCTGAAGGACGTCCAGCGCACGCCGCCCGAGCCTCCCTCGCTCCCGTCCGATGCCGAAGACGCCGCCGCATCGCCACCCGAGCGTGAGCCGTCCGAGCGAGAGCCAGGCAAACGGAAGAAGCCTCCCCAGCGCAGTCGCCAGACACGCGATGCCGGCACGCGTCGGTCGGTGTCCGGTGCTTTCCTGGGGTGGACGCTGGCGATCGCGGTGGTCGGGATCGCTGCACTCCTCGGACCCGACCTCGTCGGGCTCGCGATGGGCTCGGGGGGGGCGGCCGAGGACGAGACCGAGGTCACCGGTCCCGTGCTCCCGGATACCGAGGAGGCCCTTTCCGCGAGGGCCGACGCCCGTTTCCTCGGCGCCGTGCGCCCACGGATCGTGTCGCTCCCGCCGATCCCGTCCGAATGGCTCGGCGGACGCTACCTCGCCAACGCGTCGGAATACCCGCGCGTCGGGGAGGTGTGGACGGCGTACCTGGTCCGCATCCGTGAGGTGCGTGCGCGGGAAGCCGAACTCTACTCGGCAGCCTACCTGAGTGCCCTCGACGACGCTCGCGTGGCCGGAGCCAACCGCACGCTTCGCCTCGCCTCGGCCATGTCCCGCTTCGAGCGCGTGAGCGCCGAGCGGACCCAGCATTACCAGCGCGTCGAGGAGTTGGCGCTGGCCGCGACCGGACTGCACGATCTCCTGGTCGAGCGAGAGGACCTGATCACGTATGAGCCGGCCGTGGGCACCCGGGTCTCGGTCGATCCCGTCCTCCAGGCTGCGGGGTCGGACGCCGAGACCCAGGCCCTTCTCGAAGCCGCCCTCGACCGGGTGTTGGACGCGCTGTCAGCCCGTGGAGGCGGACCCGTGGAGGCTGCGGCGCTGCCGGGGTGGGTGTTCGACGGCCTTCGCGACGTGGTGGCGCCCCAATGACCGAGATGGGCATGAAGACGACATCCGAGGGAATCGAGACCGGCGGTGCGGGCCGGTGGGCGAAGGTCATCGACCACACACGCTGCATCGGCTGCCATGCCTGCACGACGGCGTGCAAGTCCGAGAACGAAGTCCCACTGTCCGTCACCCGGACCTACGTGAAGTACGTCGATGTGGGGCACTTCCCGCAGGCGCGCCGGTCGTTTCAGGTCACGCGCTGCAACCAGTGCGAGGACGCGCCCTGCGTGACCGCCTGCCCCACCGCGTCCATGCACAAGCGACCCGACGGAATCGTCGACTTCGACAAGTCGATCTGCATCGGTTGCAAGGCGTGCATCGCCGCCTGCCCGTACGACGCGATTTTCATCAATCCCGAAGACAAATCGGCCGAGAAGTGCAACTTCTGCGCGCACCGGCTCGACGTCGGCCTGGAGCCCGCGTGCGTCGTGGTCTGCCCGACCCAGGCCATTCTCGTCGGAGACATGGACGATCCGCTCTCCGAGGTCAGCCGGATCATCCACCGGGACGCCGTCGCCGTCCGCAGGCCGGAGAAGGAGACCCACCCCAAGCTGTTCTACAAGGGCGCCGATCAGGCGACGCTGGACCCGCTGGCCGCCCGGCGCCCGGACGGGGGCCTCTTCATGTGGAGCGAGCAGGGAGACGTGCCGCATCAGGTGCACGGGGGACATCCCGGGAATGGACGCCGGGCGTCCGGCCACGCTTCCGGCGCCAACAGCTCGGCCGCCGCGCTCCTCAGCTACGACGTCATCCACCGGGCTCCGTGGGACTGGCGGGTGAGTGCCTACACCTTCACGAAGTCGATCGCGGCCGGCGCGTACCTCGCTCCGCTCCTGCTCGGAGCCCTCGGGCTGCTTCCGTTCACCTCGACGCTGTGGGGATGGACCGGTCCGCTGGTGGCCATGCTCGCGCTGCTCGCCACCGGCGGCCTGCTCGTGTGGGATCTCGAGCACCCCGAGCGCTTCTGGATGGTGCTCACGCGTCCGCAGTGGAAGAGTTGGCTCGCGCGCGGCGGCGTGATCATCACGGCGTACGGCGGGGTGCTGGCGGCGCATCTCGGGCTGACGGCCCTCGGCCGGGCCGATCTCACGCCCGCCCTCGGGTGGATCGGAGGGCCTCTGGCGGCGATGTCCGCGCTGTACACGGCCTATCTGTTCGCCCAGGCGCGAGCGAGGGATCTGTGGCAGAGCCCCCTCCTCCCGGCGCACTTGCTGGTCCAGGCCATCGGGGCAGGCGCCGCCATGCTGCTCGTCGGGGTCGACGTGGCCGGACCCCCGGAATCGCTGGTCGTCGGTACGGGCGGCGTCGACGCGGGCGCCGCGATTCAGTGGCTCTTCCGCGGCGCCATCGGAGCGCACCTCCTCCTCGTCGTCGGCGAGGCCACCATGGGCCATCCGACCGCGCACGCCGCCCTGGCCGCGCGCAACATGATCTTCGGCGCCTGGGGCCACTTCTTCTGGCTGGCCTTGGCGTTCGGCGTGCTCGCCCTGCTGGTGGCCGGGGCGAGTGCACCCATTGCGGCGCTCGCGGGGCTCGTGAGCCTCGCGCTCTATGAACACGCTTTCGTGCAGGCCGGTCAGTCCGTGCCGCTGGCATGATGCACCCCCATCCAATGAAGGTGCGGTTTTGAACCACGAAGAGCTGAGCCACCGGGTATCGGCGGCGCGGGCCGAGGTCGAAGCCCGCGGCGAGACGTTCTATCCCGGTGCGAGCCGGATCCATCTCGCGTCGTATCCGCCGAAGGAGCGGTGGACCGACTGGGTGGAGCTGGACTCCAAGGCGTGGCCGAAGCGGGTCGAGAAGCGGTACATGCTCGTGCCGACCACCTGCTTCAACTGTGAGTCCGCGTGCGGCTTGCTGGCGTACGTTGACCGCGACACGCTGGAGGTCCGGAAGTTCGAGGGTAATCCCGAGCATCCCGGCTCTCGGGGCCGGAACTGCGCCAAGGGGCCGGCCACCATCAACCAGATCACCGATCCGGACCGCATCCTGTACCCGCTGAAGCGGGCGGGACGTCGCGGGGAAGGGAAGTGGGAGCGGGTGAGCTGGGACGAGGCTCTGGACGACATCGCAGGGCGCATCCGCAAGGCGATGGAGGAGGAGCGCCAGGAGCAGGTCATGTACCACGTGGGTCGTCCGGGAGAGGACGGCTTCACCACGCGCATGCTGGCCGCCTGGGCCGTCGACGGGCACAACTCGCACACCAACGTCTGCTCGAGCGGCGCCCGCGCCGGATACCACTGGTGGATGGGGATGGACCGGCCGAGTCCGGACCACGCCAACGCCAAGGTCATCCTCCTGGTGAGCAGCCACCTCGAGACGGGGCACTACTTCAACCCCCACGCGCAGCGGATCATCGAGGGGAAGAAGAACGGCGCGAAGCTCATCGTGCTCGACACGCGCCTCTCCAACACCGCCACCCACGCCGACCACTGGCTGAGCCCGTACCCCGGCTCCGAGGCGGCCATCTTCCTGGCCATCGCCTCGTGGATGCTCCAGGAGGGCCGCTACGACCGCGACTACGTGCGGCGGTGGTGGAACTGGCCCGAGTACATGGAGGTGGCCCGGGGCGAGCCGGGCGCGAGCTTCGAGCGCTTCGAGGAGGTGCTGCGCGAGGAGTACGCGCAGTACACCTTCGCGTACGCCGCGGCGGAGTCGGGCCTCGAGGAGGACGAGCTCAGGGCGGTGGCCGAGCTGGTGGCGTCCGCCGGCAGCCGGCTGGCCACCCACAATTGGCGGAGCGCGGGGTCCGGGAATCTGGGCGGCTGGCAGGTGGCTCGGACCCTCACTTTCCTCGGCGCGCTCATGGGCGCGCTGGCCACCGAGGGCGGAACCTTCCCGAACTCCTGGAACCGCTTCAGCCCGAAGCCGCCGCGCCTGCCGCACCAGCATCCCCGGCGGTGGAGCGAGGTGCTCTGGCCGCGCGAGTATCCGCTGGCGCTCATGGAGATGTCGTTCCTCATGCCGCACCTGATGCACGTGCAGGACGCCTTCGTGGACGTCTACTTCACGCGCGTCTACAACCCGGTGTGGACGAACCCCGACGGCTTCAGCTGGATCGGCATGCTGTCCGACGCCAAGCGGATCGGGCTCCACGTGGCCATGACGCCCACCTGGAACGAGACGGCGTACTTCGCGGATTACGTGCTCCCCATGGGGCATTCCTCGGAGCGGCACGACGTCGTCTCGTACGAGCAGTACGACGGCCAGTGGATCGGCTTCCGCCAGCCGGTCCTCCGCACGGCGCGCACGGCCATGGGCGAGGACATCACCGACACCCGCCAGGTGAACCCCGGCGAGGTGTGGGAGGAGAACGAGTTTTGGATCGAGCTCACCTGGCGCATCGATCCTGACGGATCGCTCGGAATTCGCGAGTTCTTCGAGTCCGTGGAGCGGCCCGGCGAGAAGATGACGGTGGACGAGTATTACCGGTGGATGTTCGAAAACTCCGTTCCGGGCCTGCCGGAGGCCGCGCGCGCCGAGGGCCTCTCGCCCCTCGAGTACATGCGTCGCTACGGGGCGTTCGAAGTCGCGCGTAAGGTGGGTAAGGTCTTCGAGCAACCCGTCCCGGACGCCGAGCTCGAGGACGTGCGGGTGGACGAGGCCGGCCGGGTCTACAGCAGGGCGCCGGTGCCGCCGAGCCCGAAGGCGCCCGGGGGCACCAAGATCGATCCCGACTCCGAGGGCCGCCGCCGGGTGGGCGTACGTGTGGACGGCGAGATCGTGAAGGGGTGGCCCACCCCGAGCGGGAAGCTCGAGTTCTTCTCGCGCACCCTGCACGAGTGGGGATGGCCCGAGTACGCCGTCCCGACCTACATCAAGAGCCACATCCATCCGGAGAAGCTCGAGGAGGGGCAGATGCCGCTCCTGTCGACGTTCCGCGTGCCGGTGCAGATCCACACCCGCAGCGCGAATAGCAAGTGGCTCGACGAGATCGCGCATACGAACCCCCTCTGGGTGCATCCAACCGACGCAGCGCGCCTCGGCATCGAGCGCACCGGTGACCTGGTGCGGGTGGAGGGCGAGGTGGGCTATTTCGTGGTGAAGGCGTGGATCACCGAAGGGATCCGGCCCGGCGTGGTGGCGTGCAGCCATCACATGGGGCGCTGGAAGCCCGAGGGACAGCCCGGTCAGCGCCTCGGCATGATGACCGTGGCGCTCGGCCAGGAGGACACGGAGTGGTCCCTCCGGCCCACGAAGGGCGGTGGGCCGTTCGAGTCGTCGGATCCGGATACGCTGCGCGTCTGGTGGACCGACGTGGGTGTGCATCAGAACCTCACGCACGCGGTCCATCCCGACCCCATCTCGGGGATGCACTGTTGGCACCAGGCCGTGCGGGTTCGTCCGGCCGAGCCGGGGGACAAGCCCGGGGACGTATGGGTGGACGTGGCGCGGTCGCGCGAGGCGTACGCGCGGTGGGTGGAGATGACCCGCTCCGCGGACCAGTACTCGCCCGACGGCACGCGCCGGCCCTACTGGATGCTCCGGCCCGTGCGTCCCGAGCGGGAGGCGTACCGTTTGCCGGAGCGGGCGGCGCCGGCCGGTGTCTGAGGGAGCCCCGGAGCCGGCCCGGCCGTCGTCCGATGGAGCCCCGGAGCCCACCCGGACGTCGTCCGAGCTCCTGAGGGCCCTCGCCCACCTCGCCGAGCCCCCCGGGCCCGCCCACGGTCCGCTGGCCGCGGCGCTGGAGCTCCCCGACCCGCCCGACCGCGCGGGGCACGAAGCGCTCTTCGGCTTCCAGCTCTATCCGTGGGCGTCGGTGTACCTGGGTGCCGAGGGGATGCTGGGCGGCGAGGCGCTCAGGCGGGTGGCGGGGTTCTGGAGGGCGGTGGGCCGGGAGGCGCCGAAGGACCCGGACCATCTGGCGTCGCTGCTCGGGCTGTATGCGGCGTTGATGGACGAGGAGGCGGAGGTGCGGAGCGATGACACGCCGGCCGCCCCCGCCCGCGCCGAGCTCGTCGCCCGCAGTCGCCGCGCGCTCCTGGAGGAGCACCTGGCTCCCTGGATCTTCGCGTTCCTCGAGCGCGTCCGGGAGCTGGGCGGATCGTTTCATACCGCCTGGGCCGAGCTGCTGGCGGCGATCCTCGAGGACGAGGTCGGGGCGGGCGGGCCACTGGACCGCGTGCCGACGGTGCTCGAAGACGTACCGTCGCTTCCCGACCCCCGCTCGGGGGGTGCGGGCGCATTTCTGGGCGGGCTCCTGACTCCCGCGGTGTCCGGGCTGATCCTCACCCGCGCCGACCTCGCGCGCATCGCCGCCGAGCGCGACCTCGGGCTCCGTGCGGGGGAACGCCGGTACGCCCTGGAGCACCTCCTCGGTCAGGAGGCTTCCGTGGTGCTCCTGGGGATCGCCGACGAAGCCCATCGACAGGCCTCCGCCCACCGGGCCCGGGCGGACCGTCTCGGCATCGGGGCAGGGTGGACCGCCGAGCGCGCGGCCGCCACCGAAGACATCCTCCGGAACCTTGCCGAGTCCGCCGACGAGCTCCTGGTCGCAACTTCGGACCCCCGGGACTCGTAGGAATGGATGTGAGGATGGACCCGGAGGACGCCCGAGGGGCGTCCCCACATCCCGTGATTCGGGAGGAACCCGATGTTCGAGCTACTCGCTCTCGCCATAGCCGGAGCCGCCGCAGTCGGCGGCCATATCAAGTCGCGACAGTTCGTCGGCAAGCGCCTGCGCTACACCTCGCTGGTGGAGAAGCCCGCGCTCGGCCTCTGGGCAGGGGTGGGCGCGACGCTGGTCGCCGCGCCGTTCGTCGCAGTGCTCCCCCTCGTGGGGGCCGGGACGGCCATCGCCCTCGGGGCCGGGGTGGGCACGGGGGTGGCCCTGGGTGTGAAGGACACCCACAGCCCGCCGCTGCTGGAGGACTGACGGGCCGGCCCGCCCGGTGACTTCCCGCGCCCGGATCTCCGGCTTCTCGTTCGTCCGGAACGCCGTCTCCCTCGACTATCCTCTCGAGGAGTCCCTCCGCTCGATCCTGCCCGTCGTCGACCAGCTCGTGGTCGCGGTGGCGCGGGCGCCGGGGGAGAAGGACGATGGGACCCGGGCGGTGGTCGAGGGGCTCGACGATCCGCGCGTGGAGATCGTCGACGCCGTCTGGGACGACGCGCGCCGCCAGGAGATCTACGCCGACCTCACCAACGTCGCCCTCGACAAGTGCACCGGGGACTGGTGCCTCTACATCCAGGCCGATGAGGCCATGCACGAGGACGACCACGACCCGTTGCATGCCCGTGCCGACGAGCTCCTCACGGACCGCCGCGTGGAGGGCCTCCTCTTCGACTACCTCCACTTCTTCGGCGACTACGACCATCTCCAGACGGGCCACGGCTGGTATCAGCGGGAGATCCGGATGATCCGGAACGGCGTCGGCATCCGCTCCGTGCGCGACGCGCAGTCGTTCCGCTACCCCGACCAGACCCGCATCACCGTCGCGCCGGCCCACGCGCGCATCTTCCACTACGGCTGGGTGCGGCACCCCGAGCGGATGCAGGCCAAGGTCCGCGAGTTCTGGTCGCACCGGAAGAGTCCGGACGAGGTGGAGGCCGAGTTCGGCCGGACCGAGACGTTCGACTACGGTCCGTTGGGGCGCCTCGAGCGGTTCGGGGGCACGCATCCGGCGGTCATGAAGGGGCGGATCGAGGGGATGGACTGGGGGCACCTTCTCCGCGAGGAGGATCTGCCGGGCATGGTGCGGACCCAGACGCACAAAGACGAGCGGCTGAAGTACCGGGGTCTGAGCGCGATCGCGCGGTGGACGGGTATCGACCTGAATCACACGAACCACGGGAAGGTGCTGCGGGTGTGAGGCGCACACCGCGAGCGCCTCGACGAAACGGACGGGAGAGAGGACGCGCCGTGCGTTCCGCCGGCCGGAGGCCAGGTCATTCGACCGTCGGGCCCGGCCCACCTTGCGGCTTACGTGCGGACTCGCCACACGTGCGATTGCGGGCGGGTCCGGAGGCCCTTGGATCCTCGGCACTCTCGTTCCCCGCCATAAGGACGACCCCATGCGCCGACCTCTTCCCCTCGCCGTCGCCCTCGTCTTGGCCCTCGCCTTCCCCGGTTGCTCTGGCGAAGCCGGTCCGACGGGACCCCAGGGGCCGGCGGGCCCGACGGGACCGCAAGGACCGGCCGGGTCCGATGGAACGGCGAGCGTGAGCGGCGTGAGTCCCTTGACTCTCTTCGTGGACCACGGATCGAGGGTGACCGTCAGCGGTTCGGCTACTGGCTGGAGCGATGGGGCGACACTGGACTTCGGACCGGGGATCGAGGTGGTCTCCACCCTCGTTGCCAGCCCGTCCGCGATCGTCGCCGAGGTCGTGGCGGACACCTCCGCAGCGCTGGGACCGCGATCGATCTCGGTGACCGACGGCGCACAAACGCTGACCTTCTCAGACGCCTTCTCCGTCGAGTCCGCGCTCGCGCTCGAGGCCTTCGTTGGCACCTTCACCCCCGGCGCGACCGTGAGGGCCACGGTCCGGCAGATGGATCCCACCACCCCTTTCGAAGCGCCGACGGACATCGTCTTCGACGAGTCGGGGCTTACCGGGTCGATCCTCTCGGAGTCGACGACCACCGTCTCGGCGACGTGGGACATCCCCTTCACGACGGCTTCCGGTCGCCAGACCCTCACGGTCACCTCTCCGGGGGCCGGTGGTACCGTGACCTCCCGCCTGCTCCCGGCGCTCCATCTTCCCGCTCCGACCGCCACCGAGCTTCCCATCGCGACCTCGACGCCGTTCGCCATCGACGAGGGCGAGGGGAGCGTCGTCGTCGAAATCGCGCCGCCAGCCGGCAAGCTGGTGACGGTGAGCGTGGACAACGTCTCCCCGGCAAGCTTCGCCCCATTCCCCTTCAACCTCATCGGACCCGACAGCACCTTCAGCGCGGGATCTCAGGACTCGTTCTACGCCGTCGGTTCGACTCTGTGGCACCTGGCCATCCAGGCGCCCCCCGATGGCCCGTACTCATTCGAGGTGACGGCCGACACCGCCGACGTGGTCGTCACGCCGATGACCTCCTTCGGACCCGATCTCTTCCAGGTCGACGGGGAGTTCGTGACCGGGTTCGAGGAAGAGTTCTATTCGTTCACGGCTGAGCCGGGAGACGATCTGGTGGTCGGCGTCGACGCCGGGGCGACCGATCCGTGCTCGGCCATCGACGCCGACGTCGAGGTCCTTCGGCCAGACGGCTCGTCGTACGGACGGGGCCGGCTTTCCGGATACAGGGCCGCGACCTTCGGCTCGGCCGAAGTCGCCGGGACATACTTCGTACGGCTTCGGTCCTTCGGCCAGGTCCCTTTCGATTACCAACTCGTGGTCCGGTTGAACTGAGTCCACCACCACGACGCGTGCCCCCAACTCGCGATACTCACTTGAAGTATCGGAAGTACTCCCCCCTGATCTCGTCGCTCATCTCGGTGACTACATCTACGGGTACGCCACCATCGAGAACCGACCATGGCCACGAGATGGTCTCTGTCGACGACTATCTACGCCGCTATTCCGGACTGGCCTAGCGAGGCCAGCATCTATGTGACGGGCACCTTCCAGGTGGAGGGCGAGGACCCCGTTCCTTTCCGCACCTTCATCGAGGGTGAGATCGAGGTGGAGCTGGAACGTCGAGTTCGACGACTGAGTGTTGCAGCGAATCTCGCCGCGGCAGGGTTGTTCAAGGGCTCTACCCGAGAGAGCTCTGAACCCGGCCGCGGCGGGATTTTGCCGATTACTGTACGACCAACGGTTCCAACGTGTTTCGAATGCTCAGCTTCAGCTCCGATCCGAACAGCGCGCCGGCGATGTCCACCTCGTTGAACCGCCAGATGCGGAGACGCTGATCGTCGGACGCCGGATTCGAGGTCTCCGGGATCGTAAAGGAGCCGGTGTCCGAACGACCCTCGGCTGAGAAGTTCCGGGTCTCGATATCCACGCCGGCTGCCTCGGATTGACGCGTCCACGTGACGGGGAACGGCTCGTTTGCGGTCAGCGTGTCGTTGGCCGACGGCGATGTGATGGTGTGCGTTGAAAGCCCGCCCACGACCGCGCCGCGGACCTCGTCGGAGCCCCTCGTGATGTCGAGACGGTAGTCCCCGGCCGCGAAGCTGTTCACCGTCGCGACGTACTCACCGCTCCCGGCGTCCGTCTCCAGCAGGTTCACCGTCCCCAGCGACGAGTTCTGGACCGTAACGGTCGCCCCCGACACCGGCTCGCCCTGGGCGTCGCTCACCTCTACCTCGAACTCCGTCACGAACCCGCCGGACACATCCTGCCCCTCGATGTACGCTTCGACCATCAGCGTACTCGTCCCCGTCCCGGGGTCATTGCGGTCGATGGCCGGTGCGACCGGATCATCGCCACACGCAGCGGCCACCGTCAGGGTGGCCGCGAATATCCATAGCTTCTTTACTGTCATTATCTGTTTTCCTCTGTAATCTGTCGTTGTCCGTTCTTCCCACCTGCGCCCGGCGGCTTCGCAGCGACCACAGGCACTTTTGCACTAAAGGATGCAAGCCACGTGCCATCCGTTACACAACCGAGCAACTGCCTGGCCTACCAAGACTTGCAGCAAAGATTTCCTCCACGCGGTGGCGGGTAGATCGGGACTGTTCGCACGGTTCGCGTGGTTCTTGCAGGAAGTGGAGCGCTGCGTTGTGGGTAAGGTATCTGGGCCTACGGCGAGCTGTTCCTGCCTCTGGACGCCGAGCTCGAGGCGCTCCGGTGCATCGGCTTCCGGTCTCTCGCCCGCGACGGGTCATTTGTCACCATGCGAATGGTCGCGGAGGGTGCGCTCACCCCGACGGCCTGATGTTTTGGTTGCACCGGAACAGATTATGTGGGTCGTACTTGGTCTTGATACGCGCCAGACGCTCGAGGTTCGGGCCATAGGCCTCGGGCACGCGAGAGGTCTCCTCATGGCTGAGGAGGTTCACGTAGACCCCGCCCCTGGTGTGGGCCGACATGGCGTGGTGGAAGTCGGACACCCAGGCACGCATCCGTTGGTCGTCGCCGGGGTCGGTCCAGTCGGCCACCACGTGGAAGCAGAAGGCGCGATCGCGGTGCGGGTACGCCGTCGCATCTTTCGGCACCCGGGCGATGGCCCCGCCGTACGGTTCGAAGTAGGCCAACGTGAAGGGACCCTCGAGGGCGGCGCCGAAGTGCGCAAGGGTGTCGATGGCATCGTCGGAGATCTCGTCGAAGAGTTGGGCTCTCGACGCGCGACGATTTCCCTCGGGCATCCCCTCGTCGAACATGGACTGGGCCGCCACGTAGGGCATCCGCTGGAAACCGCCCAGAAGGGGCGTCCCGAAGGTCTCGATGGGACGCACGGCCTCGCGGGCTTCCTCCTCGCCCCCCACGTGCACCGCCACGAGGATGAGGACCGGCCGGCCCTGAACCTCGGCGGGGAAGGGAGCTACGGGAGGGGCTCGCAGGATGAACGGATAGCACGCGAGCTCCTCCGGAGCGCTCGCCATGAGCTCTCGACCCCCTCCCGTATCCCGATGCCGACCGCCTCGTCTCCATCGAGGGACTTGGAGAGGACGGCACACGGCTCCAGTCCACGTTCGGCACGTATCTGGAGCTCGCGGAGCGAACCCGGGCTCTGGAGACCCTGGCGGTGTTCAAGCCCTGGCAGCCCACGCTCACCAGCGGCGACGAGCCCGCGCGGCTGGAAGGGCAGAGCGTGAGCGCCGCCTACTTCGACGTGCTGGGTGTGCGACCCGCCCTGGGCCCCGGCTTCGCTGCCGAAGCGGACAGGCCAGGAGGTCCCCTCGAGGTCATCCTCGGCGACGGGCTCTGGCGCGACCGGTTCGGGGCAGACCCCGACGTCGTGGGTCGCATCCTCCAGCTGGACGCTAGCGCCTACCAGATCGTCGGCGTGATGCCGCGAGCGTTCGAGAACGTGACCGCCCCGCGGGCCCAGGCGTGGACCCTGCTCCAATACCACGCCCGGCCCGTCTCGTTCGAGGACCGGGAGTGGGGCCGCCACCTCGACATGATCGCTCGGATGGCGCCGGCGGTGACGCTGGCTGACGCCCGCGACGAGGTGAACGAGATCGCGAACGACCCCGTGCCGAGCTTCCCGCGCCCGGAATGGGCGACGCTGACGCGTGGGCTCCCCGTGCGCCTCCTCGGGGACGCCACCACGGCCGATGCGCGCCCGACCATGCTCCTCTTCCTGGGCGCGGTGGGTCTTCTGGTCGTGGTCACGTGCGCCAACCTCACCCTCCTCCTCCTGGCCCGTGGCGCACGGCGGCGGAGTGAGTTCGCCATGCGTGCCGCCTTGGGTGCCGGACGCGGCCGACTCGCCCGCTACCTCCTCACGGAGAGCCTCCTCATCTCCGCGTTGGGCGGTCTCGTGGGACTCGCCGTGGCCCGACTGGGGGTGTCCTCGCCAGCTTCCGCTGAGCGGCGAGGCCGACGCGTACGGCATCGCCCTCGTCGACGGGAGCGATGCGGAGCGGGCCGCCGGACCCGCGTATCGCTATGCGGTGTCCTCCGGATACCTGGAGACCATGGGCATCCGGGTCCGCCGCGGTCGTGGCCTTGCCGACACCGATGAGGCGGGGGCCCCGCCCGTGGCGGTGGTGAGCCAACGGCTGGCCTCTCGCCTCTTCGGCGAGCGCGATCCCATGGGCCACGCCATCCAGCTGGGTCCTCCGAGGCCCGACGGATACACCATCGTGGGCGTCGTGGACGACGTGAAGCAGACCTCCCTCGCGGACGGCGACCCGGACGGGGTCTACATCGCGGCCCACCAGTGGCACTGGGCTGACCCGGTGCGGTGGGTGACGGTGCGCACCGGAGGAGACCCGACGGACCTGCTCCCGTTCATACGGCGCGCCATCTGGTCTGTGGACGGGGATCAGCCGGTGGTGAGGGCGCAGTCCATGGAGACGCTGGTGGCGGACTCCGAGGATCTCCGTCGGTTCGTGCTCCTGGTGATGTCGGCCTTCGGGCTCACGGCGACGGCTCTGGCGATCATCGGTCTATTCGGGGTCCTGTCCGGCATGGTCGCGGAGCGCCTTCCCGAGTTGGGCATCCGAGCCGCCCTGGGAGCACCGAGGAAGGGCATCGTGGCCCTGGTCGTTCGCCAGGGCGTGGTGATGACCGCCGTGGGCGTGGCCCTGGGGGCCCTCCTGGCCGCGGCGGCGAGCAGAGCTCTGGCCACCTTGCTCTTCGAGGTATCGACTCTGGACCCCATCACGTACGTGGCGGTCACGGCGCTCCTGGTGCTCGCAGGCGGCGTCGCCTGCATCGTGCCCGCGTCCCGGGCGGCCACCGTGGACCCGGTCCGGACCTTGAAGGCCGACTGAGGCGGGGATCGCGACCGCTCTTGCGCCCGCCGCCTCCCGGGGGCAGACACCACGGCCGTCGGACTGCTCCGGTGTGGCGAGAAAGGTTCGTACCACATGCGCATCTTGCGGATGCTCACCGGGTCGGGTCAGCTCGGAAACCCGCCCGGCTCAACCACACCCAGGGACTGGCGACGTGAATCCTAAGGGGCGCATTCCCGCATTCCCGCCAAGACGCGTACCCCCGGAACGCGTTCGCCCGCCACCAGCGCCTTCAGCACGTTAGCGAGCGTTCGCAGGGAAAACACGACATCAATGTGGGCGGAGGCCAGTGCGTTAAGCGGCATTGAAGGAAAGAGCGCGTCCGCAGGATCTTGCGTGAGGCACAGTCCGCCATGGTTATTGATCGCAATCAGGCCCGCCACGCCGTCGCTGAGATTGCCGGTGAGCAAAACGC
>JBBDSM010000159.1:0-7196 GCA_040904945.1 Gemmatimonadota bacterium
CTTCAACAATCTGCTGACCGTCATCACGAACTCATCCGAGATGATGCTGGAGAACCTTTCCGGAGAGCACCACCTGCTTGAGGACTTGAGCCAGATCCGCAAGTCCGACGCTCCCTGGGCGGGCCCAAGCCGAGAAGGGCACCCCGAGACGGAGGACGGCGACCCGCCGGGCCCGAAAGACATGAGCACCTCGCACGCCGGCGGCCGGATCTGTGGTGGTCAGCTGCGCCCGTCACCGTACGTGCGTGCTCTACCTTCCGACCGCCGTGCCGCGCTGGGGACCGAGGCGCCGGCTCAGCATGCGGTCAGTTCCCGAAACGATACTGGAACTTCATGAAGATCTGACGCTCTGAGAGGGCCCAGGGCTTGCTCGCTCCATGAATGTCGTCGATGTCGTGGGTGGCTCCCACGTAGAACATGGTGTAGGGACTGATCTGGTAGGTCACCAGTGGGTCGATCTCGATGAGACCTCGAAACGAGTTGTATTGGCCGGTCAGGCGGACCGAGATCTCTCGATTGAGCTGGTAGCTCGCCTGAATCCGTGAGATCCAACCGCTGAACACCTTGTCCCTGGTCCCGCGTCGCGTGAGGCGGCTGAATACGTGCTGAGGCTCAATGGACAGCTTCGCGGACGGCCTGAGCATCAGTCGGGTTAAGACGGTGAGCTCGCGGCCAACCTCTGGGCTGGCGAGCATCCGCGCGATCTCGTCCCCGTATTTGACCTGGCCCAGTACACCGAAGGCTTGCGTCGGCTGGGATCGGATCATGAAGGTGGTCTTGTCCAACCCGTCGAAGCGCTGTCCGGCGAAAGACTCGTTCGCGTGATAGTGGCCCAGGACGATCGCCGTCTGCCCCGTCATCATCATCTGGTACATGGGCTCGACGTAGGTCTTCTGCATCCGGCCGTCGAAGGTCCACTCCCCACCGACCTCGAGCCGAGGTGAGATATCGTCGATGATCCCATGCTCCGGCTGAAAGCTGAGGCCACCGGAGACTTCCAGATCGTGGTAGTCGTTCTTCCGAAGGAATCCATTGGCGGCCCGGAGCGTGGGCGTAGCGACCTCGTAGCTTGCTCGGAGCGTCGAGTTACGGGCCCTCCTTGAGAGGGCCAGGTGAACGCCGTATCCCGCGAACTCCTCACCGTCGTGCCGCGCCGTGTGAGCCCTGTCTCGGAAGCTGAAGCGCTCATCGCTGGAGTCGAAGGCCCCCTCCTCGGCCTCCGACGCCCTGCTTCCGAGCACCTGGTAGGCGAGGGTATAGGTTTCTCCCAGCCGCTGGATGCCATCGATCCCGAATACAGTATTTCGCGCCCCGTTTTCGTAGGACCGATCGGTAACCACGGCCCCCGTGAAGGATCCGCCCCCGAGAGACCGCCTGGTCCGGAGCAGATGGGAAGTACTCCCACCGGCCCTGGCGACCAGCGTGCGCTCGTTGAGTGGGACGAAAAGGGGGCTGGTCTCGTCGTGGGCCCCCATGTAGCCCACGTCCCACGAGCCGATGCTCCCCCGGGCCTTGAGAGCGCCATCGGGATCGTTGAGGGACCGGGTATAGATCACGTCCATCGGCGTCTCGTACAGTTCGCTGCCCTGCTGGAAGAAGGGTCGTTTCTCCGGGAAGGAGAGCGCGAGAGTCGAGTTGACGTCGATCTGGGCGGCGTCACTTTCGACGTGGCTGAAATCGGGGTTGTACGTCGCGTCCAAGCGCCAGGCGTTGGATGCCCGAACCCCTGCGGTGACGGACACCTCCGGGCTCACCCTTCCGTGATTCAGGTCGGTAGTTGTTCCAGTACGCTCTGACGTCTGAGAGCCGGTCACAGTGGGCATCACCGACCAGGAAGTGGCGCTCTCCACCTCTCCGAACCCACTGATTCTCCCATGCTGGCAGAGGACACAGGGATTCGCCCTTGTGACGGGCATCCAGGAGGAGACGTGGCGCGTCCCCCGGGGGTGGACACGCATGAAGTTCAGCCTCCATGCCTCGTCGCTGGGAGCTCCACCGACGGACGAGAAGGGAATCGCCATCTCAACGGTGAATCCCTCCTGGGTGATGCGACCGGCCGACTCGTAGATCAGGTCCAGCTTGGGGTCCTGGTTCATACCGCTGTCCCGCATGTCGACCTGGATGCCATGCGGGTTGGCCCCGAATCCGTACGCCCACTCCGACGTCCCGCGCGGATCGATGGAGACCATCACGAGATCGTCCTCGAACACCTGGTCCCGCCGGCCCTCGGTGGCCCGTACGACGTCCGGGTCATCGTGGGCTGTGAAGGCGACGTAGAGATGGGTCTCGTCGTATGCGATCCGGACCTCGGTGGGACGGACGGCCGGAACCCCTTCCTGCGGCATGATTTCCCAAAAGCTTCCGATCCTGGCCGCGTTCTCCCAGCCCGGCTCGTCGATGCGCCCATCGATCTCGATGGGCGTGGAGACACGCACAGCGCTGATGGCGGTCTCGAGGGAGTCGGGGTTAGGTCCTCGGACCACCCCGACCGAGAGTGTTGTGGCAGAGGCGAGCAGGCCGATAAGCAATGCGTTCATGGAGGCGCCTTCGAGTGGGGTAGAACCCTGAACGCACGAAGGCGAGACCTTCGCGCGCCGGACCTATTGGTCCTGGCTTGCGAAGGTCTCGCCCAGTCGTGAAGACTTGTCGGTCCGTGCACCTCGGGGGCGCAGTATTGACGAAACCGACGGCGTGGTCCGGGACCACGGGGGCTACTCCCCTTCGATCAAATCCCCCTACGGAGGGGTATCGATGGAAGTTTCAGCGGATACGCGCTATTCGACGTCGCCGAATGTACTCACGTACTCGTCCCCATAGATGGAGTGGTAGGTGATGACCAGCCCAAGCTGATCGAGCAGCTGGAAGAACGGGTGCTCCGGCCCTTCCGGTGAATCCGCGGGGGCGGTGAACGTCACCAGGGAAAACTCGCGTCCTATACCCATCACCGTTTCTTCCGGCAGCTCGACACGACCTCGCATCCGAACACCCCACCCCTCCATCGGCTCCTGTGCCGCTTCCCAACTCTCGTAGATGTGCCAATCTTCGGCCTGATCCCTGACCTGAATCCTCACCTCGTCGATGATAGCCGGGCCGACGCCCTCGTTGATGATCCGGATGATGGCTCGGTCCACCGAATCTGGCTCTTCGTTGGTCGCGAGCTCGGTGATCAGCTCGAGATGCGGGAACACGGAAAGCCGATTGTGCTGGCGCTCCTGCACGTTTTCCCATACACCGACGAAAAGTGCGATCAAAGCCGCGACGATGGCGGACGCGGAGACGATCGTCTCCGTCGAGGGGACCCATTTGCGATCCGGCATAGCGTGGTTTCTTTGACCTCGTTCGGGTAGGAGAACCCCGCCACGCGACCCACAGGGTGATGGTCGACGGCGTGTCCTGGACCGAGCAGATTCGCGCTCTTCGCCATGGGCGCATCCCCCGTGGCGACGCCTTCACGGGGAGACCGGGCGCCCGCCCTCTTGTTGAGCGTGCTCAGCCCACCCGCGGTGAATACCTACCTGTTCGCCGAGCGATACCAGGCAGCTCCGCGGGTGGCCGTGCGGACGGTGCTCTGGACGTCCGTGTTCGCGGTGTTGACGGTGTCGGCGCTGCTGATTCTCCTGGGGACGTGAGCACGGCTGGCGAGTAGCGCGCGGGCTCCTTAGTCTGCCGGGAGTCCGGTCCCCACCCGCGCCAGGAGTGCCCCGATGTCCGTCGCCCCGCAAAGCCTCACGACGCTCCTCCTCGCCGTGTCCACCGCGGCGCTGCTCCCCGCGGAAGCGGCCGCCCAAGGCACGCGGTTCCTCCGCCAGCCCGACGTGAGCGCCGACCGGATCGCGTTCGTACACGCCAATGACGTCTGGACTGCAGGCCGGGACGGCGGCGACGCCCTCCGCCTCACCAGCTCCGAGGGCGCCGAGACCGATCCGCACTTCAGCCCCGACGGCCGCTGGATCGCGTTCACGGGCGAGTACGGCGGGAACGCCGACGTGTATGTCGTGCCCGCTATGGGCGGGCAGCCCGAGCGTCTCACATGGCATCCCGGCGAGGACGCGGTCCAGGGGTGGACGCCGGACGGCGAAGTCCTCTTCCGGTCGGGACGGGACGGCGTGCCCACCCGGCTCTGGCGGTTCTTCACGGTCCCGCTCGACGGCGGAATTCCCGAGCCCCTCGCCCTGCCCCAGGCGTACGAGGGCGAGATGAGTCAGGACGGCGACTGGATCACCTATCAAGAGATCGGGCTTTGGGACCCGGAGTGGCGCAACTACCGGGGTGGTCAGGCGCAGCCGGCGGCCATCGTTTCGACGGCGACATGGGAACGGACGACGGCGCCGTGGGAAGGTGAGCGACACCTCGCCCCGGTTTGGATGGACGGGCGCATCTACTACATGTCCGAGCGGGACTGGGCCGCCAACGTCTGGGAGTTCGATCCGGCCACCGGGCAGGAGCGGCAGCTCACCCGCCATGCGGACTTCGACGTGAAGAGCCTCGGGGCGGGCGACGGCGTGCTGGTCTACGAGCAGGCCGGGTATCTCCACGAGCTGGATCCGGCCACGGGCACGAGCCGCCAGCTCGAGATTCGGGCCGCCCGTGACCAGAACTGGGCCCGCCCGAGGTGGGAGGACGTACCGCCGACGCAGCTTCGGGACGCGAGGCTCTCCCCGACCGGCGCGCGCGCTCTCTTCGAGTGGCGCGGCGAGATCTTCAGCGTACCCGCCGAGGAGGGCTCGTGGCGTAACCTGACGCGCTCGCCCGGGGTGGCCGACCGGCACCCGATCTGGTCGCCGGACGGGACACAGGTGGCCTGGTTCAACGACGAGGACGGGGAGTACGGGCTCGTCATCGCCGACCAGGACGGCCAGGATCCCCGGCGCATCGCCATCGACGACCCCTCGTTCTACTTCGTGCCGGAGTGGTCACCCGACGGCTCCAAGCTCGCGTTCACCGACACCCACTACCGCGTGCTCGTGCTGGACGTCGCGTCGGGTGAGGTCACGCACGTCGACACCGACCGGTACGCGCATCCGCAGCGTACGATGAACCCCGTGTGGTCGCCCGATTCCCGCTGGATCGCGTACGCGCGGCGCCTCGACACGCAGCTCCGGGTGATCGTGGTGCACGACACCGAGACCGGCGAGACGCGCGAGCTCACCGACGGCATGGCCGACGCCATCGATCCGGTCTGGGACGAGAGCGGTGACTACCTGTACTTCCTGGCATCGACGGACTACGGTCTGAATACCGGCTGGCTCGACATGAGCTCCTACGACCGGCCCGTGACGCGGGCGCTGTACGTGGCGCTCCTGGCGGAGGACACGCCTTCCCCGTTCCTGCCGAAGAGCGACGAGGAGCCTGCCGCGGGCGGGGCCGGCGACGAAGAAGAAGGCGGCGCGGGCGCAGCCATGGGTTCGGATCAGACCGCGAGCCAGGACCCGCCGCCCCCGGTGCGTATCGATTTCGACGGGATCGCCCGCCGCATCGTCGACGCACCTGGCCTTCCGCTCCGCGATTACACGGGCCTCGAGCCGGGTCCCGAAGGGTCGGTGTTCGTGCTCGAGGCCGGCGACGACGGCGCCACCCTGCACAAGTACGTGCTCGACGATCACGAGGCCGAGGAGTTCGCCACCGACGTGGTGCGCACCGCCGTGTCGCACGACCGCTCGCAGATCCTCCTCAGGAGCGGAAGCGCCTGGCGCATCGTCGCGACCGATGATCCGCCGGCCGACGGCGATGGAGCGCTGGTGCTGGGCGACATGCGGGTGCTCGTCGAGCCCGAGCCCGAGTGGGCTCAGATGCTCCGCGACGGCTGGCGCTTCATGCGCGACTTCCTGTACGTCGACAACCAGCACGGCGCCCCCTGGGACGACGTGTGGGACTGGTACTCCGCGTGGCTGCCCGACGTCGAGCACCGCTCGGACTTCAATCATCTGCTCGACATGATGTCCGGCGAGATCGCCGTCGGGCACTCGTACGTGCGCGGCGGCGACTATCCCGACCTCGACAGCCCGCGGACGGGACTCCTCGGCATCGACCTCGAGGAGGAGGACGGCGCATACCGCATCACGCGCATCTACAGCGGGGAGGACTGGACGCCGGGCGAGCACGGGCCGCTCTCGCTGCCCGGGCTGGGCGTGGAGGAGGGCGACTGGCTCACCGCCATCGACGGCCAGCCCCTCGCCGCGCCCACCAACCCGTACCGCCTGCTGGAAGGCACCGCGGGGCGCACCATCACCGTGACGGTGACCGACACGCCCGGGGGTCAGGGAGCGCGTACGGTGCACGTGGAGCCCCTCGAGAGCGAAGCCGGCATCCGCAGGTGGGCCTGGGTCGCCGAGAACCAGCGCCGGGTCGACGAGATGAGCGGCGGCCGCCTCGCCTACGTCTGGCTCCCCAACACCGGCCAGGGCGGGTACGACTACTTCAACCGCATGTACTTCGCCCAGCAGGACCGCGAGGGCGCCGTCATCGACGAGCGCAACAACGGAGGTGGCTCGGCCGCCGACTACATGGTCGACGTCATGGCCCGGGAGCTCACCGGTTACTTCAACTCACGAGCGGGCGACCGTAAGCCGTGGACGCAGCCGATGGCCGGCCTGTGGGGCCCTAAGGTCATGGTCATGAACGAGCGGGCCGGCTCGGGCGGCGACCTCCTGCCCTACCTGTTCCGGTTTCAGGGGGTCGGACCGCTCGTGGGCACGACCACCTGGGGCGGCCTGGTCGGCACGTGGGACACGCCTCCGCTCATCGACGGGGGCGGCTTCGTGGCGCCCAGGGGCGGGTTCATCGACGTGAACGGCGAGTGGGCCGTGGAGGCTACGGGTGTCGCACCGGACATCGAGGTGCGGAACGACCCGGCGCCGGTCATCGCCGGGGGCGACCCGCAGCTCGAGCGGGCGGTCGAAGAGGCGCTCCGCCTGCTGGAGACAGAAGGTGTGGAGCTGCTGCCGGAGCCCGCCCCCCCGGTCCGGTACCGGCGACCGGGAGGGCGCTGAACTCGGACGTTACCGCCAGCCCCGCTCCCTCGGCTCCGCGGTCAGCTCTGCGTACTGCTCGAGCCCCGCGAGCACCTTGAACTCGACGACCATCCGGCCGATCTCGGGGGTCGCGAGCCTCGGGTCGCCGGTCACGCCGGCGTCGGGGCTCCCGCCCCGCAGCATGCGCAGGTCGTTCCGCACGCCGTCCGGGAATACGTACATGAC
>JBBDSM010000159.1:7296-13821 GCA_040904945.1 Gemmatimonadota bacterium
GCGTGCGTGATGATGTAGTTGTGCTTCCCCATCACCATGTGCGGGCCGTTCTGCTCGGTGCCGCCCACCGGCACGATGGCGACGCGCTTGCCCGCCTCCATCGCGTCGCGGATCTCCGTCCAGGTCATCTGCTCGATGAACGGATCGCCGGGGCTCTGGGCGTCGAGGTCCGCAGGAAGCGCGAGGGCTACCGCCAACCCGCTCCACGCCAGCGCCCTGGCCACCTTCGTCACCGTTCTCATCGGTCGTCCTCCTGCTGCCCGTCCAGCACCGCACGGATCTCGGCCAGAGCGTTCTCGATCTTCATGTTCACGATCCTTCGTCCGATCTCCGGAGAGGCCAGCGTCGCATTCCCGCTGGACCCGGAGCCCTCGAAGCCCCCGCGGTCGGCAAGGAGGCCCTGCCGGATGTGCTGCTCGTTCACGAACCAGAGCTGCGAAGTGTCGGAGATGCCGGCATGGCCTCCGATCTCCTCGGCCGCGATCCCCAGCTCACCCGTGATGTAGTCGCGGGCGTCCTGTCCCGACTTCCGGTAGTAGTCCTCGATGAGATGGGCTCGCGCCCCGGACCCGGCCCATTCCCGGTTCAGCGTTTCCACGGCCGTCTCCATGCCGGAGTAGTTCCCTCCCGAATCGCCGACGAAAAACACGTTGTCGAAGCCGGCTTCCTTGTGGCTCCGGCCCGTGTGGAGGAGGAGCTCCACGAACCATTCTTCGGGCATGGTGATGGTGCCCGGCATCCGCATGTGGCCGGTGGGCTCTTCACCCCATTCGCCCTCCGGGACGTAGGTGATGATGGGAGAGACCAGCGTGTTTCCCAACGCCCGTGCCACCTTGTCCATGGTGTACTCGAGGATGTACCGGTGCTTGCCCATCACCATGTGGGGGCCGTTCTGTTCCGTGCCCGCGGTGGGCACGATGATGTTGGTCGCGTAGTCCTCCATCCGGTCGCGGATCTCGACCCAGGTGAGGGCCTCGATGAACACGGAGCTCGGGGGCGATTGGGCGAGGACCGCCCCGGGGACCAGCGTGGCGGCCAGGACAACGGCCAGCGTCGACGAACCAGCGACCTTCATCTGCGACTCCTGATGACGTGTGGAGCGACCGGCGGGATGGCGTCCCGCGCCGGGCGGCGTCCGACGAGCACCGCTCGCCGGGACGATGCAAACGTGCGCGGACTGGCCGGAGGCGGCAAGCCGCCTCGGCACTCAGGGCCCGAGAAGCGTGAAGAGATCGCTACGGGGGAGCGCCCGGTCGAACGTGAAGGTCGTGGACGCACCGGCATCGAGACCGTCGAGTCCGATGAGGTGATCGGCGAAATCTCCACGACCGTCCCGGTAGGCGGCGAGGGCTCGCCATAATCGGGCGGGATGCTCATACCGGAGCTGGGCGCTACGCAGCAACCCCTCCACGGCGGCCGCCACGCGCTCCGTCCCCAACCCATACGCGCTCTCGAGCACCCAAACGATCTCGCACAGGACCACGGCGCTCACGTAGAGCGACTCCCCCGCATCGAGCGCATCGTCGATGACCCGCCTGGCCACAGGCGTCTGGTCGGCATCGTCCTGCGTCAGGTAGCGGACGAGCACGTTCGTGTCGAGCGCCTTCACGAGCCCGCGCCGCCCGCGCGCCTGCGAATGGCCCGGTTCATCTCCTCGACGGACACCGGCTGTCGCCGTCCCTCGTCCAGCAGCCCGCGGAGCTCCCGGAAGTCGACCAGGGCCGGACGGAGCGATACCCGCCCGTCTTCCTCGACGACGAAATCGATCCGGTCACCGGCCTCGAGCCCGAGAAAATCCCTAATCTCCTTCGGGATGACGAGTTGGCCCTTCGTGCTGAGCGTCGATGTCGGCATCGATGTCTCCGCTGTGTGTCTTACTTAACGTAAGATACACCTTGAAGTGGTGATTATCAACGCCACACCTCGCGTCCACGCCGTGGTTTATCTATGGTCACGGCGCCGGCGACGTAGCCCCCGGCGGCCAATCCCCCGCCCCCTCCCCCGACTCCAGGAGCCGATATGGACTGGAAGCGGCAGATCGACTTCAGCCCCCCGGTGTTCTTTCCGGCCATCGCGGTCATCGCGGTCTTCCTCGGGTTCGGGGTACTCGCGCCCGATGAGATGGCCGTCTTCTTCGACCGGGTCCAGGCGGGGATCGTGCGCAACCTCGGCTGGCTGTACATCGGCTCGGTCGCGGTCTTCTTCGGCTTCACGGTCTACCTGCTGTTCGGCCCGGCGGGACACGTGCGACTCGGGCCCGACGACTCCGAGCCCGACTATTCCTACCTGTCGTGGTTCGCCATGCTGTTCAGCGCCGGCATGGGCATCGGGCTCGTGTTCTTCTCGGTGGCCGAGCCCATCGCGCACTTCGCCGCGGCTCCCTTCGCGGAGCCCGGCACGGCGGCCGCGGCGGCCGACGCCATGCGCCTTACGCTGTTCCACTGGGGCTTCCACGCGTGGGCCATCTATATCGTGGTGGGACTGGCGCTGGCCTACTTCTCGTTCCGGAAAGGGCTGCCGCTCTCCATCCGATCGGCCTTCCATCCGCTCATCGGCGACCGCATCTACGGACCCATCGGGCACACCGTGGACGTGCTGGCCATCTTCGGGACCCTCTTCGGCGTCGCCACGTCGCTGGGCCTCGGCGTCATGCAGGTCAACGCGGGTCTCGACTACCTGTTCGACATCGGCATCACGACGAACATCCAGGTGGTGCTCATCGCCGCCATCACCCTGATCGCGACGATCTCGGTGGTGGTCGGCCTCGACAACGGCATCCGCAGGCTGTCGAACTTCAACCTCGTCGTAGCCATCGTCCTCGTCCTGTTCGTGTTCACGGTGGGACCGACGGTGTTCCTGCTCGGCGCGTGGCTCGAGAACACCGGCAACTATCTCGGGTCGCTCGTCACCGCGACGTTCTGGCTCGACACGTGGGGCGACGGCGCGTGGCAGGCCGACTGGACGCTGTTCTACTGGGGATGGTGGATCGCCTGGTCGCCCTTCGTGGGCATGTTCATCGCGCGGATCTCGCGGGGACGGACCATCCGGGAGTTCGTGGGCGGCGTGCTCCTGGTGCCCACGGCGTTCGCCGCGTTCTGGCTGACGACCTTCGGTAACACGGCACTGTGGCAGGAGATGTTCGGCGCGGGCGGCCTGGTGGGGCTCGGCACCGAGGAGATGCTCTTCGCGATGCTTCAGGGACTCCCCCTGTCGTCCATCACATCGGTGCTGGCGATGATCGTCATCATCGCATTCTTCGTGACGTCGTCGGACTCGGGATCGCTGGTCATCGACATGCTGGCGTCGGGAGGTGACCCGGACCCGCCCGTGCTGCAACGGGTGTTCTGGGCGCTCCTGGAAGGCGCCGTCGCCGCGGTGCTGCTCCTCACGGGCGGGCTCGCCGCCCTGCAGACGGCGGCCATCGCCACGGGCTTGCCGTTCGCGGTCGTGCTGTTGTTGATGTGCGTCGCGCTCTTCAAGGCCCTGCGCACGGAACGGGCCCCACCGACCCACGTCCGGAAGGTGTTCCCGGCCAAGAAGGACACCCGCGGCGAGAAAGACCAGACCGTTCCCGAGGCACAGGACATATCGGCGGCAGCCGCCACAGGAGGTGAACGATGAGTGACTGGAAAGCGGACTTGCGCTCGCTGATCAGCGGATCGGGCGAAGTCCCACGAACGGGATCCGAAGGGGAGCCGCCGGGCATCCGACGCTACCTCACGCGCGTCGCGGCACCTGCGCTCGAAGCCGTGGCCGCGGAGTTCCAGGAACTCGGACGGGACGTGGAGGTGGACGAGGACGAGAGGTACGCATCCATCACCGTGCTCCACGACGATGCCGAGGAGTTCTTCTTCGAGGTGCGGGTGAAGCCTTACGGCGCCGACGGCTTCGCGTTCCCGACGGTTCCGCTGCGCGATCCGCAGGGAAAGACCTACCGGGCCGAGGCCCACCTGCGTGACCGAGCCCTGGAGCGCGACGTGACCGGCGCCGACCAGGAAGAGCTCATTCGCGTCTTTCTCGAGGAGTATCGGCGCCATCTGGAGTGGCACGGGTGACGCGGGTCGGCACGGGGCGGTTCGTCCGCGTGCCGTCGCCGATCTCTCCGCTCTGGTTCAGGCCCCAGCAGTACTCCGCTCCGTCCTCCGTGATGCCGCACGTCACGCCGCCCCCCGCGTGGATACGGGCGAACCGGTGATCCCCCGCTACGGCGCGGGGCGTTCTCGAGGGAGCCGTGCTGCCGTTGCCGAGCTGCCCGTAGAGGTTCTGACCCCAACAGTGGGCGGTGCCGTCTTCGACGAGGGCGCAGCTGTGGGCGGCGCCGGTGGCGACCGCGGTAGCCGGGCCCGGGAGATCGGGGACGGGCGTCGGAGACGGCCGGGTCTCGGCCGTCCCGTCGCCGACCTGGCCCGCACCGTTCGCGCCCCAGCACCGTACCTGTCCCTGCCGCACCGCACAGGTGTGCCCGCTCCCGGCGGCCACGTCGGTCACGGCGTCGAGGACGCGCGTGGGCACCAGCCGATCGAGGCGTGACCCGTCGCCGACGGCGCCTTCCCGATTCAGGCCCCAGCACGAGAGCGTACTCCCAGCCGTTACGGCGCACGTATGATTCCACCCCGAGACGATACGCGTGAAGGACGTCTCGGCAGCTACCAGGCCCGGAATCGCGCGATCGTTTCGGGAGCCGTCGCCAAGCTGCCCCCCGAGGTTCGCGCCCCAGCAGACGGCCCGCCCGCCCGAGGATAGACCGCAGCTGTGCGCCACGCCCGCGGCCAAGGCGCTGAACCGCCGCTCCGTCGCGACCGCGACCGGGGCGGCCCGGTCGGTCGTGGATCCCTCGCCCAGCTGACCCGAGTCGTTCGCGCCCCAGCACGAGGCCTCACCGCTCGCGTCGAGGGCGCATGCGTGAAAGAGGCCGGTGGCCACGGCGCGCGAGCCGGGGAGCCCGCCCTCGAGGCGTTGTCCGCGGTCGTTGGCGCCGCGGCACAACACGTCGCCGGAGCGGATGGCGCAGACGGTGGAACCGCCGATGGAGCGAGTTCGGGCCTGCACGGTGACCGGGCCTGCGCTGGCACCCGCCGCCGCATCGGGGGTTTCGCCGGCGATGGGCGCGGCGGCGGTGGGCGTCGCCTCGGCTGTCGCCCGGGCCGTCGCAGAGAACGTCGCCGAGCCCGGGAACTCGTCGCTCGAGACCACCAGGCTCTGGGGGCCGCCGGCCGGGCCGAGGCGCCAGATGGCCGAAGCGCGGCCAAGGGTGTCGGTACGGGTCCTCGACGGCGCCGCCTGACCACCGCCCGTCGCGACCTCGAAGAAGAGCTCGACCCCCGGAACCGGGACCCCGGTCTCGTCGAGAACCTCGACCTCGAGCCGCTCCGGCAGGAGCGCCCCCGCGTCGGCTTGCTGGGCATCGCCCGCGGTCACGTCCATCAAGCTCGGCGCGCCCGTCCGAGCCGAGATGCGGAACGTCGGTCCCGGCGCGTCCAGCGAAGCGCTCGATACACGCACCACGGCCTGCGCCGGGCGTCCGGGCATCGCGATGGTGGCGCGAGCGACGCCGGCCGCATCCGTCCACGCTTCCTGCTCCCGCGTGGCGGACCCGATCTCGATCTCGAATCGGACGAGGACGTCGGAGGCCGGACGGTCCCCGGATTCCCGGGCGCGCACGGCGATCTCCACGTCCGCTCCGGGCGTCACCGCCGTATCCGTCGGAGTCAGCGCCAGCAGGCGCGAGCCCGAGAGCGACGCGGGCTGGTCCGGCCCGCTCGGCGTGAGCGGCATCAGCTCGAGGGAGCCCTCCGAAGGGGCGGGGCGCGTGAGCACGTAGGTCGCGTATCCGCCCGCGGCCAGGAGAACCAACAGAACGCCCGCGACCCATAGGCGACGGGAGCTGCGGGCTGGCGGCGCGATGGACTCCTCGATCTCACGGACGTCATCGTACGTCAGGACCGGGGGCGGCTCGTTGTCGGGGGGTCGGTCGGGGCGCTGCGGGTCGGGTGGGCGGTCGGAGGGGTCCCGCGGGGGTGGGCGGTCCGGCATGGGTTAGGGGGAAGCGGCGAGGGCGAGATCCGCCACGTCGTCGGCCGTGGTGACCACAGTTACCGTCTGGCTCGCGAGCGGATTCCACACGTCGTTCGAAGCCCCATCGCTCACGGCCACCGTCGCCGCTCCCGCCACGAACTCCACCGTCGCCGTACCCACCTCGGTGCCCGTCGCGTCGCTGCCCAGGTAACCGGTCACCGTGATCGTGTTGGCGGTCGTCGAGCGCAGCGTCGCCGTGGCCACCCCGCTCGCGTCCGTCGTCCACGGCCCCGCGCTCAGCGTGCCGCCGCTCCCGTCCGTGATCGCGAAGAACACGTCCTCGCCCGCCACCACGTTGTCGTTCGCGTCACGCGCCGTGATCGTCAGCGTCGACGTCTCCGTGTCGTCCGCCGCTACGCCCGTCGCCGGATCCGCCGCGATCGTCGACTCTGCTCCCGTCGCCGCTCCCGCCACGAACTCCACCGTCGCCGTACCCACCTCGGTGCCCGT
>JBBDSM010000159.1:13921-18495 GCA_040904945.1 Gemmatimonadota bacterium
GCCCGTCGCCGGATCCGCCGCGATCGTCGACTCTGCTCCCGTCGCCGCTCCCGCCGTCGCCGTCGCCACGAACTCCACCGACCCCACCCCGTCGACCGTCGCCGTCAGCGTATCGCTCTCCGCCTCCGCCGTCTCGCCTAGCGTCCAGCTTCCCACCGCCGCGATCCCGTCCGCGTCCGTCGTCGGCGTCCCTCCGGTCACGCTCCCCGTGCCCGACGGCGTGAAGGTCACCAGCACGTCCGCCACCGGGTTGCCGAACTCGTCCTCGACCCGCACCGCCGGCGCCACGGGCACGGTCGTGCCCACCGTCGCCGTCTGCCCGTCGCCGGTCTCGATCGCCAGGTCCGCCGCCGCACCCGCCACGACCACGATGTCTTCGGACTCCACCCCCGTGACATTGTCCGCATTGAACCTCAGCCGGTATGTCCCGGCAGTGCCCGAGATCGCCAGGTCGGTGAACGTGGCCCGGCCGTTCTCGTCGGTCGCGACCGTCGTCGTCCCACCGAGTGAGCCGCCTGGCCCCGATTGGATCGCCGAGGACACCAGAACGCCGGCCGTCTCGACCGGGTTGTCTAGGTCATCCCTCAGCTCCACCACCGGCTGCTGCGCGAAAGGCTGGCCCGCCGTAACGGACGACGACGGATGCGTCACCATCGCGAGATGACCTGCCAATCCTGGTTCCCCCACGGCGGTGAACGTCACCGGGCTACCGTCGAGCCCGTCCACCACCGCATCTAGGGTGTTAGTACCGGCTTCGGTCCCGAGCGTCCAGGAGGTGACTGCGGCAATACCGTCGGTATTGGTCGAGACCGGTGTCGACGGATCGACCACCCCACCACCAGACGTCACCGTGAACGTCACGGCCACACCGGGCACCGGATTGCCGTGCTGGTCGGTCACCAGGACGGCCGGGGGGATCTCGACCGCCGAACCGGCGGTCGCCGTCTGCGCGTCGCCGTCCTCGAGCGTCATGGTGGCCGCTGTGCCAGCGGTGACCGTAAGGGTGACCGGGTCGGTGACCTGCACGCCGTCGATCATCGCGGAGACGGACTTCTCCCCCGGGCGAATCGAGCTGAGCGTCCCGGTCGCGACGCCGCTCGCATCCGTAGACGTCTCCGGCTGCACCAGCGTGTTGCCGTCACCCGTCGCCGCGAGGGTCACCGCCAAGCCCTCGAGGAGATTGCCTTCCGCATCCCGCGCCGTGACGGTGATGGTGCTCGTCTCGCCATCCGCACTGATCGTGAGGGGGTCTGCCGCCACGATCGACTCATCGGCCGAGACCTCCCCCGCCGTCGCCGTCGCCACGAACTCCACCGAACCCACGCCGTCGACCGTCGCCGTCAGCGTGTCGCTCTCCGCCTCCGCCGTCTCGCCCAGCGTCCAGCTCCCCACCTCCGCGATCCCGTCGGCCCCCGTCGTCGGCGTCTCGCCGGTCACGCTCCCCGTACCCGAGGCGGTGAACGCCACCGTCACGCTAGCCACCGGGTTGCCGAACTCGTCCTCGACCCGCACCGACGGCGCAACATCCACGGCCATACGCACCGTCGCTATCTGATCGTCCCCCGCCTCGATCGCCACGCTCGCCGCCCCACCCGCCGTCGCCGTCGCCACGAGCTCCACCGACCCTACCCCGTCCACCGTCGCCGTCAGCGTGTCGCTCTCCGCCTCCGCCGTCTCGCCCAGCGTCCAGCTTCCCACCGCCGCGATCCCGTCCGCGTCCGTCGTCGGCATCTCTCCGGTCACGCTCCCCGTGCCCGAGGCGGTGAACGTCACCGTCGTGCCAGCCACCGGGTTGCCGAACTCGTCCTCGACCCGCACCGACGGCGCCACGGGCACGGTCGTGCCCACCGTCGCCGTCTGGCCGTCCCCGGTCTCGATCGCGACGCTCGCCGCCCCACCCGCCGTCGCCGTCGCCACGAGCTCCACCGACCCTACCCCGTCCACCGTCGCCGTCAGCGTGTCGCTCTCCGCCTCCGCCGTCTCGCCCAGCGTCCAGCTTCCCACCGCCGCGATCCCGTCCGCGTCCGTCGTCGGCGTCTCTCCGGTCACGCTCCCCGTGCCCGACGGCGTGAACGTCACCGTGACGCCCGCCACCGGGTTGCCGAACTCGTCCTCGACCCGCACCGCCGGCGCCACGGTCACGGCCGTGCCCGCCGTGGCCGTCTGGCCGTCCCCGGTCTCGATCGCGACGCTCGCCGCCCTGGCCGGTGTGATGTCGAACATCACGCTCGTGTCGGGCGTCACCCCGCCTGCTGCGGCGGCGAGCCGATAGCCGGTCGCCGCTCGATCGACGGAGAGGTCGTCGAACGTGGCCACCCCATCCATCGCCGCCACCGTGCGAGTGCCTGACAGAGTGGCACCCTCCGCCCCCGTCCCCTCCGCGATCGTTACCGTGACCGAGCCCGTGAAATCGGTCGCCACGTTCTCCTGATCGTCGAAGGCCGTCACCTCCACCGCGGGCGTGATCGGCTGGCCCGCCACCGTCGCCGTAGGCTGCTGCGTGAACTCGAGTCGCGTCGCCGTGCTGGAGAAGATGTCGAACGCGGCACTCGTGGCCCCTGCAAGACCGTCGGCGCCCGCCGCGAGCGTGTAGCCCTCCGCCGCCACGTCGACGTTCAGGTCGTCGAACGTCGCCACCCCGGCCACAGCCGCCACCGTGAGCGTTTCACCCAATGTCGCCGCCCCGTCGCTCGGGTCGGTCGCGAGGCTCACCGTCACGTTCCCCGTGAAGCCCGTCGCCCGGTTGCCGAGCGCGTCCCGCGCCGTCACCTCGACGGCGGGGTCCATAGGCGCGCCCGCCGGAGTGTTGCCTGGCTGCACGGTGAAGGCGAGCTGTGCCGCGTTGCCCGGGACGATGGTGAACTCCGCGCTCATCGAGCCCGTCAACCCGTCGGCGCCGGCTGCCAGCCGATAGTCCGCACCAGCGCTGTCGACGGCCAGCTCGGCGAACGTCGCCACTCCGCTCACCGCGGCGACCGTGCGCGTCCCTGAGAGCGTGGCGCCGCTCGTGCCGGTCCCTGTCGCGATGGCGACCGTGATATCCCCCATGAAGTCGGTATCCACGTTACCCTGGTCGTCGAACGCCGTGACCCGCACCGCCGGCGAGATCGCTTCGCCTGCCACGGCCTCGCTCGGCTCCACGGTGAACGCGAGCTGCGATGCCGCCGCCGCAGTGATGGTAAACGCGGCGCTCGTGGCCTCTGGAAGCCCGTCGGCATTCGCGGCGAGCGTGTAACCCTCCCCCGCTACGTCGACGCTCAGGTCGTCGAACGTCGCCACCCCGGCCACGGCCGCCACCGTCAGCGTTCCCTCCAGCGTCGCCGTCCCCCCGCTCGGATCGGTCGCGAAGCCCACCGTCACGTTCCCCGTGAACCCCGTGGCCGGGTTGCCGACCGCGTCGCGCGCCGTCACCTCGACGGCAGGGCTCAACGCCGCCCCCGCGGGCGTGTCGCCCGGCTGCGCGGTGAAGGTGATGCTCGCCGTCGGCCCCGGAACGACAGCGAACTCGGCGCTCGTGGCGCTCACCAGGTCGGTCGCCCTCGCCGTCAGCGCGTATCCCGGGCCCGCGCTGTCGATCGCGAGGTCGTCGAATCGCGCGACACCATCCACGGCCGCCACTGACACTGTCCCTGAGAGGGCGGCTCCGGCGATCCCGGTCCCTTCCGCGATCGCGAGCGTGACCACGTCGGTCGCGTCCGGCACCGGATTGCCGAACTCGTCCCGCACGGCAACCTCGACCGCCGGGGCGATCGCTTCACCGGCCCGTACCTCGGTGGGCTGCACCACAAAGGCCAGACGGCCCGCGCCCGCGGGGGCGACGTCGAACGCCGCGCTCTGCACCTCGGGGAGGCCGGCGCTCGAGGCCTCGAGGCGGTAGCCCTCGCCCGTGACGTCGATCGCGAGGTCGTCGAATGTGGCGACACCCGCCACCGCTGCAACTGTGCGCGTGCCCGAGAGCGTGGCGCCGCTCGTTCCCGTTCCCGGGGCGAGCCGCAAAGTGATCTCGCCGCTAAACGCCGCGTCGGTGTCTCCCGACGCCTTCCGCGCCGCGACGCGAACGGCCGGGCTGATGGTGGCGCCGGCCGATGTGCCACTCGGCTGCGTCGCGAACGCGAGCCGCGTGACGGGCGTCTCGACCCGGAAGTCGGCCTCCTCGTCGCCGAAAGCCACCCACGGCCCGCTGCGGCCCGTCTGATCGATGGCGCGGGCGCGCCAGCGGTAGTCGGTGCCGTCATCGAGCGTGATCGCGACCGTCGCCACGCCCCCGTTGCGCACCTCCACGCTCGATCCCGTCGGCGTGTCGCTGAACGGCGTCCCCACCGGCTGTACCTCGACCTCCAGGCGCAGCCGATCCTCCGGATTGGGATCGGAGACGCCC
Organism: Gemmatimonadota bacterium; assembly: GCA_040904945.1. GTDB lineage: Bacteria > Gemmatimonadota > Gemmatimonadetes > Longimicrobiales > Gaopeijiaceae > JAWLHJ01. The sequence goes on from JBBDSM010000159.1 coordinate 18,300, forward strand.
GCGCGGAACACGACCGTGCGCTCGTCCGTCGTGCCGCCGGACGGTATCGGCGCGTCGCCGTCGGATTTCAGCTGCGCGAGGTCGGTCGGCGGGTCCGGCGGCTGCAGCAGAGGCATCACCGTCAGCGTCGCTGCTCCCTCCCTCCCCTGGAAGCTCGCCACGACCTGCGCGACCCCCTCCGCTAGCGCGGTCACCC
>JBBDSM010000160.1:0-11395 GCA_040904945.1 Gemmatimonadota bacterium
AGGTCGAGATGTCGAAGGACTGGTTCTTGGCCATGGGCCCGCTCGTGTGGAGTTCGTAGGGCGCGGAAGATAATCACGTCGGTTCCACCGTGCGAAGGCGGTCGAGCCGTATCTCCGTGCCGTCGTCGGTGCGCAGGTACTCCGCACCTTCGCGGGTGAAGATGTCGGTGATCCGGCCGGTCACCGAGCGCGTCGCATCGTCGGCCGCCTGAAAGTCGATGCGGCACCGGGTGCGGAGGACGGAGAAGGACTCGAGACGGTCGTGCACGCCGCAGTCGATGGGCTGGTAGTCGGTCATGGTAGGTCGATCGCCCTTCCCTGACGGTCGAACAGGCGCAGAGCGCCCTTGGGGAGACGGATGGCCACGCGCGCTCCGAGCTGCGGAGCGCGGTGCTGGCGGTCCAAACGAGCGGCGAGGAGCCCGGGGGCTGTCGAGTCCGCGGAGCGCGTGAGATCGACCGTGGCGAACGGAAGCGCCACGTGAATCACGCGCTCGCTGCCGAGCTCTTCGACTGCTTCGATGGTACCCGGCACCCCCGCCTGGTCGTTCCCCACGAGCTCGACGTCTTCGGGACGGATGCCCACGAAGATGGCGGCACCGGCGGTGAGGCGCTCATCCCGCACCGTCCCGTCGATTCCGACGGGAAGCGGATCGGCCAGGCCCGGGACGCTCACCGCCATGGACCCGTCGCCGGAGGGCGCCGCCATCGCCGCTTCGAAGAGATTCATTCCGGGATGTCCGAGGAACGCGGCCACGAAGGTGTTGGCGGGCCGCTCGTACAGCTCCTGACCCGGGGCGTACTGTTGAAGCCGCCCGTCTCGCATGACCGCGACGCGGTCGCCGAGGCTGAGGGCCTCCACCTGGTCATGGGTAACGTGCACGGTCGTCACGCCGAGCTGCCGCTGGATGCGGCGGAGCTCCTCGCGAACGTGGGTCCGCAGCCGGGCGTCCAGATTGGACAGCGGCTCGTCCAGGAGGAAGGCGGCCGGGTGCCGGACCAGCGCCCTGCCCATGGCCACCCGCTGTTGCTGCCCGCCGGAGAGAGTCCCCGGACGGGCGTCCAGCACGTCGTCGAGCTCGAGCATCGCCGAGATTTCGGCGACCCGCTTGCGCCGCTCGTCACGTGCGACACCGCGCATGCGAAGTGGAAAGCCGATATTCCCGCGGACGGTCATGTGCCCGTAGAGCGCGTAGTTCTGGAAGACCATGGCCACGTCCCGCCGGTCTGGCGGCTCCCCGTTCACGCACCGATTCCCGATGTGGACCGTGCCGCTCGAAAGCGGCTCCAGACCGGCGATCAGCCTGAGCAACGTGGACTTGCCGCACCCCGACGGTCCGAGCAGGACCACCAGCTCCCCGTCCGCGACGGCGAGGTCGAGGTCACGGACTGCGTGGGTCCCGTCCGGATAGATCTTGTCGATGCCTTCCAGAGTGATGCTCGCCATCTCGTTCCTCAACCTTTGATGCCCGCCGCCGCGACGCTGCGCGCGAACCATCGTTGCAGGACCGCGAAGACGATGGCCACGGGCGCCACCATCATGACCGCGAAGGCCATGACGTCCCCCCATTGCACGGGTGGGAGCGCCCGGAACGTCGCGATGCCCAGGGGGAGCGGACGGGCGTCGACCCGGCTCGTGACCAGGAGGGGCCAGAGGTACAAGCCCCAGTGGAGGACGAAGGTGAGGATGGCGACGGTGGCGAACACCGTTCGCGACGACGGAACCACGATCTCGATGAAGGTGCGCCAAGGGCCAGCACCGTCGATGCGGGCGGCATCCTCGACCGCCCGCGGGAAGTCGAGGAAGAAGGTGTAGAAGATGAAGATCGAGAGCGCGTTGGCGACGAACGGCAAGATCTGGACGAGGTAGCCGTCGCGCCAGCCGAGGGTGGTAACCGCGTAGAAGAGAGGTACCGCGATGGCCTCGAAGGGCACGATGAGCAGCGCCAGCACCAGCGCGAGCGACCAGCGACGGCCCGGCCACTCCAGGCGGGCGAGCGCGTAGGCGGCGGTGGCGTTGATGGCGAGTCCTCCGACGACGATGGAAGCGTTGATGACGAGCGTGTTCCAGAACATCCGGGTGAACGCGACCCGCTGAAAGACGTCCGCGTAGTTCTCGAGGGTCGGATCGGTCGGAACGAGTCCGCGAAGCGTCCCCGCCTCCGGGAGCACACGGCCCTCCGGACGGAGGCTCGCCGCTACCATGACGACGATGGGTGCGATCCAGACCAGCGCGGCGGCGGCGAGCACGGCATACGTCACGGCCTGGCTCGACCCGGTCCCCGACTGCCAGGGTCGCTCGCCTAATGACCTCCCACCGCCGCTCACCGTCGCCGCCCCGTCAGTGAGATGAAGAGCACCACCAGGAAGAACACCACGCTCATGGCTGCTGACAACGCCACCTGTTGTCGGTCGAAGGCGGCGGTTACCGCCTCGTACATCACGGTCGTCGTGCGCTCCTGTGGGCCACCGCGGGTGAGGATGCGGATCTGATCGAACAGCCTGAATGAAAGGATCGCGGTGATGACCGCGACCAGGATCAAGGGGCGGCGGAGCCCAGGAAGTGTCACGTGCCGGAACCGATGCAGCGCGCTGGCCCCGTCCAACGCGGCCGCGTCGTGCAGCTGACGGGGTATCGCCTGGAGGCCGGCGGACAAGATCACCATCTGGAAGCCCATGCCCTGCCAGATCGAGAGTCCGATGATCGCGGGCATGGCGAGCGCCGGGTCCCGCAGGAAGTCCCGCGGAACCCAGGCTCCGAAGGTCAGCGCGCCGAGGAGCGCGTTGAGCGGACCATCGGGTCCGGGCGCGTACAGGAGCTCCCATACCACGGCGATGAGAGCCATCGGAAATACGATGGGGAGCAGAAGGGCCACCCGCGCGGCCGCCGTGCCGCGTAGCCCTCGGTCCAGCAGGAGGGCGGCGGCCAGGGCGAGGCCGGTCTGCAGAGGGACCACCACGGCCGTGAAGTACAGGTTGTTCAGGAACGCGTGACGGAACGTCGTCGACGAGAGCACACGCATGTACTGCTCGAAGCCGACCCAGGAGACGGGCAGGGGAGAGCCGAGCCGGAGATCCGTGAACGAGAGCCCGACCGCGAGGAGGAAGGGCGCGGCGACGAAGAGGCCGAGGCCCGCCAGGGCCGGAGCCGCCATGGACAGGCCCGTGAAGCTGATCCGTCGGCGGGACCGGGCACTGCGGCCGGGGCACGGGGCGACTTTCTCGGCGGGGCCGGGGCCGGGGTCGGGGTCGGGGCGCGGGGCCGGGCTCGGAGCGAAAGCGTTCACGGTCGCCGGAATCCGTGGTTGTCGCGGATCTCGCCGTCGATGGTCCGGGCCGCGTCTCGCAGAAGCGGACCGACGGGCTCACCGTTGCGGAGCGCGTCGAAGGCATCCTGAAAGATGGACGAGGCGAACGGGTACGCGGGCGTCCTGGGACGCGGCACGGCCCAGCCGTCTTCCAGCTGGCGAAGCAGGACGTGCATGGGCGCTCCCGGTCGGTAGGTCTCGCTCCGCATCGCCGCGGTGCGCGTCGCCGGCACGGCCCCATTGGCCGCGGCCATCTCGAGGACCTGCTCGGGCTCGAGGAGGAAGCGGAGGAACGACGCGGCCTCACGGGGATGCCCGCTGGTGCGGGGGATCGTCCAGGTCCAGGACCCCTGCCCCGTGCGGGTCCCCTGACCGAAGTCGGGCAACGGGAGCACCAGCAGTCGCTCGGCCAGGGCCTCCCGGTAGCGGGGAAAGTCCCAGTGCCCGCTCCATGAGAGGGCCACTCGGCCGCTCGTGAACGCAGCGTCGTCCAGATTCGGGTCGACGAACCCGCCGGTGAGCCAGCGCTGCAGCGCCGTTGCGGCGCGTCGCGAGCCGTCACCGTCGAGGGCTCCGCTTGCGGCCGGAGTATCGTCGGAGGTATCGAGCAGGCCGCCGCCGGCCGACCGGAGCGTCGGCTGGAAGGCGTAGGTGAACCACTCCCCCTCGTAGTTGAGCTTGAGGTCGAGCACGGCGCCGTCGGCGTCCCGTGCCCTCAGTCGTCCGAGGACGTCGTCGAGCTCAGAGACCGTCCAGGCGTCCTCGGGCCCCTGGGGGATGCGAGCGTCGACGCTCGCGAGCCTTTCCGCGTCCGCGTACAGCGCCAGCCCCGAGTCGAACGTCCCGAGCGCGTAGAGCGTGTCGTTCCAGGAGCCCTGGTTCCGGACGGAGGGGAGGACGTCGGCGAGGACGTTCTCCGGCAGCAGCCCGTGCAAGGGGCGCAGGTGACCCTGCCACGCGTACGTGGCCACGTACGGACCGTCCAGGTCCAGCAGGTCCGGAAGCTGCCCTGCGACGGCCGAAGCCTGGACCTGCGCGTTATACGAGCCCTCGGGGAGGAATGCCAGTGAGATCCGAATGGAGTCCTGGGCGCCATTGAAGCGGGCGGCCTGCGCCTCCAGAACCGCGCGCTCCCCGGGCTGGCCGGCGTGGTACCAGACCTCGACGTCGATGGGCGCGCGCGACGTGGCGTCCGGCGGCGTGTCGCACGATGCCGCGGCCAAGGCCAGGCCGAGGCCTGCTGCCACGAACGCGCTCCGCGACGGCGGGTCGGCGCCGCCGTTTCTCCGATCTCCTCTCACCCGACCACAATGCGAAAGTCATGGGGGAGCTTCAACCGGACCCCGGCATTTCTGTGCGGCTTACCGTCTCTGGGGCGTCCTAGTGTGGTGTAATGCTGGAGTGAGCGAGATCCCAAGGAGACCCCATGATGCGCAGCCTCATCGCAACAGCCGCCGTGTTTTCGACGATGGTCCTTCCGTCCGGTGCCGAGAAAGAGCGCGGCGCGATGCTCGACGACGTCGGGCGAACCACGCGGGCCGCGGATACGCTTCGCTCCACCGCGGCTGACCGCGACTCCGTGTCCATCACCGTATACAACCAGAACTTCGGCCTCGTTCGCGAGATCCGGACGCTCGAGCTCTCCCGGGGGCGGCTCGACCTGGAGTTCGCGGACGTGGCGTCGGGGATCCAGCCGGAGACGGTGCACATCCGCCCGCTGGGGGCCGCGGGCCTCCAGGTCCTGGAGCAGAATTACCAGTTCGATCTCCTCAACCCGCAGAAGCTCCTCGAGAAGTACGTCGGCCGCACGGTCACGGTCTATCGGACGAATCCGGTGACCGGCGTGGACGAACCGGTGGAGGCCGAGGTGGTGTCGGTCAACGGAGGGCCGATTCTGAGGATCGACGGGGAGCTCACCTTCGACTACCCGGGGCGCTTCGGCTTTCCCGAGCTCCCGGACAACCTCATCGCCGCGCCGACCCTTCTGTGGCGTCTCGATGCCGCCGGGGACCGACAGCGGGTCGAGGTCACGTATCTCACCAACGACCTCAATTGGCGGTCGGACTACGTCATGGTCCTGAACGAGGACGACACGGCGGCCGACCTCACGGGGTGGGTGACACTCACGAACCGGAGCGGAGCCAGCTACGACGGAGCCCGGCTCCAGCTCGTGGCCGGCGACGTGCAGCGGGTGTCGGGCGCCAACGAGGAGGCGATGCGCCAGCGCATGATGGCCGACGTCATGGCCGCCGCGCCCTCCTTCAGCGAGGAGGCGTTCTTCGAGTACCACCTGTACACGCTCCAGCGTCCCGCCGATGTGGTGAACAACGAGCAGAAGCAGGTGGTCCTCCTCGAAGCCGCCGACTTCGAGGTCGAGAAGCGGCTCATCTTCCGGGGGTCGCCGCAGTACTTCCGCAGCCAGTACGGGCAGATCTCGGCGAACCAGAAGGTCGGGGTGTTCCTGGACTTCGAGAACAGCGAGCGTGCCGGGCTCGGGATGCCGCTTCCCCGCGGCACCGTACGGGTCTACAAGCGGGACGTGCGCGGCCAGCAGCAGTTCATCGGAGAGGACCTCATCGACCACACGCCCCGCGACGAAAGCGTCCGGATCAAGATGGGCGAGGCGTTCGACGTCGTCGCCGACCGTACGCAGATGGACTACGCGATCGTTTCGCGCTGCGTGTCGGAGAGCACCTGGCGCATCGACGTGCGGAACCACAAGGACGAGGACGTGACCGTGCAGATCGTGGAGCCGGCCGGCGGCGACTGGGAGATCGTGTCCGAGTCGCACCCGAGCACGCGGGTGGACGCGTCGACGTTCACCTTCGAGCCGCTGGTACCGACGCGCGGCGCGGTCCGGGTGGAGTACCGGGTGCGCGTTCGGTGGTGCTGAGCGACCGGCGCGCCCCGGCTATTCTACCTGGAAGTTCAGCATCATCCCCATGTCCTCGTGCTCGAGGTTGTGGCAGTGCACGAGGAAAAGGCCGCGGTGCTCCTCGAACCTCACGACGACCTCGACACGCTCGCCGGGAAGCACGAGGACCGTGTCCTTCAATCCGGTTTCCCATGGCATGACTCGCCCCCGCCCGCCGGTGCGTGAACGCACGCGGAGCTGGCCGGCATGCACGTGTACAGGGTGCGGAAGCTGGCTCGGGTTCTCGATCGTCCACACTTCGGTGCGACCGAGCGGCACGCGCGCGTCCACGCGCTCCATCTCGAACGTGCGGCCGTTGATGGTGTGGTTCATCATCATGCTCTCGAAGCGGAACGAGCGGCTGGGTGTGCTGCCGTCGACGGGTCGTTCCGGAATCCCGGAAAGTCGGTCGGGCAGCTCGAACGCCGGCTCCGCCGGGCCGTCCTCGACCACGAGCTCGAGCAGGTCCATGGCCGCGCCCTGGGGCAGCCCGCCCATCATGCCGCCTATCATGCCGCCCATCCCCCGGCCCATGCCGCGCCCCATTCCCATCATGCCCGGGATTTCGAACGCGAACGATCTCAGGTAGATGCGGTCGCCCGGGCGTGCACTCGAGAAATCCGCGAGCACGTCGATCCGCTCGCCGGTCGCCACCATCACCCGCTCGACGCTCGCGGGTCGCTCCAAGAGCCCGCCGTCCGTTCCGATGAGCGTGAGCGGGCGGCCGTCGCTCAGGCCGAGTTGGAAGATGCGCGCGTTGGATGCGTTCAGGATCCGGAGGCGGTAGGTCCCTCGAGCGACAGTGGTCGTGGCATGCGCGACGCCGTTGGCGAAGGGAGTGTCGCCCAGATATCCGATCATCCGGTCGGGCCCCATGCCCGCCGCCCGGTACTCGAGAGGGGCGCCGCCGGAGGCGCGCCGATCTTGGAGCACCAGCGGGATCTCCCGATCTCCGGAGGGAAGCCCGAGCGCGGATTCCTCCTCGTCCTCCACCACCAGCAGCCCCGCCATGCCCCGATAGGTCTGGGCCCCGGTCCGCATGTGCGTGTGGGGATGGTACCAGTACAGGCCCGCCCGGTCCCTCACGTCGAACGCATAGTCGTACCGCGATCCCGGGGGGATGGCCAGCCGGGGGTGCCCGTCGGCAGCCTCCGGGACGTCCAGCCCATGCCAGTGCAGGATCGTCTCCTCGGGGAGTCCGTTCTCGAGCGTGAGGCCGACCCGTTCACCGCGGCGCATGCGAAGGGTCGGCGCGGGAAGCGCGCCGTTGAGCGTCCACGCCTCGCCACGCGCGATCCCCGTGTCGACCGATGTGGGGCCGGCCCGGAGCGTCACACCGTTCGCGCGAAGCTCCTGGGGGCGGGGCAGAGGCGTGCGGCGCAGTTCCTGGGCGTCGGTCGGAGTCTCCGCGCCGAAGGCATCGCAGGCAGCGAGCGCACCCGCGGCGCCCGCGAGGTGGAGGAATCGTCGTCGGTTCATCGTCATGGTGCGGGCGCCAGCACGGCGAGCACCACCAGCCGTCCGTCTCCCGTATTGCGGATCCCGTGCGGCACGCCGTCCGGCGCGATCAGCATGGTACCGGCGTCCATCGGTTCCTCGCGGTCGTCGAGCAGGAAGACGCCCGAGCCCTCGAGGACGTGATAGACCTTGTCCATGCCCTCGTGCGCATGGAGTCGGTGCTCCTGGCCGGGCTCGAAGGCGTTCAGCCCGACCAGCAGCCGGTCCGAGCGGAACAGGGTGCTCTTGCCCATGCGCTCGGGGTCGAAGCTCGCATGGTCGGTGGGGCGGAACGGGGTCGGATGCTCCATGGGACGGGCCTGCCGGCTTCCTGGGAAATCGGATCCGGACCTCATCGGTGGGCCCGGGGCGCCGGTCGATGTACCGGCCCAATGCCGAGTGCGTTCCGCTCTTGTTCGCTCGGGCGGAGCCGCCCAGGTTGCCCGGACCTCCACCCCACCACCCAACAGACTCCATGCCGGAGCCAGACGTGACCGATCCCTCCCCGCCCGATGCCCTCCGCCGCCGAGCTTTTCTCGCCTACTGCGGAAGCCTCGGGTTGGGCTCGACCCTTTTCCCGGGGGCGCTCTGGGCCCAGTCGGATGGCGGGCAGGAGGCCATCACCCCCGAGATGATCGACCATGCCGCGACGTTGGCCGGACTCGAGTTCTCCGAGGCGGACCGGGAAGAGATGGTCGGGACGCTGGCCTCGAACCTCGAGATCTACCGGAGGCTGCGCGAGATCCACATCGACCAGAATGTCGCGCCGCCGCTGTATTTCAGCCCCGTCGTGCCGGGGCAGCGGCTGAGCGACGAGCGCCGGCCGTTCCGCCCCAGCCCGACGCCGACGGTCACGCGGCCCGCGAACCTCGAGGACGTCGCCTTCTGGCCCGTGACCCATCTGGGCGCACTCGTGGCGAGCGGGCAGGTCACATCGGTCGAGCTCACCCGGATGTACCTGGCGCGGCTTCGCCGGCACGACCCCGTCCTCGAGTGTGTGGTGACGCTCACCGAGGAGCTGGCGTTGGAGGAGTCCGAGCGCGCCGACGCGGAGATCGCCGCGGGACGCTACCGGGGGCCGCTGCACGGCATCCCCTGGGGCGCGAAGGACATCATCGCCAAGCGCGGATATCCCACCACGTGGGGTTCGGAGGCGTACCGCGACCAGGTGCTCGACTACGACGCGACCGTGGTCCAGCGCCTGTCCGAAGCCGGAGCGGTGCTCGTGGCCAAGCTGTCGACCGGCGAGATCGCGAGGGGGGACCGCTGGTTCGGGGGGAAGCGTACCCGCAATCCATGGGATCCGGCGCAGGGCTCCGGTGGATCGTCGGCGGGGCCAGGCGCCGCGGTTGCCGCCGGTCTCGTAGGCTTTGCCCTCGGCAGCGAGACCCTCGGCTCGATCGTGGGGCCGTCGGCGACGTGCGGCATCACCGGGGTGCGCCCCACCTTCGGCATCGTCAGCCGGCACGGCGTGATGCCGGTGAGCTGGAGCCTCGACAAGGTCGGCCCCATGTGCCGGTCGGTGGAGGACTGCGCGCTGGTGCTCGAGGCCATCCGCGGGCCGGACCTCCTGGACCTCGCCGTCGTCGACCGCCCGTTCAACTGGGACGCCGAGCTGCCGCTTGCGGGACTCCGGGTGGGGTACCTCGCGGAGGCGTTCGAAGGGGAGTCCCGGGGGCGGGACGGCGGCGCGGGGCGCGCCAACGATCTGGCGACCCTGGACACCCTCCGCCGGATGGGCGTCGAGCTACGGCCGTTCGCTCTGCCCGAGGACGCCGATATGGACGCGCTCCAGATGCTGCTCGTGGACGAGGCGGCCGCCTTCGACGAGCTGATCCAGACCGGACGCGTCGACCTGCTCATCCAGGACCGGGACGAGCCGGAGGACATGCTCATGCGCGTGGCGCGGCTCTTTCCCGCGGTGGAGTACGTGCAGATGAACCGGCGCCGGACCCTGCTCATGCAGCGGATGGCCGAGGCGATGTCCGACCTGGACGTCTACGTCGCGCCCCACGGCGGAAGCGCCAACAACGGAGCGACGAATCTCACCGGGCATCCCGCGGTCACTGTTCCCAACGGATTCGCCGAGGACGGGACGCCGACCGGAATCATGTTCGTCGGGAAGGTCTATGGCGAAGCCGAAATGCTGCGGCTCGCCAAGGCCTACCAGGACGCCACCGACTTCCACTTGAAGCGGCCGAACCTGTAGCCGGCCGGCGGAGGGCCGTCAGTCCGTCCGCACGCTCGTCACTTCCAGCACGTTCAGGAGGCCGCACTCCTCGCGCGGGATAATGCGGCCGTCGAGGGTCACCGTCGTCTCCGGCTCGATCCCCTCGATGGCCTCGCCCTCGCCAAGCAGCGCGTACTGGACCCCATCGATGTCGCGCAGGATCGAGCACCCGTCGTCGCGATGCGTGACGCGTCCGGTGCGCCGCACCAAGCCGTCCTCGTTGGTCACGTGGAAGGCGTCGGAGAGCGCGATGGGGCGGAAGTAGATGTCGAAGACGATGAAGAGATGGACCCGGTCCCACGACGCCCACTCGGGAACCTCCACGGACACGTCGAACTCTCCCTCCTGGCCCGTCATGAGCTCCTGGAAGGCTTCGAAGCCGGCCTGCGCAGCGCCGATCCCGACGCGGATCGGCGTGATGACCGGCATGTCCTCGGTGTTCACGCGGACCACCGTTCCCGGAGGTCCGCTCTTCGGATAGATGAGCTCGATCTTCCGCTCGATGGCGCCCATGTTCACGTCGCTGGCGTTCATCGACTGAGCGGTGGCGGTGTCGGGCGCGAGCGCCGGCACGATGACCAGCGTCAGGAGCACGAGCCAAACGGTGCGGACGAGCCGCTCAGGGGAGGTGCGGGCCGGGCTGTGGAGAATGTGGCGTGACGGGTTCATGATCGGTGCCTTGGCGCGGTGATGGGATGTGAGAATACTCGCGACTCGGCCCATGGGTTCGAAAGGGCCCGGCGGGAGGCTCGACTTGCGGCCCGCGCCTGGGGTGTCCCACCCTTCCTGGACGGCCACCATCGTGGCCGCTTGCACTCTCGAAAGGAACCATCCATGCCCGACGTCGCCTACGTGTCCGACATCACCATCGAACGCATCAAGGGACCTTATCGCCACGCCTGGCTCCCCGCCCACGACGGGCCCGTCGAGTTCGGCGTCCACGGCGCCATCGCCGAGCACTACGGTGTCACGCCCGAGAAGGAGGTCACCACCACCATCGACTACCTGATCGCGGCGGCCGGCGGCTGACTGGCCGGTACCTTCGGAGGCGCGCTGGAGGCGCGCGGGATCAAGGCGAGTGAAGGCATCCTGAACGCTCGGGTGCGTGGTGAGGTCGAGAAGGAGGGCGGGGTCATGGTGGTGCGACGCATCCACGTGACCTACGAGCTCCAAGCCGGCGAGGAGCACCGCGAGACCGTGGAGCGTGTGCACGGCTTCCACAAGGAGAAGTGCCCGGTATACCTGAGCATCCACCGGGCCATCGATATCACGACGGAGGTCCGGATGGAGGAGGTATGAGGGGAAGAGTGCGTGTCCGTGTTGTCGCGCCGATGGCGCTCGTTGCGGCGGCGTTGGCCCTTCCGGCGACTCCGGCTTCGGTCGCCGCCCAATCCTACGACGACCTCTCCGAGAGCGTCCGGGAGTTCGTGTCGGTTTCGTCGTCCCA
>JBBDSM010000160.1:11495-18470 GCA_040904945.1 Gemmatimonadota bacterium
CCTACGACGACCTCTCCGAGAGCGTCCGGGAGTTCGTGTCGGTTTCGTCGTCCCACGTGCTGATCCGCGACGTGCGGCTCATCGACGGCACCGGGGCGGCGGCCCGCTCGGGCATGTCGGTGGAGATCCGCGACGGGCGCATTGTGACGGTGGCGCCCACGAGCGAGCTCGGAAGCGCGCCCGGCGCCGAGGTGATCGACGGGGCGGGCCACACGCTCATGCCGGGGCTCGTCATGCTCCACGAGCACATGTTCTATCCGTCGGGCCAGACGCGCTACAACACGAACCAGGTGTCGTTCCCCCCGCTGTACCTCGCGGGTGGCGCCACCACCATCCGCACCGGCGGCAGCCTCGATCCCTATACCGATCTCTCGATCCGTCGCGAGATCGACGCGGGCCGGATTCCGGGGCCCAGCATGGACGTGACCGGACCCTACCTGGAGGGGCCGGGCGGCTTCATCTGGGCGTTCCCGGCCCTGTCGACGCCGGACGAGGCGCGTGCCCATGTGAACTTCTGGGCCGACCTCGGCGCTACGTCGTTCAAAGCGTACAACCTGATCGACCGGGCCACCCTCGGCGCCGCCATCGAGGCCGCCCACGCGCGGAACATCAAGGTGACCGGCCATCTGTGCTCCATCACGTACCGGGAGGCGGCCGACCTCGGCATCGACAACCTCGAGCACGGCTTCTTCGCCGCGACGGACTGGGTAGCGGATAAGCAGCCGGACGAATGTCCGCGTGGCGCGAGCCAGAGCTATCTCGACCTGGACCTCTCGAGTCCCGAGTTCACCGACGTCATCGATCACCTCATCGAGCGTGGCGTCGCCGTGACGTCCACGCTCACCGTCGTCGAGCGGCGTGCGCCGAATCGCCCTGCACCTCCGCAGGGAGCCTTGGAGGCGATGCTCCCCCAGCTACGGGAGCAGGTCGAGGCGCGCCTCGCGCGGGCGCACGAGCCCGACAACCAGGCGGGGCACCTGCTCGAGAAGTACATGGCCATGGAGAAGGCGTTCTACGATGCGGGGGGATTCCTCGTCGTGGGCACGGATCCCACGGGCGGGGGCGACGTCGTGCCCGGCTACGCGAACCAACGGGCCCTGCAGCTCCTGGTCGAGATCGGGCTCACCGTCGAGCAGGCGGTGGAGGTCGCCACCCGCAACGGCGCGCTGTACCTGGAGCGGGAGGACGAGATCGGAACCATCGAGGCCGGGAAGGCGGCCGACCTCGTGCTGCTCTCCGGTGACCCGACGGCGGACGTCACGGCGTTCCGGAACACCCGGCTCGTCTTCAAGGACGGTGTCGGATACGACTCCGCCAAGCTGTTCTCCTCCGTTCGAGGCTGGGTCGGTGTTCGCTGATGGCTGATCAGACACTGCTGATTCCCGGAACCCAGGCCACGTCGCTTGCGGATCAGAACGGGAACGTCGTCTACAACGCCGTCCGCGTCAGCCTCGGCCTGCAGAAGGACGAGCTCGGCGGCCGTCCCCCGGACGAATGGCAAAGGCTGCTCTCCATCGAGCAGGACCCGGGGCGCTGGCGTCCGAGCCGGACTTCGCTGGAGCCGGGGACCGAGATCGTGCCGCACAGGGTCGTCGGGACCCCGTACGACCGCTTGATGTCGTTCGCGGAGCCCTGGCCGTACGACTGGCGGATGGACATCCGCTACAACGCTCAGCTTCTGCTCGAGCACATGCGCGTGAACAAGCCGGCGAGCGGCCGCTTCAACCTCGTGGGCCATTCGCAGGGCGGGCTGGTGATCATCCTCGCGAGCAAGCTGACCTTCGACCTGAACGAGTTCTCCCGTCTCGTGGCTCGCGTCGTACTCGTCGGTACGCCCCTTGCGGGTACCATGCGCGCCGCCGAGGCGCTCATCTGGGGGAGCGAGGGTCTGGGCGAGGACAACGTGAAAGCAGCCCGGGGGATGGGGCTGACCTGGCCGGCCCTCTACCAGATGCTTCCGAGCTGGCGGGCGGTGGTCCGCCGGGACCGGGAACCCGAGTCGGACGAGCGGCAACTCCTCCAGCGCGAGGGGTGGCCGGGGCGGTTCGGCGACGGCATCCAGGAAGACCTTCTGGTGCGGGCTCGTGAAACCGCGGATCTCCTGGCGGGGCCGTTCTCCCGGCTCGGCTCCGGGACGATGGCCCTGGCGATCATGGGCAAGCGGCAGATGACGCCCTTCGAGGTCGTCCGGGATGGCGACCGTCTGCCCGAAGCGCACTCGTACGTTCGCAATCAGCAGGGGGACGACCTGGTGCCCTACCTGGGAACGCTCGGCTGGGGTGGCGCGGGCTTCGGCGATCGCGTGGTGGCGCTCAGCGGACGCTCGGAGAAGCACGCCTTCCTCTGCAACGATCCCGACGCCCTCGACGTCACCCGGCGGTTCCTTCGCGCCGACGCGCCGCCTCCACCGACCGCACCACCCGTGCGCGCGCCGGAATCGTCCTTTCACGGACTCACCCCGGTGTCACTGGACGTGCCGTCCCCCGGCGACGTGGACGCGCCGGGCGTGCCGGCGTGATGTCCCGCGCGACCCGAGCGACACGCAGGGCGGCAATCGTTGCGGTCGCCGCATTCGGGCTCACCGCGACGCCGACGGACGCCGTTGCTCAGTCGTGGCGAAGCCAGGGGGCATGGGTGTCCGGGCACGTCGCCGGCGGCGCCTTCGGGCCTGAGTTCCGGCGCGCACTCGGTGACGAGCCGCCGCTGCCCCTGCCGGGCATGCCCGGGAGCGGGCCGGTGGAGGTGGCGTCACGGGTCTGGCACCTGACCGGCATGCTCGCGGTCGGGGTGAACGGTGCGCCGCCGGCTGAATCCGGAAGGGGCGTCGAGCCGCTGCTCTACGCGCACGGCGGGCTCCTGTACCGGACGGGAAAGTCGATCCCGGGCTACGTCGGGGTCGTCGCAGCCGGCTACGTGCCGGCCGGCGCGGTGGGGCCGGCGGCGTATCTCGAGGCGGCCGATGTGGCGGCGCTGCAGCTCGGGGCGATGCACGGGCACGGAGCATGGCACGGACACGCCGCTCTGAGCCTCAGCATGCGCTTCCTCCGGGACGTGCTGGGCGGCTGAGCCGAGGGACGTCAGCTACCGGATCCCCCAGAAGAGCCACATCCCGGCCATCATCACAAAGAGGGTGACGACCGTCATGCCCGCGCCCACCCGGGCGAAATCTCGCCTTCGGTACCCTCCGGTTCCCATCATCATCGCGTTGACCGGGTGCGCGATCGGCGTGAGGAACGCCGTGGACGCGCCGATGGCGACCGCGACGGCCATGGGCTGAGCCGCGATCCCGGCCGTGGCCGCGACGGCGAGCGCTACGGGTCCGACCAGAAGAGCGCTCACCTGCCCACCGATGATCTGCGTGGCGCCCGCGCTCACCGCGAACATGATCGCGATGGCGAGCATGGGCCGGTCACCACTCACCACCGCGCCGAGGCCGACGGCGATGCGGTCGGCGAGCCCGGTGTCGATCATCGCGAAGCCGAGGGGAAGGAGGCCTGCGACAAGGAAGATCACGTGCCACTCGATCGACCTGTAGGCCTGCTCCATGGTCACGCACCGCGTGAGGACCATCGCCACCGCACCCGTGAGAACCGTCTCGCCGATGGGGAGGAGCCCCGAGAAGGCGACGGCGACCACCAGCCCGAAGATCGCCAGGGCGACCGGGGCGCGCTCGGGCCGCTCGGGCGCGGACAGCTTGCTGCCGACCAGCAGGAAGTCCCCGCTCCGCGTCAGGGCGTCGAGCCGCTTGGGGAGGTTCACGACCAGGAGCCCGTCGCCGATCTCGAGGGGCGTCTTGCCGACATCGGTCCGGATGATCTGACCTTCGCGCCAGAGCGCGAGCACGGTCACGCCGTACTTCGTGCGGAGCTCAAGGTCCGTAAGGGTCCTGCCTGTGGCCCGCGACCGGGGCGGGACCACGATCTCCGTCAGCTCCAGCTCCTCCTGAAGATCCCCCGGCGACGCGCCGGTACGCAGCTCGACGCCCCATGGGACCAGCTCGCGCACACGGTCCTTGTGGCCGAGCACGACGACGCGGTCGCCGGCCACCACCGCGATGCCCGGCCCCGGCACCAGGAAGGTGCGATGACGACGCCGGATGGCGAGCACCGACAGGCCGAAGCGCTCCCTGAAGCCGATCTCCTCGATGGTCTTCCCCTGGAGCTTCGAGCCCTCCCGAACCTCGAACTCCCAGAAACGCTCGCCGAGCTTGTACAGGCCGAAGAAGTCACCGTACGGGTCCTCGGCGTCCTTGGCCCGCTCCGGAAGGAGGCGGCGACCCACGAAGAGCATGAATGCGATGCCGGCGACGGCGACCAGCCCCCCGGTCAGCGCGAAGTCCATCATACCGAGCGGCTCGGAGCCCTGCTGGATCAGCAGATCGCTCATGATGATGTTGGCACTCGTGAAGATCGTCGCCATGCCGCCGAGCAGGGTGGCGTACGACACCGGCATGAGCAGGTTCGAGACGGGCACCCCCGAAGAGCGCGCCACGCGGATCGACGCGGGCAGGAAGAGCGCGCCGACGGCCACGTTGTTCATGCCGAGCGAGAGGGCCGCCGCCGTCGCCATCAGGGTGAGGAGCAACCGGCGTTCGCTCCCGCCGCCGACGTTTGCCAGACGCATGGCCGCCCAGCGGATTACGCCCGTGTCCTCGAGGCCCTCGGCCAGGACGAAGAGGCCCAGGAGCGTGATCACGACGGTGCTGCTGAGCCCCTGGAAGACGCTCCCATCGGGAATGACGCCGAGGAGTCCGAGGGAGAGGGCCGCCATGATCGCGACCAGATCGGACCGCAGGCGGGTGCCGAACATGAGCCCGATGGTGCCGACGAAAACTCCGACGAGCATCCACTCGGGCGTGGTCATCCGCGTCTGTCGGGATTGGGGGTGGGCATGGATCCGGGGTGTCGAGGCCGAACGGAACTCCGTAGTGTGTCCCGGTCCGGCTGCCAAGTCCAGCCAGGCCCTTCCCCAGTTCCCGAGATGATCGGAGCCCGAACCGATGCCGTATCCTGCGCCTGACCCGAAGACATCCTTCCGCACGCGTCTCCATCGCCTCACGTGCTTCGCCTTCCTCTGCCTCGCGGCGGGCTGTGCCGGCGCGGACGATGAGCCCGCGGGCGCGGAGCCGGAAGTAGGGCGGCTGGTGATCGTCGGAGGCGCCCTCGACCGCGGGAACGAGGGCGTGTACCGGGCGGTGCTCGAGGCGCGCCAGGGCGAGGGGCCCTTCTGCGTCCTGCCCACCGCGAGCGGCGTCCCGGAAGAGTCGATGGCGTCGGCAGTGTCGGCGTTCATGGAGCACGGCGCGGACTCGGTCGATGGCGTGTTCATCAGCACCGAGAATCCCGATGCCGCCCGCGATCCGGCCATCGCCGAGCGGCTGAGCCGCTGTTCCGGCTTCTGGTTCGTCGGCGGGGTCCAGTCGCGGGTCGTCGACGTGTTCTTGCCCGGCGGCGCGATGACGCCCGCCTACGACGCGGTCATGGCACGCTTCCGCGAGGGGGCCGTGGTGTCGGGGTCGAGCGCCGGAGCGGCCATCATGTCGCCGACCATGATCGCCGGCGGATCGAGCGCGGGTGCCCTGGTCGCAGGGGTCGTCACCGAAGAGGTAGGGGAAGAGGACCCCGAAGGCGTGCTCGTGGAGCCCGGGATGGGCTTCCATGAGGGCGCGGTCTACGATCAACACTTCCTAGCGCGAGGACGGATCGGGCGGCTCCTGGTCGCGACCCTGGCCGGCGTCGGCGATGGGGTCGGCTTCGGCATCGACGAGAACACCGCTTTGGTCGTGGACGGGACCGAGGCGTGGGTGGTGGGGGCGTCGGGCGTCGTGCTCGTAGACGCGCGCGAGGCTGAGTCTTCCGCCGTTGGAAACGGAGGGACCGGCCTGAGTCTCTACCTGGTGGGAGACGGCGACCGGATCGACATGCAGACCCTCGAGGTCGTGCCGGCCGCCGACAAGCCCGTCCTGATGCCGGGAGACGCCGACGTCGCCGTCCCGGAGGACCCGTTCGCGCGCTGGGCGTTCCTGCACCTCCTGCACGACCTCGGAACGTCCGAGGCGTCGTCGGTCGACGTGGCCGTGGGCGGCTACGTCCTTTCGGTTTCAGAGGGCCCGGCGTTCCAGGCACGCGCCCACGCCGAGCCTGGAGTCGAGGGCACGCCCCGGGGGCTGTCCGCCGGACCGTTCGTGGTGTCGTTGGTGCCCTGAGCTATCGTCCGCCGTTCGCCCGGAGGTCATCGACGCAGTTCTGGTCGAGAGGCGGCGGCGCGCTGTCGAGGAGATTCGAGAGGAAGTCCGTGGTCCGCACGGCGTAGTACATGAGGCAGCCGTCGTCGTCGCAGTGGCTCCCCCGACCGGGCTCCGGGTCCTTGTGCTCGGTCACCATGTCGGTCCCGTTGTCCACGAGCCCCATGATGTGCCCGAACTCGTGCATCGCAACGGTGGCCTCGACGCGGGCCTTCGAGGGCTGGCCCAAGCCTCCCGTATTGTCCTGGATCTTCTCGCCGAAGAGCGCCGTCGACGTGTTGTAATAGGCGATGCCCAGGACGTTCTCCTGCTCGTACTCGCCATCGACCACGAGCAGGTACGTCGCCAGGGTGTCACCGGACGTGAAGATCTCGCGGTGCTCCGCCTCAAGGGCACGGATGTCCGCGGCCGAGTACGTCGTGCCGGTTGCGGGGCCGATCGGTTGGTCGTCCACCCGGATCTCGATGCCGCCCGGCTTCGTCAGGCGTGCCTCGAGGAAGTCGGCCAGGTCGTCGAGGGCCGTCTGCTCGGGTGCCATCCCCTCGACGTACTGCACCTCGACGACGAGATGCTGGAAGTCCGTGTCGGAGAGCAGGTCCGCGGCAGAAGCGCCCGCGGACCGGTCGTGCGCGTAGGGCGTGCCCCCGTTGGGATCCCCGTTGTCCCCGGGGTCGGTGGGGCTGTCCCCGCACGCGGACGGGATCAGCGCCAGCGCACCGAGGAGGAGGAGG
>JBBDSM010000161.1:0-1366 GCA_040904945.1 Gemmatimonadota bacterium
CGGGCCGGAAACGCCTATCTCACAAGGCGTTTCAGACTTTTTCCACAGTGGCCTCGAGCGCCTCCGCCAGATACCGCGCCGTGGCGCTCCCCGGAACCCCCGCCACGGTCGCCGGCGGACCCATCGCCACCACCTCTCCGCCGTGCCTGCCGGCCCCGGGCCCCATGTCGATGATCCAGTCCGCGACCTTGGCCACCTCCATGTCGTGCTCGATGACCAGGACGGTGTTCCCCGCGTCCACCAGCCGCTCCAGCACGCCCACCAGCTTGCCCACGTCCTCGCCCGAGAGCCCGGTGGTGGGCTCGTCCAGGATGTAGAGCTTCCGGCCCTGCTTGCCGGCGGCGCCGGAGAGCTCGCGCGCGATCTTCAGGCGCTGCGCCTCGCCCCCGGACAACGTCGGTGCGGGCTGGCCCAGCCGGAGGTAACCGAGGCCGACCTGCTGCAGGTGCCAGAGCGCCTTGCCGAGTCTGCGCTCACGGATGAAGAAGCGGATCGCCTCGTCGATGGTGAGCTCGAGCACGTCGGCGATGGTCTTCCCCTTCACCTTCACGTCGAGGATCTCGCGGCCGTAGCGCTTGCCGCCGCAGGCGTCGCAGGGGACGTAGACGTCGGCCATGAAGATCATCTCGATCTCCACGTAGCCTGCGCCTTTGCACTCCTCGCAGCGCCCGCCCGCGGTGTTGAAGCTGAAGTGACCCGGCTCGTACCCCCGTTCCTGGGCGATCTGCTGGTCGGCGAAGATCTTCCGGATGTGGTCCCACGCCTTCACGTAGGTCACCGGGTTGGAGCGAGGCGTCCGGCCAATGGGTGACTGGTCGACCAGCACCACCTCGTCGATGGCGCTCGCCCCTTCGAGGGCATCATACGCGCCCACCGCCTCGCCCAGGTGCTCCTTGGCCGACGTCTCGCCACTGAGCGCGCGCTCCAGCGCGTGGTAGAGGATGTCGTGCACGAGCGTGGACTTACCGGAGCCGGACACGCCCGTCACCACGGTGAGCGTCCCGAGTGGGATCTCGATGTCGGCGTCACGCACGTTGTGGAGGCGGGCGCCCCGGAGGGTGATGGAGCGGCCGCGGGTATCTCGCTTGCGGTCCGGGAGCGGCACGCCCGAGCGCCCCGACAGGTAGCGGCCCGTGGCCGTGTCCTGATCCTCGATGCCGTCGGGAGGGCCCTCGTACATGACCTGGCCGCCCTGCTCGCCCGAGGCCGGGCCCAGCTCGAGGACGTGGTCCGCGGTGCGAATGGCCTGCGGATCGTGCTCGACGACGACCACGGTGTTCCCCGCCGCGCTCAGCTTGCGTAGGAGGCCGAGGAGCGCGCCGGTGTCCCGCGGGTGGAGCCCCACCGTCGGCTCGTCGAGCACGTA
>JBBDSM010000161.1:1466-13113 GCA_040904945.1 Gemmatimonadota bacterium
TCCATCGGCAGCGCGCTCACCTGCGCGATGTCGCGCCCCCCCACCCGCACCCAACGCGCTTCCTTCCGGATCCGACCGCCCCCGCACTCCCGACACGTGCGCGGCGTCTGGTACTGCCGGAGGAAGACGCGGATGTACTGCTTGTACTTCTTCTTCTCGCGCGACACCAGGAAGGGCACGACGCCCTTGAAGCCCTTCGTCCCGCGTAGCACATCCTCCCGGAACTCCTCCGGCAGCTCCTTCCATGGCTTCTTCGTCGATACGCCCCGATCCTTGGCGAACGCGTCGAGCTTGGCCCGCTCTTTCTTGTAGCGGGGCTTCGACCACGGGTCGACGGCGCCGTCGGCCAGCGAACGATCCGCGTCGGGGATGATGAGCCCGTCGTCGTACTCCAGCGTCGCGCCGAACCCGGTGCACGTCGGGCAGGTGCCGTACGGGTTGTTGAAGCTGAAGAGCTGCGGGGACGGGCGCTTGAAACGGACATCCGGGTGGTCCGGGCAGCGGAACCGCTCGGTGAAGAGGAGGCGGGCTTCGCCGGCCCGCCCGCTCGCGCCGTCCGACACGAGCACCACCGCCTCCCCCTCCCCTTCCACGAAGCACGTCCCGAGCGAGTCCGCCAGCCGTTCACGGTCGTCCGGATCGACCTTCAGCCGGTCCACCAGCACCAGCAGTTCCTCGGCATCCGTCAGATCGAGCCCGAGCCCCGCGACCTTCGTCGCATCCGGCCCGCCGAGGTCGGCCAGCTCCCCATCGGCCAGCACACGCACGAAGCCCATGGCGCGCAGGTTCTCGACGATGGCCTCGTGCGTGAGCTTCTCGCCCCGCGCGAGGGGGAACGTCACCTGGATCTTCGTGCCCGGCTCGAGCGCGAGGACGTCGTCCGTGGCCGACCCCACCGTGTCGGGCACGACCCGGCGGTCGCACTCGGGGCAGTGCGTGCGGCCCACCCGCGCCCACAGAAGCCGCAGGTAATCGTACACCTCGGTCGCGGTCCCCACCGTCGAGCGGCTCGTCTTGGTGGGGTTCTTCTGCTCGATGGCCACCGCCGGGCTGATCCCCTCGATGGAGTCGACCAGCGGCTTCTCCATCCGCTCCAGGAACTGCTTCGCGTAGGTCGAGAGCGACTCGACATACCGGCGCTGCCCCTCGGCGAACAACGTGTCGAGCGCCAGCGAGCTCTTCCCCGATCCGGACGGGCCGGTGATCACGGTGAACGCGCGCCGGGGCAGGTCGACGTCGATGTTCTTGAGGTTGTGCTGGCGGGCGCCGCGGATGCGGATCGGGGGGAGCGTCTCGGACATGACATCATGATACAACGCCCGAGGCCCGAGACGGACCTGCCCCCGTTTCCGTCCCCGCTCCCACCCGCGCCGGGGTTGACGCCTCCCGGGCGCCGCATCAGCTTCCGCCTCATGAACGACATGCTCCATACTCCGCACCATCATTACCATCGCGCGGCCCGGACGGGCGGCGGGAGGTCGGTGCGCGCCTAGGACGTGCGTTGCAGCGAGACACCCCACCGCGATCCGTCCGAGAGACGGGTCGCGTTTTTTGTTTTCGGGCGATACCGGACCGACATCCGGGCGCCCTGACCGACACATCATCATCCGGCGCGTCCGCCGAGCGGCGGACGCGCAGAGCCCCGAGAGGCGACGACATGAGAGAGAGACGGATCCGCATCGCGATCCCCAACAAGGGTAGGCTGAGCGAGCAGACCCTCGAGCTACTCGAGCAGGCCGGCCTGAAACCGGCCTTCCGCGCCGATCGCGCGCTGGTCGCGTCGCTCGGCGATGAGTTCCAGGCCATTTTCGTGCGCGCCCAGGACATCCCCGAGTACGTGGCCGACGGCGCCGCCGAGCTCGGTGTGACCGGATCCGACCTCGTCGCGGAGAGCGGCCGCGACGTCGAGGAGCTCCTGCACCTCGGCTTCGGAAAGTGCCGGCTCATCGTGGCGGTAAAGGACGAGTCTCCCGTGCGCTCGGCGAAGGACCTGCCCCCCGGAACGCGAGTAGCGACGTCGTTTCCGCGCTCGGCCAAGGCGTATTTCGAGTCGCTCGGCATCCCCATCCAGATCGCGCCGGTGAGCGGCGCCGCCGAGATCGCACCGCACCTCGGCGTGGCCGACGTCATCGTCGACCTCACCTCGACGGGATCCACGCTGCGGGTGAACGGCCTCCGGGAGGTCGATACCATCCTCAATTCCTCGGCCACCCTCATCGCGAGCCCCGACGCGCTCGGCAACGACGACGTGCGCGGCGAGGTCGAGATCCTGTCCACGGCGCTCGAGTCGGTGCTGCGGGCCGAAGCGAAACGGTACCTCATGACCAACGTGCCTCGGTCGAAGATCGACGAGGTTCGGGAGATCCTGCCTGGGATCTCCGGCCCGACCATCGTCGAAATCGCGGACGACGGAGCGTGGGTCGCGGCGCACGCCGTGGTGGACGCGGACCAGGTCTATCAGACCATCGCGAAGCTGAAGGAGCTGGGGGCGGAAGGGATTCTGGTCACGCGGATCGAGAGGCTGATGCCGTGAGCGCCGAGACGACCTCTGCGGGGGCCGGCGGCCCGGCAGGCGCGGGACCCGACGGCGCGGTCGAGCTCTTCGCCCGCGGCCCTCTATCCGACCTCCAGCCCGCCGCGGTGACGCACCTCCTGGAGCGTGACCTCGGCGACGGGGGGCGGGTGGGCGACATCGTCGCCAGGCTCATCGACGAGGTGCGCGCCCGCGGCGACGACGCGCTCGTGGACATGGCCGAGCGCTTCGACGGCGTGAAGCTCGACGCTCTCGAGGTGCCGCGCGAGGCTTGGGACGAGGCGCTCGCCGGCCTCGAGGATCCCGTACGTCTGGCGCTCGAGCGGGCGGCCAGGAACATCCGGACGTTTCACGCTGCGCAGGTCCCCGACGAGGTGAGCGTCGAAGTCGAGCCGGGCGTGCGGGTCACCCGCGTGTCCGTGCCGGTCGAGCGTGCCGGCGTGTACGCACCGGGGGGACGTGCGGCCTATCCGAGCTCGGTGCTCATGGGCGTGGTGCCCGCCCGGGCCGCGGGCGTGCGGGAGGTCATCGTCTGCTCCCCGCCGGGACCGAACGGACGCCCATCCGCCGAGGTCCTCGCCGCCTGCGCCATCGGCGGCGCGGACCGGCTCTTCGCCATCGGGGGCGCGGGCGCGGTGGCCGCACTCGCCTTCGGCACGGAGAGCGTGCCAAGGGTCGACGCGATCGTCGGGCCCGGCAACCGGTGGGTGACCGAAGCCAAGGCGCAGGTCGCCGGCGACGTGGTCATCGACAGCCCGGCCGGGCCTTCCGAGGTGCTCGTGCTCGCCGACGACACCGCCGATCCGTGGCTCGCCGCCGCCGAGATGATGGCCCAGGCCGAGCATGATCCGGACGCCGCGTGTGTCATGGTCACCACGTCGGAGCGGGTCGCCCGGGATACCGAGGCGGCCCTCGTCCGTCAGCTCGCCGAGGCCCCGCGCGCGGAGATCTGCCGGCAAGCGTTCGCCGCGGCCGGCGCCATCTTGACCGCCGACTCGCTCGACGAGGCCATCGACTTCACCGTGCGCTGGGCTCCGGAGCACCTGTCCGTGATGACCGCCGACGCCGCCACGGTCGCTCGACGCGTCCCGACCGCCGGAACCACCTTCGTCGGCGACTTCGCGTCGGTGGCGTACGGCGACTACATGAGCGGCGGCAACCACGTCCTCCCCACCGCCGGCCGCGCTCGGAGCTTCTCCGGCTTGTCGACCGCGCACTTCCTGCGCTCGTACACGATTCAGGAGATCAACGAGCGGGGCGCGCGGTCGCTCGCCGGCGATGTGGCCGTGCTCGCCGAGGCCGAGGGGCTTCCTGCCCACGCGGCGGCAGCGCTGGCGCGTACCCCGGAAGCACGGGCCGCTCGGGCGAGCGCCGGCACGCCGGGAGCGGCCCGGAAGGGTGGCACCGGGAGCGCGGACGCATGAGCCCGTTCCCGCGTGAAGACTACCGCGCGCTGAGGCGCTACGACCCGGACCGCGAGCCGGTCTCGCTCGACCTGAGCGACAACACCAACCTGTGGGGCACACACCCCGGGGCGCTCGCCCGCATCCGGGCCGCCGCCACCGACGATCTGGCCCGATATCCCGAGCTGTACGCCGACGTCCTCCGCGAGGCGGTGGCCAAGCGGTTCGGCGTGCCCATCGACTGCGTCACGACCGGGGCCGGCTCGGACGACGTCCTGGATTCGGCATTCCGAGCGGCGTCCAGCCCCGGCGCGTTCGTCGCCTACGCCAGCCCGACGTTCTCCATGGTCGAGCCCCTCGCCCGCATGAACGGGATGGACGCGCGGGCGGTGCCGTGGGCGGACGCGTTCGCCGACCCCGGCGCACTGCTCGAGGGCGGGCCGGCGCTGGTGTACGTCTGCCGGCCGAACAACCCGACGGGAGAAGCCGCGCCGCGTGACTGGTTCGACGCACTGCTGGAGCGAGCCGGCCGCGGGCGGGCCCCGACGAGGCGCGCCGCCGGATCGTCCGGCACCGCCTCCGAAGCCGCCGGCACCCCCGAGAGCCCGCTCGTCGTCCTCGACGAGGCGTACGCGGACTTCGCCGAGGACACGTGGATCACCCGGGGGGCGGAGGTCCCCCACCTCCTCGTGGCGCGCACGACCTCCAAGGCCTATGGCCTGGCCGGACTCCGGTGCGGCTTCGGCGTCGCGACCCCCGAGACCGCCCTCGAGATCGAGAAGTCACGCGGGCCGTACAAGGTGGCCCGTCTCACCGCCGAGGCAGTCGCCGCCGCGGTCCGCGACGAAGAGGCGTGGCTGCCGGGCATCGTGGACGAAGTGCGCCGAAACCGCGCATGGCTGTTCGATGCGCTCGACGAACGAGGACTGGACCCGATCCCGTCTCAGGCGAACTTCATCCTGTTTCGCGCGCCCAGCGGACGGGCCCACGACGACATGCGGGCCCTGCGGGCGCGCGGCATCGGCGTCCGCCCGTTCAAGGGGATCGCCGGCATGGGCGAGGGGCTGCGCGTGACGGTCGGACCCATGGATGCGATGGAGCGGTTCCTCGACGCCCTCGACGGGACGCTCGAGACGCTACGCGCAAGCAACACATCATCGACGGACACCACTTCATGAAGATCGCTCTGTTCGACTACGGTGCAGGCAACATGCACTCGCTC
Source organism: Gemmatimonadota bacterium (assembly GCA_040904945.1). Lineage (GTDB taxonomy): Bacteria > Gemmatimonadota > Gemmatimonadetes > Longimicrobiales > Gaopeijiaceae > JAWLHJ01. The sequence continues at coordinate 6,625 of JBBDSM010000161.1, forward strand.
GGCAAGGCCCTCGAGGGCGCGAATGCCGAAGTCGTCGTGACCGCCGACTGGGACGAGGCGCTCGCGCTCGACGCGCTCGTCATGCCCGGCGTAGGCGCGTTCGGGCAGGCCGCCGCCGCGCTTCCCGACGACCGCGAGCCCATCCGCCAGGCGCTCGAGGACGGGCTCCCCTGCCTCGGCATCTGCCTCGGCATGCAGCTCCTCTTCGAGGGGTCCGACGAATCCGATGGTGACGGAATCGGACTCGTGCCCGGCCGGGTCGCCCGCCTGCAGGCGCCGATCGTCCCGCAGATGGGATGGAACGACGTCGAGACCGCCCGCGACCCGATCTTCCAGGGCGTCGGCCCGCTCGTCGCCTACTACGCGAACTCATACGTCTGCGTCCCGCGCGACGCGGACGACGCCATCGCCTGGTCGGAGTACGGCGACGCGCGCTTCGCAGCCGGCGTGCGGAAGGGGAACACGTGGGGACTCCAGTTCCACCCCGAGAAAAGCTCGCACGCCGGACGGCGGATCATCTGGAATTTCGTCGCGCAGGTCGAGCTGCGGGTCGCCGGCGCGGGAGCAGTCTCATGATCGCCGCCCCCGCCGTCGACCTCCGGGGGGGTCGCTGCGTCCAGCTCGTCGGCGGCCGGCCCGAAGACGAGCGCGTGTCACTCCCCGACCCGGTCGCCGTCGCGGAGCGCTGGTGGGAGATGGGCTTCGGCACGCTCCACCTCGTCGACCTCGACGCCGCCCTCGGCCATGGCGACAACCTGGCCGTGCTCGAGAAGCTACTGGCTGCGACGCCCGCCCAGACCCAGATCGGCGGCGGCGTGCGCGACGGCGAACGCATCGACGCTCTCCTCGCCGCGGGCGCCGACCGGATCATCGTCGGCACCAAGGGCATCGACGACCCCGACTGGCTCGCCCTCCAGGCCGGGCGTAACCCGGGCCGTCTCATGCTCGCGCTGGATACCCGCGAAGGGCGCGTGCTCCGGAAGGGGTGGACGGAAGACACGGGCATCGCCGTGGAGGATCTCCTCTCGGACATCGCCGAGCTCCCGCTCGCGGGCGTCCTCTCGACGGACGTCGGCCGGGAGGGGAAGATGGAGGGCATCGACCGCGACTCCGTGGCCCGGGTCATCGAGGCGTGCCCGCACCCCGCCTGGATCTCGGGCGGAGTCACGACCCTGGACGAGCTGGCCTTCCTCGACGAGGAGCGCGCGGCCGGCGCCGTCCTCGGCATGGCCCTCTATACCGAGACGCTCGACCCCGAGGCGATCGCGCCGCGCTGGGGCGGACGCGCCGCCCCGGAGCGCGCGCCGAGCGCCTCCGCATCCCACAAGGAGAACCGATGAGCAAGCTGAAGCGGGAGACCCGCGAGACCAACATCCTCATCGACGTGAAGCGCGGCACCGGTGAGGCCTGCGTACGCGTCGAGGACCGCTTCCTCGGCCACATGGTGGAGACGCTGGCTCGCTACTCCGGCGTCGACATCGACCTCGAGGCCACCGGCGACATGCGCCACCACCTCGTGGAGGACGTGGCCATCACCCTCGGACAGGCGCTCAAGGACGAGGTGCCCGAGCGCGCGACCCGCTACGGATGGGCCCAGGTGCCCATGGACGAGGCCCTCGTGGAGGCCGCCATCGACGTCGGCGGTCGCCCGTACTACGTCGGCCCGCTCCCGTCTCGCCTCTACGAGCACTTCCTCCAGTCGCTCGCGGTGAACCTCGGCGCGACGCTCCACGTGCGCGTTATCCGCGGAAAGGACAAACACCACATGGTCGAAGCCGCCATCAAGGCGACCGGCCTCGCACTTCGGCAAGCGCTGGTCGAGGGCGACCGGGTGTTCAGCACCAAAGGCGCCGTCGCCGTGGAGAGGATGGACTGATGCTTCGACCCCGCGTCATCGTCTGCCTCGACGTGAAGGACGGCCGCGTCGTGAAGGGCACGCAGTTCAAGAACCTCCGCGACGTCGGCGACCCCGTCGAGCTCGCACAGCAGTACGAGATGGAGGGTGCCGACGAGATCGTCTTCCTCGACGTCAGCGCTTCCAAGGAAGACCGGGGCACCCTGCTCGACGTGGTGCGCCGGACCGCCGAGCGGCTCTTCATACCGCTCACGGTCGGGGGCGGCGTGCGCTCCGCCGACGACATCGGTCCGCTGCTCAGGGCCGGCGCAGACAAGATCAGCGTGAACAGCGCCGCGGTGAGCAACCCCGACCTCGTCTCGGTCGGGGCCGAGCGCTTCGGCAGCCAATGCATCGTGGCGAGCATCGACGCCGCCAAGGAAGACGATGGCGGGTGGCGCTGCTACACGCACGGTGGATCGAAGCCCACCGAGCTCGAGGCCGTGGCCTGGGCCGCCGAGCTGGAGGAGCGGGGCGCCGGCGAGATCCTGCTCACGTCCATCGACCAGGACGGCGCGCGTACGGGATACGCCCTCGAGCTCACCCGGGCCGTCGCCGACAGCGTGCCGGTGCCCGTCATCGCATCGGGGGGAGCCGGAAAGGCCGAGCATCTGCGGGACGCCTTCACCGAGGGGCACGCCTCCGCCGCGCTCGTCGCTGGTATCCTGCACGACGGGCTCACGACGGTCGGCGAGCTGAAAGCCTCGCTGACGCAGTGGAAGGTCAACGTGCGGCCGGCGGTCCGGTGACGTGGCGCTGAGGCTCCCGCTGCCTCTCCGGCGCCTGGCGTCGCTCCCCATCCGGAGCGTGCCCGTAGGCGTCCGGAGCGGCCCCAACGCAGGGCGGCGTTGGAGTCTCGCGGCGAGCGGCCGGGGGATCTGGCAGGGCAACTACGAGAAGGACAGGTTCGATGCCCTCGCGGAGCTCGTGGGCGAGGGCGACGTCTTCTGGGATGTCGGTGCGCACCGCGGATACGCCACGCTGATCGCAGAGGGGCTCGTGGGACGGAGCGGCGCGGTGCGGGCATTCGAGCCGGCCGCGGACAACCTCTGGTACCTGCGCACGCACCTCCGCTGGAACGACGCGGCACGCGTCGACGTGCACTCTTGCGCCCTCGCCGACCAGCACGGCACGGCCGACTTCGGCGGTGAAGGCTCGTCCGTGAGCCACCGACTCGGCGGCGGATCCGACACGGTGCCCGTCCGCACCGTCTCCGGTCTCGTCGAAGAGGGACTCGAGCCCCCGACGTTCTTGAAGATCGACGTCGAGGGGGCGGAGTCGCGCGTGCTCGACGGGGCCCGCCGCACCCTCGAGTCGTTGGACACCGACCCGGACAGCACCCTGCCCGCCATCTTGGTTTCGGTGCACTCGGGCCCCCAGCTCACTGCGTGCCTCGACGTCCTCCGTTCCTTCGGATACCGCATTTTCGGCTCGACCGGTCTCGACCCGTTCATGGACCGCCTCGACGCCTCCTGGTACGACGACCCCGACCTGATCGCCCTGCCCACGGACGGCCGCCTCGACCCGGAGGCCGTCCGACGCATGCCTTCATTCCGAGGCGGGCCCGAGCTCACATGACCGACCGCACTTCCACCGATCCACCGACCATGACCGACCGCACCCTGCGCACCCCCGCCGACCTGGACGCCCTCGACTTCCAAAAGCTCGACGGGCTCGTCCCCGTCGTCGCGCAGGAGGCCGGGAGCGGCGCCGTCCTGATGGTCGCCTTCGCCAACCGAGACGCCCTCGAGCGCTCGATCGAGTCCGGCCGCATGCACTACTGGTCCCGGTCCCGGAGCGAGCTCTGGCGGAAGGGCGATACGTCCGGCCACGTCCAGCACGTGGTGAGCCTGCACGCCGATTGCGATGCGGATACCGTGCTGGCCCTCGTGCGGCAGGAAGGCGCCGCGTGCCACACCGGAGAGCCGACCTGCTTCGGGGAGGGCGCGGAGCCAGGCGCCGGAGAGCGGACGGCCGGTGACGGGCCAGCCAACGCCGCAGCGCGGCCCCGATCCGCCGCGGGTCCCGGGTCCGTTCTCGACCGGCTCGACGCCATCCTCGCCGCCCGCGCTGCCGAGCGCCCCGAGGGCAGCTACACCGTGAAGCTTCTCACCGACGAGAACCTACGGCTCAAGAAGCTGGGCGAGGAGTGCGCCGAGCTCGTCACCGCCCTCGCGAAGGGCGAGGCCGACCGCATCCCCGAGGAGGCGGCCGACCTCGTCTACCACGTGCTCGTCGCGGCGCGCGCCGCCGGGGTCGGGCTCGACGCCATCGCCGCGGTGCTGGAGGGGCGGGCGCGGTAGGACCCGCGCTGAGCCCTCCGCCCTCCTCACTTCCGTGTGCGCCTCCACAAGCCCGTCTCGTGTCGTCCGAGGGCTCTGGATCGTTTCCGGGTGGCTCGCCCTCGCCCTAGCCGTCGTGGGCGCATTCCTCCCGGTCATCCCCACGACCCCGCTCGTGCTGGTCGCGGCCTGGTGCTTCTCGAAGGGCTCCGAGCGCCTGCATGATTGGCTTCTCGAGAATCGTCGTTTCGGCCCTATAGTTCGGGACTGGGAGCGTCACCGGGTCATCCGCACCCGGGCGAAGGTGCTCGCCACCGCGATGATCGTGCCGCTCGTCGGGTGGATGGTGCTCGGATCGGACGCACCGACGTGGACGAAGGCGGTCACGCTGGCGCTCGTGGCCTGGGGGCTCGTCTTCATCTGGACGAAACCGGGAGCGCCGGCGCCGTAACTAATCCGTCGGGTCGTGCGCCTGCACCTCGTCGAGACCTTGCGCGAGCACCGCCGCACCGAAGCACATCCCGGCGAAGACCAGCAGCACCGCGGCCTCACCGGCCGCCTGCGCCACCAAGCCGAACACGCTCCCCACCAGAAGCAACACCCCGATGGTCGTGTTCGAGATAGCCACGTACGCGGCTCGATCCTCGGCCGATGCCATGTCGACGATGTGCGTCGAGCGTCCCACCCGCACGCCCTGATACGCAACCATCAGGACGAACAGTAGCCCGGGCAGCACCCAAGGCGCCCGCACCATGTCGGGGATGGTCCATGCGAGCGCCGCGGTGGCTCCGAGGACGGCAGCCGCCACCAGGCCCGCCGCGCGGAGCACCCGTCGGCTGGACCGATCCGCGAGACGTCCCCAGACGTACGCGCTGACCACGCTCGCACCCGAGCTGGCGATCACGAAGGCGCCCAGGTCGCCAAGCGCCCGGCCGCCGTCACCGCCCGCGAGAATCAGGAAGTACGGCGGCGCGAGCGCGGTCGCGAGCAACAGCGCCCGCACGCCGATGAAGCGCACGAGCTGCGGCCGCCGCTTCAGGAGCCCCATCTGCCGGACGGCCACCCGCCACGGGTCGCCGCCCCCCTCCGTCGCGCCCGCCTCCTCGGCCAGGGTCGCGAACGTGGCCGCCGCCATCAGCCACAGGAGTCCCGCCACGAGGAGCGCGCCCGTGACCATCGGGACCGTGCGGGGGAGCACCCCCAGGCTGATCAGGACGCCGAACAGGAGGACCAGCGCCGAGGCGACCGACCCCGCCGCGCCCGTCGCCGTGCCCCGAGTCGCCTTGGATACCGTCTTCCCGAGCACGTCCTTGTAACTGACGGACGCACCGCTTCGAAAAAGCGCGAAGCTCAACAGGCACGCCAGGATCACGCCGCCGGCCACCGCCCCGCTCCCGTCCCCCAGCGCCAAGGCCGCCCAGGCCATCCCCAGAACAGAGAGCCCCTGTCCCACCGACGCCGCCGACCACACCCACTTCCGCCTCGGACGCCCGCGGATCCAAGCCGAGATCCCGAGCTGAGGTAGGAGCGCGCCCGCCTCGCGGATCGGCACCAGCAGGCCGACCTGCCAGGCCGGGGCGCCCAGCGCCTCGAGGAGCCAGGAGAGCACCAGCTTCGGATCCGCGAGCCCATCGCCCGTCTTCGTGGCGGTCAGGCTGCCGACATGCTTCACGAAGTTGCCCGGCTGCTCGTGGCAGGCCGTCTCCGGGATGTCCCGACAGACTCTGCCCTCGTCCTCGTCGGTGAGAAGCTCGTAGGCGGCGCGCGTGGCGGGTGTCGTCACCGCCCCGGCCCCTGCGGATCACCCGCCTCCGAGCCACCCGTCGCCCCCGGCGCCCGGTTGCGCATATGATCCGCAACCGCACGGAACCGCTCCTTCAGGAAGGCCCGGACCATCTCCGGCATCTCCTGCTCGTCCACCGCCCGGTCCATGCACCAGATCCACGCGTCACGCTCCTCCTCCCCGATCGGGAATGGAAGGTGGCGCGCCCGCAGCCGCGGATGCCCGTGCAGCTCCACGTAGAGCTGCGGCCCACCCAGCCATCCCGTCAGGAACAGACGAAGCTTCTCCCGCGACGAGTCCAGCGTCGGAGGATGGAGGGCCCGGATGCCCTCGGCCTCGGGCTCCGAGTCCATCAGATCATAGAAGCGGTCGACCAGCTGCCGGACAGCATGCTCGCCACCGATCAGCTCGTAAGGCGTGCGGGCGGACCCGCTCTCGGATTCGTTCATCGACGAGCGCTCCCTAGGCTCGTTTCGGTTCATCGGGTCATGACCGGCGGCGCACCGGCCACCTCGACCACGTTCGCTCGT
>JBBDSM010000161.1:13213-18319 GCA_040904945.1 Gemmatimonadota bacterium
CTCGGCAGCGTCCGAACGTCATGCATGGGCGGCCGCCGGACCGCCGTCGCACCGCCCCGTGCTCCTGCCAGGAACGACGCCGTGGACCGCCGCACCTTCCTCGCCGACCTACCCCGTTGGGCCTTCCTGTGCGCCGGCGTCCCCAACGCCTGGCGGGTGACCTCGCGGCCGCGCCTCGCCGACGATCCCTTCGCCCTCGGCGTCGCATCGGGCGATCCCCTCCCGGACCGTTGCGTCGTATGGACCCGACTCGCCCCCCAGCCCCTCGAGGATCTCGGCGGCATGGACGGCGCGCGCGTGGTCGTCGACTGGGAGGTGGCCCACGACGAAGCGTTCGGACGCGTCGTCCGCGAGGGGCGTCACACCGCCGCGCCCGAGCTCGGCTACTCCGTGCACGTCGACGTCGACGGTCTCGATCCCGACCGGTGGTACTTCTACCGTTTCCACCTCGCGGACGGTACGAGCCCCGTGGGACGGCTCCGCACCGCCCCCGCGGCCGGCGCCAATACACCGCTCGAGATGGCCGTCGCCTCGTGTCAGAACTACGAGCAGGGCCTCTTCACCGCGTACGAGCATATGTCTCGCGAAGAGATCGACCTCGTCGCGCACCTCGGCGACTACATCTACGAGGGAGCCTCCAACGACGGCCGGGTCCGTGCCCACCACGGTCGGGAGATCCAGACCCTCGACGAGTACCGCGCACGGTACGGACAGTACAAGTGGGACCCCGCCCTCCAGGCCGCCCATGCACGATGCCCGTGGATCGTCACCTGGGACGATCACGAGGTGGACAACAACTACGCCGGCCTCGTCAGCGAGAACGATCGGGAGAGCGAGGAGCAGATGCGCAAGCGCCGGGCCGCGGCCTACCAGGCCTGGTGGGAGAACCAGCCCGTGCGCATGCCCCGCGTCCGGTCCTGGGCCGACCTCGGCATCTGGCGGTCGTTCGCCTGGGGTCGCACCGCAACGATGAGCGTGCTCGATACCCGCCAGTACCGGAGCGACCAGACATGCGGCGACGGGACCCGCGACGCCCCCTGCGGAGACTGGGACGATCCCGCGCGTACCATGCTCGGTGGCCCGCAGGAGCGCTGGCTCCTGAACCGGCTCGGGCGCGACGAGGCGCGCTGGCAGATCCTCGCGCAGCAAGTCATGATGGCCCCTCTCGACTGGGATCCCGGGCTCGGCATACGCACCTCCATGGATCAGTGGAGCGGTTATCCCGCGGCGCGAGACCGCCTCCTCCAGGCGATCGCCGCGCGGGCTCCGAACCGGACCGTGGTGCTCACCGGAGACATTCACTCCAACTGGGTCAACGAGCTCCGGGAGGGCTTCGAGCGTCCCGATCGAGCGGTGGTCGGCACAGAGTTCGTCGGCACCTCCATCAGCTCGAGCGGCGACGGAGCGGACACCAACGACGCCGTCCAGGGGGCGCTCGGCGCCAATCCGCACCTCCGGTGGCACAACAGCCGCCGTGGGTACGTGCGCTGCAGCGCCGGGCCGGAGGAGTGGACCACCGATTACCGGACCGTCGACTACGTCAGCCGCCCGGGAGCGCCGATCCGGACCGCGGCGCGTTGGCGGGTGGAAGCGGGCCAGCCGGGAGTGGAGCGGATCGGCTGACGGGTAGCGGGAGCCGGCGGCCTTCCCTTAGGCTTGAATGATCGGATGCGCCGTTCTGCGGTCCGCATCCCACCCTCGCCTCCGGAGCCGTCCCCGCTTGACCCACTCCGAGCTCCTCATCGGCATCGCCGCCATCTTCGTGCTCGGCGTCGGTGCGCAATGGATCGCCGCCAAGCTCAACACCCCGTCCATCCTGCCGCTCCTGATCCTCGGCTTCATCGCCGGCCCCGTCACGGAGCTCGTCCAGCCGGACGAGATGTTCGGCGACCTCTTGTTCGTGATCGTCCCGCTGGCCGTCGGCGTCGTGCTCTTCGAGGGAGGCATGACGCTGTCCATCTCCGAGATCCGGAGCCACCACGGCGTCGTACGCCGCCTCATCACCACCGGCCTGCTGGTCACCTGGGGCATCGCGACCGGCGCTGCCATCGTCATCCTCGACCTCTCCTCGGGGATGGCGGTTCTGTTCGGCGCCGTCATCGTCGTGTCCGGCCCCACGGTCGTCGGCCCCCTGCTCCGCGCCGTCCGCCCGCGGCCTCGCGTGCGCACGGTCCTGAACTGGGAGGGGATCCTCATCGATCCCATCGGCGCGACGCTCGCCGTGATCGTGTTCGGCATCCTGATCGCCGGTGGCGGCTCGCTCACCGGGGGACTCACCGGCGTCCTGTCGACGCTGGTGGCTGGCACCATCGTCGGCCTGATCGGCGCCGTCGCTATGGTTCTGCTTCTCAAGGGATACCTCATCCCCGACCGCATGCAGGCCTCGGTCACTCTGGTCGCGATCGTGACCGCGTTCGTCGTCTCCGACTTCATCCGCCCCGAATCAGGGCTGCTCGCCGTCACCCTCATGGGGATCGTGCTCGCCAATCAGCCCTTCGTGCCCGTCGACCGGATCGTGGCGTTCAAGGAGACCCTTCGAGATCTCCTCATCGCCGCGCTCTTCATCGTGCTCGCCGCCCGGCTCGAAATGGAGGACGTCCTGTCCGTAGGCTTCCCGGAAGTGCTCTTCCTGACCGTGATCGTGCTTCTGGCCCGGCCGCTCACCGTGTTCATCTCCACCCTCGGATCCGACCTCACCCTGCGCGAGCGGCTGTTCGTAGCATGGGTCGCACCGCGCGGCATCGTCGCCGCCGCGGTCGCGTCCGTCTTCGCGATCCCGCTGGAGGCGCAGGGTATCGCCGACGCCGACCGGCTGGTGCCGCTCACCTTTCTAGTCATCGTCGGAACCGTCGCGCTCTACTCGCTGAGCGCCAAGGTCGTCGGCCGGCTACTCGGCGTCGTGGACGACCGTCCCGGCGGCCTGACCATCGTGGGCGCCAATCCGGTCGCACGCGAGATCGCCAGGGCCGTCGCCAACACCGGCGTCGAGGTCCAGCTCATCGCTACGAACCATTCGGAGTTGACCAAGGCCCGGATCGAGGGTCTCGACGCTGTGCGGGCCAGCGTGCTCGACCAGGTGTCCGAGGAGACCAGCGGCATCTTGCTGATCGCGACGCCCAATGACGAGTTCAACACCCTCGCCGCCATCCGCGCCGTCGAGTCACGCGACCGAGCGCACGTCTATCAGCTCGCGCCGTCCGGGGGGAGCGACGCCGTGGCCGCCCGGCCGCGCGCCCGCCTCTTCGTGTCCCCGCAGCTCACCTTCATCACGGCCTCGGAAGCCATGCTCTCGGGCGGCACCTTCCGCAGCACATCCCTCACCGAGCAGTTCACGTTCGAAGACTACCGGGAGCGCTACGGAGCCCGCGCGACCCCCGCCTTCCTCGTGGAGCGTAGCCGCCTGGTCGGAGTCTTCAGCGCGGACTCGTCGCTTACCCCCTCGCCCGGCCAGACCCTGGTGTCCTTGACCATACCGGAGGTCCCCAAGCCCGCGATGGTCGACGAGGAAGAGGTCATCGAGGCCATGGAGCGGACCCGCCCGGGTGGAGCCGGACCGACGGGCTCGGGGCCGTAGGCGCACCCCACCACCCTCCTCGACCCCGACACCCGCGACACCCGCGCGAGGACACCCCAGCCCGTCCCGTCCCGGCATCCCCTCGCCCCGCGTGTCCGCGCTCTTTGCAGCATGCGCAGAGAGCCCACCGCGACCGTCCGCGTCCGCCCTCGGGAGGACCGCATCCTCATCCGATTTGGGCACCACCGATTCGCGGCCGTGCTCGACGCCGTGAAGGCGCTCCCCGGCCGCCGCTATCATCCCGAGCGAGCGCTCTGGAGCGCCCCCGACCCCGATGCCGCCATTCGGTCTCTCCAGCGGGCGCTGGGGAGGAATGAGTTGTGGATCATCGACGACCGCCCGCTGCTCGGGCCCGAACTACCGGAGGGGTGGACCCAGCCGGAGCGGTCGCCCCCCCTCGGGGCCACGACCAACGCTCCCGACTCGCACTCCACGAGTGTCGCCCCCCGAGCCCCCGCGCGGCTCGATCCATCCGGTGACCAGCTCCTGGAACGCGTGCGTGCCGCACTCGAGCTCAAGGGATACAGCCCGCCCACGCGGAAGGCCTATCTGGGCCAGCTCCGTCGGTTCTTCGAATGGTGCGGGGGCGGCACCCCGAAGCTGCCCGAGGATCCCGCACGGGACGCGCAAGCATACCTCCTCGAGCTCGTGCGTGGGCCGGGCATCTCGAAGAGCTACCAGAACCAGATCGTGAGCGCCCTCCGGTTCCTGTCCGAGACCGTGCTCGGGCAGCCCCGTCTGGCGCTCCGGATCCCCAGACCCAGAAAGGAACGCAAGCTCCCAGCGGTGCTCAGCCCGGAGGAGGTCGCCCGCCTGCTCGGAAAGACCCGGAACCTCAAGCATCGGGCACTCCTGATGCTCCTGTACAGCGCCGGCCTGCGCGTGGGTGAGGTCGTCCGGCTCACACCCGCCGACCTCGACATGGACCGCGGGCTCGTGCGTGTACGCGGGGGCAAGGGCGGAAAGGATCGGTACACGCTACTCGCCCAACGAGCCATCGAAGCCGTGCAGCTCTACCGCGATGCATATCCCGCACGCCCCTGGCTCTTTCCCGGCGGCATGAAGGAGACCCACCTGACCACCCGATCCGTCCAGCGAATCGTCCATGAATCCGCTAAAGCCGCCGGCATCGAGAAACACGTCACGGCGCACACCCTCCGTCACAGCTTCGCGACCCACCTCCTGGAGGGCGGCACGAACCTCCGCGTGATCCAAGAGCTCCTCGGCCACCAGAGCGCCAGGACGACGCAGGTCTACACTCACGTGGCCCGGTCCACCCTCGAGACGGTGAGAAGCCCTTTGGACAACCTGGAGTGAAGCGACCTGGCTCTTTGGAGCGGAATCGGGCCGATCGAGTCCGTCCCGAAGGCTGAGCGACGCCACGCCATTACCTTGCGGTCGAACGAGGGCCAGTGAACAATGCGAAGGCGGGAGGGAATCTGTCAGGCGCCTCGAGCACCGGACTCTCGACGTCGGGAATCACCCCCGGGATTGAGCGCAAAGCGACACATTCCTTCGGCAATAACCAGTTA
>JBBDSM010000162.1:0-18112 GCA_040904945.1 Gemmatimonadota bacterium
CCTTTGCCATCGCCGCCGCCGGAGCCGTCGCGCTCGGCGCGTGCAGCGACGATCCGACCGGCCTCGAGGAGCATGCCGACCCGACCGGGGTCGAGCTCGAGTTGAACGGTGTCGTGATCGCCTCCTACCAGGCCGGCCAGGGTTGGACCGGCGAGCTGGAGGTCCTGGAAGGCGAGGAGACCGCACACATCGAGGTGACCTTCGTCGACGAGGACGGCGACCCCATCGAGTTGGACGATGACGTCTATCTCGAGGTCGAGATCGAAGACGAGGCCATCGCGGAGTTCGAGCAGGACACTCCAGGTGAGTTCGGCGGGCACCTGCACGGTGTCGCCCAGGGCGAGACCGACGCCACCTTCAGGCTGATGCACGGCGCCGTCGGAAGTGGTCATGCCGACTTCGAGACCACGTCGGTGCACGTGCACGTGGAGGTCCCGACGACCTGACCGCCGCTGCACCTCGCGGCGACCCCTCCGGTCCTCTCGGGCCGGAGGGGTCGGTCGTGGGCGTCAGGAGCCGCACTGCCGGGCCGCGCCCATGGAGCCCTCCGAGACCCTCCCGGGCCGGGGGGCTTTCGTGTGTGAGCCCCTTTCGCTCACGTCCGCCGTGGCTTATTTCAAGCATGAACGAGCAGCACGATTCCCCGAGCAGGAGGCTCAGGACATGAGCGCACTACCGACCGTAGGCCGGTACTTGTACGCGATCCCGATGGCTGTTTTCGGTGTATTCCACTTCATGAACGGCAGCGCCATGGCGGGTATGGTACCCGTTCCGGGCGGTGTCTTCTGGGTCTATCTGACCGGCGCCGCGCTGATCGCGGCGGCCGTCTCCATCATCATCGGGTCGTACGCGGTACTGGCCACTCGGCTGCTGGCGCTCCTGCTCCTTACGTTCGCCGTCACCATCCACCTGATGGGCGTGGTCAACGCTCCCGATCAGGCTGCGATGCAGTCGTCCATGAGCAGCATGCTCAAAGACACGGCGCTCGCCGGTGGTGCCCTGGTGCTCTCGGGCATATTCGCTCGCGCGGAGACGGCGGAGGACCGGGCCCAGGCGACCTGACGGCGCCGTCGGGCGGAGACGCACCGGAACGATCACCGGATGCGCGTTATCTTGGTCACCGACACATACCTCCGCACTTGCCGTGGATGCGGCCCTGCCGCTCGAGGGTCGTGGACGAAGCCTCATGACGATGGTCGATTGGCTCCTCACGGAGCAGCTCATGGAGATCTTCCAGGAAGCCGGCGCCAAGCGCCCCGACCTGAACGCCACGCTTGTGCCGAGGAGCCCGCTCGGGGAGGAGGACGTCCTCGCCGGGGCGGGGGCCGTGGCCCGCATCGAGACGACGGACGGCTCGGTGCTGGTCGTGACGCCGCGCCGCATCCAGCGGGTACTCGACGAGCAGGGACTCGACCTCGTGCGCTTCGAGGACCTCGTGGGCTACGACTGGATCACGCCCGAGATGTCGGAGAAGGTCGAGCAGAAGGACGAGCACTGGGACCGGCTCTACCTGTATCCACGGGAAGCGCCGCCGGTCACCCTCGACCACCTCGGCGAAGCGGTCTATCCGCTCATGACGTTCCTGGGTCGGGTGCTGGAGTTCCGCTCCGAGAAGATTTTGCGGCGCAAGCTCGACGACGACGTCGTGGAGCTGCTGGGTCGATGCCTGGCTGCGACCGCCCGCGGCCCGTTCTTCACCGACCAGGAGCTCGCCGACCTGTTCCGGCGACGCCGCGAGACGATGGACATCGTGGCCGGCATGTGGCCGAAGGTGAATCTCGCCGCGCCCGAGGTGCTGGACCTGTTGGAGCGGGTCGTGGAGGCCCTGCTCGAACGAGCCGACCGACACGCCGATGCGTGGGAGGAGTGGATCGGAGCGAAGCCCGCCAAGGTGGAGGTGATGCTGGAGGTGTTCCGCCGGGTGTCGTCGGGGGAGGTATGACACAGCGGTCCACCGCATGCGATATTGCACTCGCCGCAACACCTGTTTCGTAGAGCGTCGTGCTCGGGCCGCGCCATGTCCCGACGCCGGCGCGCCGCCGCGCGAGGATGAGTAGCGATGAGCGATGTGGTCACGGTCGACGCCGAACGGTCGACGAAGTGGACGACGAGGGACGCCGCCGATACCTACCGATTCGAGGACTGGGGTGACGGGTACCTCGGGATCTCCGACGCGGGCACGCTCGTCGTGCGCCCCAACGGGCCCGACGGCCAGTCGCTCGACATGCTCGAGATCATCGAGGGGCTCGAGACGAGGGGACTGACGGCTCCGGTCGTCCTCCGTTTTCCCGACCTGCTGCGTCATCGGATGACGAAGCTTCGCGACGCGTTCGCGAGCGCTATCGACGAGGTCGGATACGAGAACCGGTACTCGTGCGTCTACCCGATCAAGGTCAATCAGCAGCGCCAGCTCTGCGAGGCCGTGGTGCGCTTCGCCGAGGAGCTCGACTTCGGCATCGAAGTGGGCTCCAAGCCGGAACTCCTGGCCGGGCTCGCGCTGACGGTGGGCCACAACTCGATGCCCCTCGTCTGCAACGGCTTCAAGGACGACGAGTTCATCGAGACCGTGATCCTCGCGGCGAAGATGGGCCGGAACGTGATCCCCGTCGTGGAGCAGTTCCACGAGCTGGAGCTGCTCGTGAAGCAGGCCGAGGCGCATAACGTGCGGCCCAACATCGGCATTCGCGCGCGACTCGGTGCGGGGGGCATCGGGCGGTGGGCGACGTCGTCGGGGCTGCGCGGCAAGTTCGGCCTCTCCGTCAGTGAGGTGCTGCAGGCCGTCGATTATCTGAAGGAGCGCGACCTGCTCGACTCGCTCCGGCTTCTGCACTGCCACATCGGCTCGCAGATCTACGACATCCGGACCGTGAAGTACGCGGTGAGCGAGGTGACCCACCTGTACACGGAGCTGGTCGAGCAGGGAGCCCCGATGGGGATGCTCGACCTGGGCGGCGGGCTCGGCGTGGACTACGACGGCACGCAGTCGGCGAGCCCGGCTTCGTCGAACTACACGGTGGAGCAGTACGCCCTCGACGTGGTGCACCGCATCAAGTCGATCTGCGACGACGCGGGGATCGCCCATCCGCACATCTTCTCGGAGTCGGGGAGGGCACTCGTGAGCCACTGCACCGCGATCGTGTGCGAGGCCGTGGCGAGCCGACGGCTCCCCGAGACCCCGAACCAGGCGCTGATGGAGCGGGCGCTCGGGGCGGACGACGTCCCCCAGCCGCTCCGTGATATACTCGATGCGTACCAGCGCATGGACGGAGACGACGCCGAGTCGCTCGATCCGCTGGAGCTGTTCAACGACGCCGCCCACGCCTTCGAAGAGGCGATGAGCCTCTTCAACCTCGGGTACATGGACATCGCGTCCCGCGCGGCGACCGAGGAGATGTACTGGTGCGTGGGGCGACGGGTCCTGGAGATGCTGCACGGTGAGGTGCCCGAGGAGCTCGCCGATCTCACGGCGACGTTCGCCGACCTCTACTTCGTGAACCTCAGCGTCTTCCAATCGCTCCTCGACTCCTGGGCGATCGACCAGCTCTTCCCCATCATGCCGATCCACCGGCTGCACGAGCGGCCCACGCGCTCCGGCGTTCTGGTGGATATCTCCTGTGATTCGGACGGCCGCATCGAGCAGTTCCCGTCCGCGGACGGACCCAAGGGCACGCTGGAGCTCCACGACCTGGTGCCGGCGCCCGAGGACGCCGACCAGGAGTTCGAGCCCTACTACCTGGGGGTCTTCCTCACCGGCGCGTACCAGGAGACGCTCGGAGACCTGCACAACCTGTTCGGTGACACCCACGCGGTGCACGTCGTCATCGACGGCAAGAACGGGCGCTGGCGCATCGACGAAGTCGTCGAGGGCGATACCGTCCGCGAGGTATTGGGCTACGTTCAGTACGACGCCGACGTGATGCGCGAGGACCTGCGCAAAGACGCCGAGGAGGCACTGGCCGCGGGCCGCCTGACGCTCGCCGAGACCGTCAGCTTGAGGCGATTCCTCGACGAGGGATTCCAGGGATACACGTACCTGGAGTAGCCGGAGGCCGCGCCCCAGTGACCTCGCAGCGTGCGAGGGCACACGGTGGAACGCGGCCTGTCCGGGCCCAGCGCCTGCTGGCGTCAGGACACCAAGTCAACGGGCGGCAAGAACTTACGTTTGCTGGTCCGGATGTTGCTGGGTGAGTGCCCGGCCGAGAGACGCACATTCTGAACGAGGACGAGACCGATGAACCGGATTCATGTTCGAGGCGTGGCGCTCGCCATGCTGGTGGCTGTGACCGCGTGTGGTGACAGTGCGACGGAAGTGGTGGGAGATCTGAGCCAGGCCGAAGCGGAGGCGCTGGCGGAGGTCGTGGGCTCGACGGTGTTTTCCTCCACCACCAGCGAGATGCCGGGCGCGCAGGGCGCTCCCGCGCGGACCCCGATCAGTGGCTCGGAGTCCGTGAGCGCGACCGTACCGTGCGAGCTCGGGGGGACCGTCGGCGTGGACGGTAGCCTCGAGTATTCCGGTGACACGGAGACCGTAATCAACGCCACCTTCGGGCTCACGCAGGTGCACAACGGGTGCGTGGCCGAGTCTCAGGACGGCATCCGCTTCACCCTCGACGGCGCTCCGGACGTGACCTCGAACGTCTCGATGACGGTGGGCGAGAACGAGCTCTCCATGGAGGGCACCTACGGGGGTGCGGTCGACTGGAGCACCGACGGGCGCGAGGGGACCTGCTCCCTGGACGTCAGCCTCTCGGTGGACATGAGCGGCATGGCGGAGTCCGGATCGGTTTCGATGTCGGGCACGGTCTGCGGCGTGACCTTCCAGAGGTCCGTCACCGTCGGCTGACCTCCGCTGGAGCCTGCCTCCGGTAGCTGCAGGGCACGAAGCCCCCGTCACTTCCGTGGCGGGGGCTTCGTGCATCCGGGCTGGCCGGACCCTCCCGCGTCAGGGGGCTCGGGCCTACCTTCGCGGACATCGATCCTCCAGACAGGTCCGTGTCCATGACGCTCGCTCACTCGTTCGCCGCCGTGCTCCGGTCCGACCACTCCCGCTTCGGTGAACGGTCGGGGCTGCTTCTCACTACGCTTCTTTTGGCCGCGGGCCTTCTCGCCCTGCCGTTTTCCGGCGCGGCGCAGGAGCCCGTCCAGTGGGGCGCTGACCTCGAGTTCCACACCTTCTCCATCGTGGGGGTCGATCCCGAGACGGGTGAGGCCGGCGCCGCGGTGACGACCCGCAACGCGTGCGTCGGCAACGGTGTGCCGTGGGTGCGCGTGGGCGTGGGTGCGGTGGCCACCCAGGCCTCCACCCGGACCCAGTACGGGCATGAGTTGCTGGACATGATCGCCGAGGGCACGAGTCCATCGGAAGCACTCGCGGCGGCGTTGGCCACCGACGAGAACGTCGAGAGCCGGCAGGTGGGCGTCATCGCTCTCGACGGACGGAGCGCCCAGCACACGGGGAGCCGCCCGGGCCCCTGGGCGGGTCATCGGGCCGGGCCGAACTACGCCACCCAGGGGAACGTGCTGGTCGGCCCCGAGGTGCTCGGGGCGGTGGCGACGTCGTTCGAGGCGACCGCCGGATCCGGGCTGCACCTCGCCGATCGGCTCATCGCGGCCATGGAAGCCGGTCAGGCGGCCGGGGGAGATCGGCGTTCCGGGCGCATGCAGTCCGCCGCCGTCATCGTCGCTGACCCGCGCGATGGAATGGCGCGGCGGGACGACGGCCAGACCGTGCACGTGAACATCTGCGAGCACCCGGAGCCCGTGGGTGAGATGCGCCGCGTGTACGACGCGATCTCGGGGAAGCTCGGCTACCGCACGCTTCAGCAGCAGGCGGGGTCCGACGTGTGGCAGGTGAAGCTCATCATGCATGCCCTCGGCCACTACCGGCCGGAGGCCGAGACCCTCGAGCGGGAAGACGGTTGGCAGGTCTACGGCGACGACATCGCCGCTGCGGTCGACGCGTTCCGCGGGGAGCGGGGACTCTCGAACAGCGAGTCCGGCGGAAGCCCCCCCGGGCTCGTGGACGAGGCGGCCGTCGAAGCGATGTGGGCGGCGCTCACCGAGGCCGGCATGGCCGAGGAGATGCGCCAAGCGATCCGCGAGCTGACCTGGGTCAGGCGGTAGGCTCGCGGTGGGCTCAGCCGCGTCGAGCCCGCGGGATCACGAACTTCAGCCCCGACCAGGTCTCGTCCACGGCGCAGACCTTGATGTCCACCAGGCCGGCACCGAGCCCGGCGTCGCGGACCACGTTCCCGTTGACGTCGGTCTCGACGCCGGACGCCTTCTTCGGCCATGACACCCAGATCATCCCGGTCGGGGTGATCTGGAGCCGTAGCTTGGTGAGGCGGTCCTGCAGCCCGTCGGCCTCCGTCACGAAGACGTGCACGAAGTCGAGCGGACCCCGCTGTCTGGACCCGAAATCGACGTCGCCGGGGAGGCCGGCCATCAGGTCACCGTAGTCGTCGGGCGGATCGAGGGCCTGGCAGGCCATCCCCGGCCTCAGCCCGAGCTTCTTGAAAAGTGGCGTGCCGGAATAACCTGCGGGCATGACGTCTCCGGTGGATGCGGCGCACAGCCGCGGAACGTCCAACCCAACCTAGGCCCTCCGGGGATCGCGGCAAGCCGGGGCGCTGCGGACCCATGATCGCTTGACGGCGGGTAGCGCGCGCCCGCACGATGGCTCCTACGTCTTCGACCCAGGGGCTGCTAGCCATGGACACATCGATTGCTCGCTGTACTGCCGTTGCCTTGCTTTGTCTCGCGTGGGCCTGCGGTGGCGCTGCGGAAGATGCGGACGAGACCGCTACGGCCGCGTCGGTTCAGGACCAGTTCTTCGCGCAACTCGAGTCGATGTGCGGCCAGGCCTTCGAGGGCGAGGCGACGCGGGTCTCCGGCGATGGATTCGAGGGCCGCATGGTCATGCACGTGCGCCGCTGCTCCCCCGATGAGATCCAGATTCCCCTGCACGTCGGAGAGGACCGCTCGCGGACCTGGATCGTGACGCGCCAGGATACGGGTCTTCGGCTCAAGCACGATCATCGTCACGAGGACGGGTCGGAGGACGCGGTCACGCAGTACGGTGGAGATACCCGCGACAACGGGACGGCCACGACGCAGGCGTTCCCGGCCGACGCGTTCACCGCCGAGCTGCTTCCGGAGGCGGCGACCAACGTCTGGTCGCTCACCGTCGAGCCGGGTGAGCGGCTCACCTACCACCTGACCCGTCACGGCGAGGCGCGCGCGACGTTCACGTTCGATCTGAGCCGGACCGTGGAGGCGCCGCCCGCGCCCTGGGGATACGAGGGGAGTTAGCTGATCGGCACCCTCCGCTTCAGCACGAAGAGCCCCTGCTTGTGGCTCGTCACCAGGATGTTGCCGCTCTCGAAGAACGGGTAGTTGCTCCACGACCCGTCGAAGAAGCCCGGGACGTCGTCCGCGAAGGGCGCGGTGTCGAAGAAGCCGACCTCGCGGGGATTCACGGGGTCGGAGATGTCGATGACGCGCAGCCCGGCGGCGTAGTTGGACTGGTACATCATGTCGCCGCGCACGTAGAGGTTGTGGTCGGTGGCGCTCGTCTCGCCCAGGTACTCGCCTGCGAGCACGGGGTCGTCGAGCTCGGCGACGTCCCAGATCATGGTGCGCGTCCGGTCGGTCAGGCCGTTCATCTCGTCGAGCTCGTCGTTGACGTAGATGTAGCGGTGATCGTCCGTGAGCCATCCCTGATGGATGTAGGCGGTGTTCGGCATGCTGGCGTTCCCGAGGACGACCGGGGCCTCCTTGTCGGTCACGTCGCCGATGCTGACGGCCGTCTCGCCGTACCCGAAGCAGATCTCGCGGCCCTGATACTCCGCATCCGGACCCCGGTAGACCACGCACTGAGCGTCGTGGGTCTGTCCCGCCGCGCCGAGCCCGACGGAAGGATCGTTGTAGCACCCGGCGAAGGTCGGGTTCTTCGGGTCGTTGAGGTCGATCATGTGGATCGACGCGCACCCCCGCCCGCCGCCCGAGTTGCCGACCGTGTAGGCGAAGCCGGTCTCCTCGTTCACCGCGAGGTTGTGGGCGCTCGCGATGTCGGTGTAGAGGGCGTCGGCCTCGAAGGTCGGGGGAGCGGCCGGGTCGACGGTGCGGAGGCGGGTCATGTCGAAGACCTGCATACCGTGCTCCCCCGCGTTGTCGGCCACCACGAGGGCGTGATCGCGGAGCACCTTCACGTCGCGCCAGGCCTGGCCGCGGCTCCCTTCGGTCTTGGGGAGTTGACCGAGGTAGACCGGCCGCGTCGGATCGGTGACGTCGACGAACGAGGTCCCTTCGGACCGGCCGACGACGGCGTACTCCCGCCCTGTCGCGGAGTCCGTCCATCCCCAGACGTCGTTCACCATCGCGCCCCGGGAGGCGCCCAGCTCTTGGACGGGGAGGAGTGCGACGAGGTCCATCTGGTCGCACGAGAAGATGGCGGCGCTTCCTTCGGCGCAGTCCACGGAGTCACCGGACACCGCCTCGTATCCCTCGGCCTCGCCTTCGAGCATGCCGGCCTGGGTCCACGCGTCCCCTGCGCGCTCGAAGCCGACGGCCACGCCGGCTCCGTACGCGTCGCCCGGCGAGCCGACGACGGCCACGTCCGGACCCGCTGCGAGCGCCAGTCCGAACACCGGCATGAAGTCGGTGCCTGGGCCGTCCAGCACGGTGCCCGCGCCCCAGCGGTCGTCCGTCCGCTCGAAGCGCGCCACGGCGCCCATCTGGCCGCCGGCGTTCGGCGCTCCCGCCCAGAGCGTGCCCTCGGAGAGCGCGACGGAGGTGCCGAAGCCGCCCCGCGCTCCTTCGGGAGCCGCGAGCGTGGTGTCGCGCACCGGCGCTCCGGAGCCGTCCACGTTGAACAGCGTCACCGCGCCCTGGCCTCCGAACGCGAGCGGCGTCCCGACGGCTGCCCGCTCCCCGTCGGAGGTGAGCCCACACTCCTTGTAGGGATCCTGCGAGAGCAGGCCACCGGACATCGAGAAGGGGACGTCGGTATCGATTGACCCGGAGGGGGCCCAGCTCCCGCTGGTGCCGCGCGTGAACGCTTCGACGAGCACCGTGCCGTCGGCGTCCGCGGTGCACACGAGAAGCGTGTCGTCGCCGACGAAGGCCACCGCCGCGCCGAAGCGGCGGTCGGCCGTAGCGGCCCGCAGGACGATTTCCTCCCGGAGTGTGCCGCCGTCACGGGCGTAGATGCGCACCCGCTCACCGCCCTCTCCCTGTTCCACGACCGCGGCCCCGGTGCCCGTCACCGCGACGGCGCCTCCGGTTCCCGTCGCACCCTCACGGGGTCCGATGCGCGCGGCCTCTCGCCACCCCTCGTCACTGCGGAGGAACAGGTAGGCGGCACCCGCTCCCTCTCCGGCTCGGGGCGCACCCACCAGCAGCGCGTCGCCCCGCGCCGAGACCGCCCGTCCGAAGCCGTCGGACCGCTCGGCGTCCGAGGCGGTGAGTACCTGCGACTCCCTCCATCCCGACGTCCCGGGGCGGAAGACGTACACACGACCCGGCCGCACCACGTTTTGTGGCTCGGCCACGAGCACGTCACCGCTCGCGACCACCGCGGCCCGACCGAAGGCCGTGCCGAAATCGTAGAGCTGCTGGGCGGCGGCGGGCGCCGCGGAGGACATGGCGGCAAGGAAGAGGAACATGCCGCTGAGAACGGGACGGGTGTGGCGCATGGGCGGGCTCCGGGAGGACGTGAACCCGATCAGATTGTATCGTTTCGGTGACCCGGACAAGGCGGGCGGACCGGCGCCGTCCGCGGGACTTCCGCCCCGCCACTTCGGAGTTATGATAGCCCATGCGATCTGTCGGGCGTTCATGGTGCGGCGCGCACCCGGGAGCTTCCCCTCATCGCAGGCGATGGCGTAAACATGGCATGGTCGCCGCCGCTGGTGCGGCGGCGTCATTCTTCCGCCACATGTGGCGGTCAACTTTACACGCGGACGGAACCCTCGAGGGCTCGCGGCACGTTTCCGCCACATGAGGCGGTCAACCTCACACGCCGGCCCACGCCCTCAACGCGGTGGCGGATTGTCGCCATCCCTCTTCGTGCTGGGGATGCGCGACGGTGACAAGGGCGAGCCAGAGCCCCGCCTCCATGTCATCGTCGTCCCGCCCTACGTGAGCAGGGGGCTCGAGGGACTGCCCGCCGGCGCGTCGCCGCGCACCCCCGAAATCTACGCCACCAGGCTCGCGCTCGACTCCTCCCGCACCAGCGGGATCACCTCTTCGGCGAAGCGCTCCATCTCCTCGAGCTGGGGCGAGAACTGGAGCAGGAGGAGGTCGAGCCCGGCCCGCTCGAACTCGAGAATCCGCTCTGCCACCTGCTCCGGCGTTCCGGTGAGGCCGCTTCGGAGGCCTCGGTTCGAGACCGAGTAGTCCTCGATGCTGATCTTCCGCTCGAGCTTCGTGTTCTTGATCCAGTCCTGGTAATTGGCGTAGCCACGAGCATTCTCCTGCACGTTGGTGATTCGGGCGAGCTCCCGCTCGACCTCCCGCTCGGTGGAGCGCACCACCGCGTATCCGGCGGCGCCGAACGACATCGGTGCAAGCCCCGCGGCGTCGCGCCGCGCCTTCATGTCGTCGACCTTCGCGCCGATCACGTCCGGCGGGTCGCCGTGGGTGAGCCACGCATCGCACTTCGTCGAGATGAGCTCTTTGGCGGCGGGAGACTCGCCGCCGGCGTATACCGTGGGCCGTGGATCACGCACGGGCTTGGGCTCGAGGATCGCGTCCTCGACCTCGTAGTACTTCCCCTTGAACGAGAACTCGGGCCGGCGCCACATGCCGTCGACCACCTCGAGCCACTCGGCGGTCCGCGCGTACCGGTCGTCGTGCTCGTCGAAGTGCACGCCGTACTTCCTCGCCTCGGTCGCCCACCAGGAAGACACCACGTTCACCGAGAGCCTTCCGCCGCTGATGCGGTCGATGTTGGCCGCCTGCTTGGCCAGCAGAGCGGGGGCGTGGAAGGTGGGCCGCACCGCGACCATCAGCTCGAGGCGCTCGGTGACGGCCGCGAGGGCTGCGGCCGTGCTCCAGGCGTCGAGCGACGGGGCGTCCATCCCCTTGATGTCGTTCAGGTTCAGTTCGGCGATGAGCGTCAGGTCGAACCCGATCTCCTCGCTGCGCCGGGCGAGCTTGCTCACGTAGCTCCACGACGCGTCCATGTCCTCGTCCTCGACGTTGCGAAGCCATCCCCCGAAGACGGGGAGCCAGTATCCGAACCTCATGCGACACCTCCCGCGGTGACGGGTGCGGTGACGGGTGTGGTGGTGGCCGAGGATGCGGTCGCGGCGGATGCCGCGGCGGGCTCTGGGTTGGATGCGGCTAGGCTGGCAGCCCAACCGGTCGCCGCCTCGGCCTCGCGCTCCAGCCAATCGGCCAAACGCGCGAAGGCGTCGATGCCGACGACGTTGGGCGCGTCGGCCACGAAGTTCGAGAGCGCGTTGACGTCGTAGTAGTAGAGCTGGCCGTCACGGTCGTCGATCATGTACTCGACACCCCCGATCTCGATGCCCGCGGCCTCCATGATGCGCTCGACGTCGGCGACGACCTCGGGGGGCGGCTCGTAGCCCTCGACCTTCATGCCGTTCTTCGGCGCATCCAACGCGCATGCGGAGCGCTCGAGCTCGGCCCCGTCCACGCGCTGGCATGCGTCGGCCGGGCAGAGGTTGAAGTCGGTGCCGTCCGTGTAGACGCGGATGGCGTACAGGAACTTCTCGTCCAGGACCTCCACGCGCACGATCCGTCCCGACTCGGCCGGGATGAACTCCTGAACGAGCGCGGTCGAATCGACGCCGAGATCGAGCTCGGCCACCGCGGCGGCGAGGGTCTCGGATGCGTCGAAGCGCCGCACGCCCGCGCCGCTCCCACCGATGTTCGGCTTGATCACGACGGGAAAGCGGAGCCCCTCGGCGGCCGCGGGGGCGTCTTCGGCCCGGTGGATGACCCGGGCCCGAGGCCCCGGTAGCCCCAGCCGCTTCAGCAGCGACAGCTGCTCGGCCTTCGAGATTTCCGTCTGCCAAGCACGCCACCCGTTCACGACGCGCACACCCCGGTGCTCCAGATCGGCGAGATACTGGGACGTGAAGAAGATCGAAGAGGCGTGTCCGCGCAGGTACGCGGACGGGCTCATCCGGTTGAAGACGAGCGCCCAGTCCGGCGTCTCGGCAGTCGGATCGAAGGTGTGGCGACCGGCGTCCAGCCGCACGTACGGCACGCCCCTGCGGTCCAGCTCGGAGAAGAGCGGCCGGAACCAGTCGGGGTGCTCGTGATAGATGGCGATCGGTGCTCGGATGGTCATGGAATTCTCGACTTTCGGGGGCGGGTCATCGGGGGTGGGCACAAAAAAAACCGGCCCTTCTCGCTTGGAGAGGGGCCGGGGATCCGGGCGCAGGGCCCGGAGCTTCACGCGTCCGTCACATGTACGGGCGCCCCACGGCCTCTCCTCGAGGGAGAGCCGGACGACAACAGCGACACATCATGGTCGCGAGTCGGTGGGGCGTGTTGCTCATGCGTTGGGCCGTAGGCTCGTTGAAGCTTGATCGTGTGGCGAAACGATAACGCGGATCGGGTGATCCGATCAACCGCGCCAGGAACTTCCTCCCGCGAACCTCACGGCGAGGTACGCGGCCCTCCGACGCCATTTCGGTACGCCCTGCTCCCGCATCATCCGGGCGAAGAGCTCGTCGGTCTGTCGGCGCGACCATGGCTTCTCGACGGGATCCCACCGCCCGTCCGCCCGGTCCCAGCGCAGCGTCGTCACCTGTCCACCCTTGCGGTAGAGCCAGTCGTGGAAGATCGATGCGAGGCCCAGATCCAGAGGCGAGATGAGCATCCAGAGCACCCGCGGGACGCTCGCGAAGTCGTGCGTGAAGCTCTCGGGAACGTCGAGGCGTAGGACGTCCCGCTCGGGCTCCGGCGCGCCGAGCGGGTTCCACCACGTATAGCGCGCGGCCTCGAGGAGGCGGAAGCTCCGGAAGTCGGCCGACAGCATCTGGGCGGGCGAGGTGACCCGACCGGGGACATCGGTCGGGAGCGGGGGTGGGGGTGCCTGCGGCGCGGCCGGCTCGATGCTCGCACCGGCCACGTCGCTGCCCGCGCGCTCCGTCATCGATTCGCGATGGCGTCGCGGATGGCCCGGGCCGTGATCTCGGCGCGGTACTCGACGAGGCGCCTGCCGTTGGCGATGGTGCGCGCCAAGGGCGCCAGATCGACGCCGTTGATGCTGAACAGCCCGGCGTCCATGCGCTGCTGCGCCCGGATGCGGGTCGGATCGGTCGTCGCGATGATCGAGGAGTAGTGGTAGTCGTCGTGGTACTCGTTTCGGGTCGCGACGCAGTTGTCGGGCTCCTGGAAGATCCCCAGCTCCGCCTTCAGGTAGTCGCAGCTGTAGATGTCTTCGGTGTAGTACTCGGGGATGTGGTGCACGCGTGCGGGACGGTCGGCCCAGGCCGCGTTGAGCCCGGCGGCCACGTTCTCCATGCCGCGTGTGTTCCCCCCGCTGTCCCCGATGAGCACGATGTCCGTGAAGCCGTGAGCGGCGAAGCTCGATGCGATGTCCGTCAGGAGCGCCTCGAACGTCTCCTGGGTGACGCTGATGGTCGCGTGGTAGCGCATGTGCCCGGACGGCGGATCGATATCCCCCTCCGGCACGAACTTCACGATGGGCGCGACGAGCGCGTTCCCGAGCTCGCGGGCGATCGCCTCCGTCGTGGCCGTCAGGACGAAGTTGTGCTTACCGCTCGCGACGTAGGGGCCGTTCTGCTCGACGCCGCCGGTTCCGACGATGACGGTCGTCATCCCGTCGGCCAACGCATCGCGGACTTCCATCCACGTCATCTCCTCGACCCAAAGCGTGTTGGTGCCGGCGATGGGACGGGGCGCATCCATGTCCTGGGCGGCCAACTCCGGAGCCGTGGTGGACAGGGCTGGCAGGAGGGCGAGCACGAAGCAGGTCGTGCGGAGCCGGAGGGGGAGCGGACGGGCCATGAGTCTGTCTCGCGCTGGAGGTGAGGTGCGGTCCGACCCGCCACGATGCGGCTCGCGCCGCACGGTCGGCAAGTCGTAGCTTGGCACGCATCCCGCTCCACCGAACCCGAGACACCCATGGCATTGCCGCTCCATCGCTCCGTCCCCCGCCGCACCGGACCCGTCGTGTTGGCGCTCACGCTCGCCGTGCTGGGCGCGGCTACGGCGCCGGCCACCGCCCAGGTCGCCCTCTCAGAGGCCTCCATCGAGGACCTGGGACGCGCCTTCGACTCCGGAACGCTCACCGCCGAGCGGCTCATCGAGATGTATCTGACGCGGATCGCCGCCTACGACGCCGCCGGACCAGGGCTGAATGCCCTCCTGCACGTCAACCCGGACGCACTCGAGACGGCACGCGCGCTCGACCGGGAGCGACGGGAGCGCGGCCCCCGCTCTCCGCTGCACGGGATCCCCGTCGTGCTCAAGGACAACGTGGACACCGGCGACATGCCGACCACCGCGGGCTCGCTCCTCCTGGCCGGCTCCGTCCCGCCGGACGACGCGTTCATCGTGAGGAGGCTGCGTGACGCCGGCGCCATCATCCTGGCCAAGGCGAACATGAGCGAGTTCGCATCGGGCCCGACCATGAGCTCGGTCGCCGGTCCCATGCGAAACCCTCACGATCTCGCGCGCTCGCCGTCCGGATCTTCGGGCGGAACCGGGGTTGCCATCGCGGCGAGCTACGCGCAGCTCGGCATCGGCACGGACACGGGTGGCTCGGTCCGTGGACCTACGGCGTCCAACGGGATCGCGGGGCTGAAGCCTACGCAGGGGCTCGTGAGCCGCGACGGCATCGTCCCCCTTTCCCTGACGTTCGACGTGCCCGGCCCGATGGCGCGCCACGTCCACGACGTTGCCGCCATGCTCGACGTGCTCGCGGGCACCGATCCAGCGGACGCGTCGACCAACGACGCCGACCAGCGCCGTGCGCCGAGCTACGTGGAAGCTCTCGACGCGGGGGCGTTGGCCGGCGCCCGCATCGGCATCGCCAGGGACTTCATGGGACAAGACGCGGAGGTGGACTGGGTGATGGAGGCTGCCCTCCACACGATGCGCGAGGCCGGAGCCACGGTGGTCGACGTCCGCTACCCGGCTTGGTTGCTGGAGTCCAAGGGCGACTGGTACACGACCATTCGCTGGCGGGACTTCCGCTCCGACATCCCCGACTACCTCGCGACGCTGGGGCCGACGTATCCGAAGACGCTCGCCGAGATGGTCGAGCGCACGAAGGAGATCGTGTCGCTACCGCCCGGACGCGGGGCGCCGAACCCGACGCGGTGGTCGCTGTTCGAGGACGAAGAGCGAAGCGGCTCGACGGACGACGCCGCGTACGTGACCATGCGCGAGCACGGCCTCCCCCTCGTTCGGGGCGTCGTGGAGGGGCTGCTGGCCGAGCACGACCTGGACGCCATCGTCTATCCGACGTCGCCCACCCGGCCGGGGCTGATCGCCGGAGGAGGCGGCGGGGGAGGCCCCTCGGCCACGAACATCGCCAACCTGACGGGCTTCCCGGACCTGATCGTGCCGGCCGGCTTCACCAGCGACCGGCTTCCCGTGGCCCTGTCGTTCTTCGGTCCGGCGTTCAGTGAGGCCCGGCTCCTGGGGTTGGGGTACGCGTTCGAGCAGCTGACCCGCGCGCGGCGCGACCCAGTGCACGCGCCGGCGCTCTCCGGGGAGCGTATCGGGGGCTGAAGGGCATCGGGCGGGCGAGAGGGACCGATCGGCAGGATCTCGCGCCGGGGCGGCCGGTGCCGCAGACTACGTAGTGGCGGTCGACCCGAGTGGGGAGGCTGAGGACCCGGGAGAAGGTGAGAGGCCCATGACGAGACAACGCTCGGAGAAACGGCGGCGACCCTCGACGTATGACCCGCGCCGTGCCCGATGGGTCGTCCTCGCTGCAATCACGCTCGCCTCCGTCGCCCAGCCGGTGGCCGGCCAGGACGCGCCGGAGCGGGCGAACGACGGCCGCCTCTCCGGTGTGATCGTGGACCTCGTGGGCGAACGTCCGATCGCGAACGCCCTCGTCGTGCTCGGCAACAACTACCGGGCCGTGCTGACCGACTCCCTCGGACGCTTCGACCTCGGGGAGCTGACGAGCGGCGACTTCGAGCTCACGGTGCGTCGATACGGCTATCAGACCCAGGGGGTGACGGGCTTCCTCCCCGCAGGGTCGGAGCTCGACATCGAGGTTCCTCTCCCTCCGACCGCGGTGCTCATCGACGGCCTCAGCGTCGTGACCGAGAGGCTTCAGACCATGGAGGAGCGGATGGAGCGGCGACGCCGGTCGACGCCGATGACCGTCCATGCCGTGGGCCAGGACCGACTCGTCCAAAGCTCGGCCAGGGACGTGGTGGAGTTGCTCGACCGTGAAGCCACCCTCCAGATCCAGACGTGCGGCCGCAATGCGTTCGCCGACCAGTGCATCCGGCGCCGGGGGCGTCTGGTGGAGCCGCGCGTCTACGTGGACGAGATGCCCGTGATCGGGGGACTGGGGCAGCTCGCCTCGTACCAGCCGTACGACCTGTACCTCGTCGAGGTGTTCGGTCGTGGGCTCGAGGTGCGGGCGTACACGCATCAGTTCATGGAGCGCATGGCCCGTAAGCCGGTGGCTCTGCTGCCGGTGAGAATCTGGTAGCTTCGCGCATGACCGACACCACCGAGATCCTCAGCGAAACCGCGGCCGACGTCCTCGAGCCCATGCTCGCCGGCCCCTTCAGGCACCAGTTCGTGGACGAGGCACTCGCCCGGGGCGGGATGGGCCCGGCACTCCGGCACCTACGCGCCGCCATGCAGGCGCACGGCTTCCAGGCGGGGGGAGCCGGGTACCTCCTGAAGGACGTCGTGGACCGCATGGACCGTCGAACCCGGAGCGAGGGGTTCCGCGTGCTCCACAGCTGGGACTTCAGGGAGCTCGAGTTCAGCCGGGAGAGCACTCCGGTCATCCTCCTCGACTACTTCGCCGACATCGGCATGGTCGAGGGCACGGAGCGCGAGGCGCTCGGCATCCTTCTGGATTACTACTTCTTCCACCTCCTCATCCTGTGCGCGATGCGCGCCTGGGACGCCGAGGACCCGGTGGCCTCTCTCGAGCGCGTGGACCGCCTGGTGAGGTTGCTGCAGGGTCCCGAGGGAAGCGGACACCGCTTCGTCGAGCATGCGGAGACGTTGCTCGTCCTCGGCGTGTCGCAGTTCCATCCGGAGGAAGCGGCCTACGACCGGCTCATCGAGAAGGTGTGGGGGCTCGACGCCCCGGATCGCCGGGCGCGGTTCGCCACGCTGGGCACGGCGGTGCTCGCGGGACATCTCCGCTGGGGCTTCGGGGTCATGTACCGTCGCGACATCGGCCGCATGCGGGACGACAACGTGGGCGACTATCCGTGGCTTCTCACCTCGGTCCTGGAGCTCCTTCGCGCCTACGACCGCCTTAGGACGGAAGGCGCCGCCGAGGGGAAGCTGCTTCCGGTGGCGGAGGCCGTCATCAACGGGCTGACCCCCGACCCGTGGGCGTTCTTCGAAAAGGCGCCGCGGGCGCTGGCCGACTACGGGGCTCAGGTTGCCGAGTTCCGGGATCTCTTCGCGCGCCACGAGGGTGTGCTGTTGGCCGACTTCGCGCGCGTCCGTCCCGACCCGGCCCGGTACTCGCCGCTCCATCTGCACTTCAACTTCCCGCACAACGCCCTGGTGGCGAAGGTGCTGATCGCGCTGCACCACGGCTCGGAGCTGAACCTTCCCATCGACGCACTCTGGCGCAGCCCCGATCCGGCGGATGAGGACCAGGCCCGCATGACGTCGGACTTCGCCTCGACGCTGATGAACTATTCCGGCGTGAACCCGGAAGGGTACGACCAGCACGGGGCCATGTTCGTGGTCCACGACGCGAAAGCCGGGCTGCGTCACTACAACATGGCGCTGTCGACCATCCGGAAGAACCGGGCCGCGGAGAGCGCCGGGTAGCGCATCCCGCGGCCCGCGCAGCACCTGGCCCGCTCGAGGACCCCCGCGGCGCGCCCCCCGCGGCCCGGCCGACTTCAGCGCTCGATGGGCGCCCTCACCAGATTGCCCC
>JBBDSM010000163.1:0-15038 GCA_040904945.1 Gemmatimonadota bacterium
GCGGAGCGCTTCGGCACTCTCGTTACTCAAGAGACTTCGGCCACACTACACTAGGCGCTGAGTGCCGCCTCCCGCTTTTTCCGCACCTTCTGGGCCACGTGATCGGGCGCCTGCTCGTAGCCGGCGTGCGTCCGCGTGTGGTGGGCGCGCCCCTGGGTCATGGACCGGAGCGTCGCGGCGTACTTGTACAGCTCCGCCTCGGGCACGAGGGCCCGGATCGTCGTGCGGCCGTCTTCGGGCTCCATTCCCTGCACCTTGCCGCGCCGTGAGGTCAGGTCGCCCATGATGTCGCCGACGTACTCGTCCGGCGTCACCACGGCCACTTCCACGACCGGCTCGAGGAGCACCGGCCGGCACTGCTCGGCCACGGTCCGGAACGCCTGCGCGCCCGCCAGCTTGAAGGCGATGTCCGACGAGTCGACCGCGTGGTACGAGCCGTCGTAGCACTCCGCCGTGAAGTCCACGACCGGGTAGCCGGCCACGATCCCCCGCTCCGCCGCCTCCTGGATGCCCCGCTCCACCGAAGGCAGGTACTTCGACGGGATGACACCGCCTTTGATGGCATCCACGAACGCGTACCCCGACCCACGTGGCCCCGGCACGAGCCGGACTCTGCAATCGCCGAACTGACCACGGCCCCCCGACTGCTTCTTGTGTCGGCCCTGCCCGCTCGCCTCGACGGTGATCGTCTCCCGGTAGGCGATCTTCGGCTGCTCGGTCTCCACCTTCACGCCGTACTTGCGTGCCATCCGCTCGAACTGGATGTCGAGATGGAGCTCGCCGACCCCCCGCGCGATCGTCTGATGCAGCTCCGCATTGAACGTCGCCGAGAAGGTCGGGTCCTCTTCGTGGAGCTTCGGGATCACCTCGCCGAGCTTGTCCTCGTCGGCGCGGCTCGTCCCCTTGATGGCGATGGCGATGTCGGCGGCCGGGAACGCGATCGGCTCGAGGGCGATCCGCGCTCCTTTCGATGTAAGGGTGTCGTTCGTATGCGTGTGCTTCAGCTTCGCGATCACCCCGATGTCACCCGCGTGGAGCCGGGGGACCTCGATCCGGTCGCGCCCCATCGGCACCGCGAGATGGTTCAGCTTCTCCGCCTGCCCGTCGGACGCGTTCACGACCTCATCGCCGTTCGAGACCGACCCCGAAAAGATCCGGAAGTAGGAGAGCTCTCCGACATGGGGCTCGGCGGCCGTTTTGAACACGAGCGCCGCGAGCGGTCTGTCGTCCGTGGCGAGCAGCGGTGCTCCATCCACCGTCTCGGCCACCGCTTCCCTCGGGCTCGGACAGAGCTCGACCAATTTCTTCAGCAGCGCCCGGATCCCGTAGCTGTTCGTGGCCGAGCCGCAGAACACGGGGAACGTCTCGAGCCGGCCCATCGCCCGGGCCATGGCCTCGACCGCCTCGTCACGAGTGATGTGCCCGCCCTCGAGGTACGACTCGAGCAGGCTCTCGTCGGTCGTCGCGAGCGCCTCCTGGAGCTCGGTCTCCCAGCGCCCCTCCTTGTCGGCGAGCTCGTCGGGGATCTCCTGAACGTCGTACTCGCCCGTCTGGGTCCCTGCCCGGTAGATGTGGGCCTTCTCGCTGAAGAGGTTGATGATGCCGCGGAAGCCGGAGCCCTCTCCGATGGGAATTTCGACGGGGAGCGCTCCCGAAGCGATCCGCTTGATCTGTCGGAACGCCCGGTCGAAGTCGGCGTTGTCCCGGTCCATGTGCGAGACGAAGAAGATCCGGGGGATGCCGCGATCCTCGCAGTAGCGCCACACCCGCTCGGTTCCCACTTCGACACCGGCCGTGGCGCTGACAACGATGATGGCTGCGTCCGCCACACGCACCGCGGACAGCGTCTCCCCGGAGAAGTCCAGATATCCGGGGGTGTCGAGCAGGTTGATCTTGGTGCCCAGGTGCTCGGCGAACGCCGGCGTGAGCTGGATCGAGATCCCGTGCGCCAGCTCTTCGGGAGTATGCATGGTGAGCGCGTTACCGTCGTCCACGCTCCCTCGGCGCTTCGATGTGCCCGCGACGAAGCAGAGCGCGTCCACCAGGCTGGATTTGCCGGAGCCGCCGTGCCCCAGCACGGCGATGTTGCGAATGCGCTCCGTCGGGTACTCCTGGACCGATGCCATACGGGCTCCTCCGGGTCTCGAGCCGCTCACCGATTGGGCTTCAGATCTTAGGCGGGGGGAGGCGCGGTCGGCAAGCGGCCCGTCAACTCAGGCCGGCGCTCGTCCGGGTCCCGATCAGGTCGTCATCGATCGCCTCGCTCAGACGCGAGAAGCTCATCCGAGGTTCCCCCGCGCCCGAGGGCACGGGCCCGCGGAACATAGAGGTTCGGATCGTGCGAGGCGCCGGCGCCACCGGTGTCGGAAGTGGTGGATCCCGCCGGCCGGAGCTCCGCCACGACGGTCCCACGATCGGTCACGAGAAACGACTCGCCGGCCTCGACGAGACGGATGAAATCGCTGAGACGATTCTTGAGCTCACGGGCCTCCACGGTGCGTATACTAGCCAAGTGGCTGCCGACGGATCCAGGGAAATCCGGCCATCTTCGAGGGGCAACGCTCTCGGTACTCCGACGGAACCTGCTTGGCCGCCTCTCCGATAATTTCCAGGTTTCGTAGCACCGCATCCTGCAGAAGATCGGAGTTCTGGAGGGCCTCTCGGCCGTCCGCCGCATAACGCTCCACGCGCCTGGCTCGTTCCAGGATGTCGACCAGAAAGATGCGGGCGTCTTTCACAGAGGCTCGGCCTCCGCCAGCACCCGGTCACGGATGAACCAATGGAGCGCGGGCTCGCTGACCACATCCACCTCGCTCTCGAGAAGATCCGCGAGGTCTTGACGAAGCGCTACGTGGTCTAGGAGGCTCCGCCCCGCATGGAACCGGACCAGTAGGTCGATATCGCTGTCCTCACGGGCATCCCCGCGCAGCACGGATCCGAAGACGCGCACGTCCGAGGCGCCGTGGCGCTCGGCGAGAGCGAGGATCTCAGCACGTCTCGCGCGGATCCGATCCAGAGTCACAAGACCGACCACGACTCCACCTCCTCGATTCGAGCCCTGACCGGCGCGGCCTGCAGTCGGGCGACATTCAGTCGGGCGACAGATGAGGCTCCGTGAATCAAAGGCCTGGTGGGAAATGTGTGAGCAGGTCAAACCGACCTTCGAAAGCTAGTCCCACCGGGCTTCGGCGGCGAGCGCCGAACGGACGGTGTCCCGACAGTCGGGGTGAGATACCTTTCAGAATCCTCCCTCCACCCTGGCTGTCCCATGCTCGACGACCTCGACATCCGGATCCTTTCGCTCCTCCAGGACAACGCACGCATCGCCAACGCGGCGATCGGGCGCGACCTGGGGATCACGCCCTCGGCGGTGTCCCAGCGCATCAAGAAGCTCGAGGACTCCGGGGTCATCGAAGGGTATCGCGCCCACCTGAATCCGAAGGCCGTGAAGAAGGGGCTTCTCGCGTTCGTTGCCGTGCAGACGGGCGAGGGCGCGCGGGCGAAGGAAACCGGGGAGCTGCTCGCTTCCATTCCGGAGGTCCTCGAAGTCCACCGTGTGGTCGGGGAAGACTGCTTCTTCCTGAAGCTCCGGGTCGAGGACACCAACGCCCTCGGGCGCCTGCTCGACGAGAAGATCCAACCGCTACCGCCCGTCGCCTCCACGCGGACGACCATCGTCCTCAGCACGGCCAAGAACGAGCTCCCGAGCCCGAACGGCACGCGACACGAGGAAGGCTGACCCCCACGGCGCCACCAGCGCCCTATCGTTAGCACAAGTCGCATTTGCGCTAACGATCCACGTACTCCATGTTGGCAGAAGATCACATTTCAATCTTCAATCACATGGAGGAACCATGACGCTACTCCAACGTTCGAAGGTCGGGGCCATCATCCTCGTCGGGGCGATCGGCTGGGCCTGCGGCGGCGACGACGGAGGCAACGGTGGTACCGATCCGACCACGACCGGCACCGTCCGCGTCACCGTGAACGCCGATGGCTCGGCACACCAGGGAGCCACCGTTCGACTGTTCGAATCCGGGGGGAGCACGGCCAGCGCGACCCAGACGACCGGCAGCGACGGACGCGTAACCTTCTCCGACGTCCCCGAGGGGACGCACGACGTCGAGATCGACGTCCCCACCGGCTTCTCGTTGGACGACGGAGAGACGGAACAGAAGTCGGTTACGGTCACGGCCGGAGCCACCGCGAACGCAACCTTCGCGATCGTGGAGGACGAGAACCAGGGGAACGTCGAAGAGATCACCGCGGTCACGCCGAGCTTCTCGAACCCCGACCTGACCATCAGCCCCGGTACTACGGTCCGTTGGATCAACGGGGACGGTGTGCTGCACACCGTGACGCCGGACGGCCACAGCGAGTGGGCGAGCGCCACCATCGCCTCGAGTGGCGACACCTTCGAGCACACGTTCAACACGACGGGCGAGTTCGCGTATTTCTGCGACCCCCATCAGGCACAGGGGATGACGGGGATCATCCGGGTTCAGTAAACCACGGGCCGGCCGCGACCCTCAGCAGCCCTGCTGGGGGTCCGGCTCGCCCGAGTCCTCGACGGAGGGATCGCCCACCAGCCCGACGAACAGAAGGGTCCCCGACAAGCGCTCGCGGATCGCCAGCACGAACGGGCGGTCGGCCACGAGGCCGTTGAACGACGTCGGCCGGATGCCCACGGCCGTCACCGCAGCCGCCTTCGTCCCCACCTCGTCCACCTCGAGGAAGGTCTTCTGGCGCACGAAGTCCACGCAGAGCGCCACCTCCTCGGTCATCCCCGAGAAGTCAGCCTGGTCGGTGAACGCCACCGCCATCCCCAGGTCGCGCAGCGCGTCGTTGAGAAAGGTGTCGTACGACAGCCGGAGCTTGGGGATGGAGAGCAGATCGATGTCCGTCGGCTCGCCGAGGCTCCCCGTGATCTCGCTCCAGCGCGCGTCGGTGAGGCCGGCGACGAAGCCACGCGGGTCCCCCGTCGGCACCACGAGCGTCATGGCGAACGCGCCTCCACCGTACGGCAGCTCGGCCGCCTGGTAGCCGTTGCCGCCCCCGAGCGCGACCTCGGCTTCGGTCAGCTTCATCATGGGGACGGACACGGTGCCGCCGTCGATGGTCTCGAAGGTGCCGGGAGCGGTGTCCTCCGGGTCGAACTGCGTGGTCCACGCTCCCTCGAAGTAGATGGCGTTCAGCAGGAGCATCGCCAGCTCTGGATCGAGGTCGTCCAGGATCCGGTCGATCAACCCTTCGGTCTGCTCGTCGACCCAGGCGTTGATCTCCTGCAGCGTCGCCGGGTCGGAGAAGTCGCGTGACGCCGCCGCGGCGTCGAAGGCGTCACGGACGGCGGCGAAGAATGCGTCCCGGAACGTGATCTCCTCGTTGGCGAAGATCGCGTTGGCGATCTTGAAGCGGACGTTCGGATCGAGTCCCGTGAGCAGCTCGATCAGATCGCGATACGACGCGTTGATCTCGTCCTGGTCGAGCCCCTCGAAGCCGAGGGCGTCGCTCATGGCGTCGAAGGTCCCCGCACGGGCACCGTTGAGCGTCATGCCGAGCGCCATGGAGGCGCTGAGCGGCGAGAGGACGACGTTGGGACGCTCGTCGTCGGCCACGACGGCGCGCAGCAGCTCGAGCCCGAAGGTGTTGGAACGGGCGATGACCTCCTGCTCCGCGACGCTCAGGCTGCGCGGCAGCTGGGTGATGGGCTGGACGTCGCCGGGGCCGGCCGGGTCGGAGCAGGCCGTGAAGAGGAGCGCCAGGACGGCGGTGACGGTCGATGGGAGCGTGCGAGGTCGCATGAGGTTGTCCCGTTTCGGGCGATCGGGTCGGTTTCGTGCCGGCCGCCCGCCGAGGAACGGGCGGCCGAGGTCTACACCCGATACGACGAGCGAGCGTGCGAAACGTGACGCGGGGGATGCCGCCTCAGACGATCTCGGACTGCTTGTGGATGATCTTGCCCACGAGCCCGTAGTCGAGAGCGTCCTCGGCATCGAGCCAGAAGTTCCGCCGGGTGTCCTCCTCGATCTTCTCGAGGGTCTGGCCCGTCTCCCGTGCGAACACCTTGTTCAGCCGGTCGCGCATCTTGAGGATCTCGCGCGCTTCGATCTCGATGTCGCTGGCGGCCCCGCCCGCGCCGCCCGACGGCTGGTGCAGCAGAAAGCGTGTGTTGGGGAGGCTGAAGCGGTCCTCCTTGGGCACGGACACGTAGATCAGCGCCCCGGCGCTCGCCACCCAGCCGGTGCCCACCATGCGCACGCGCGGCTCCACGAAGCGGATCATGTCGTGGATGGTGTCGCCCGACTCCACGTGACCGCCCTGGGAGTTCACGAAGACGGTGATGTCGTCGTTGGACTCGCTGGTGAGAGCCAGGAGCTGCGACATCACCGACGCCGCCAGCTTCTGGTTGACCTCGCCGGTGATGACCACCGTGCGCGCCTCGAAGAGCCGCTCGGCGACGAAGGCGTGCGGGAAGTCGAGCATCGGGTTCGACGGGGACGTGTTCTCGGGCAGGGAGCGGTCGGACATGGTTCTCGGAGTCCTCGGAACAAGGGGTGAAGCGCCAGCGGGCCGCCCTCGATGGACGGCCCGCCGGGCCCGTAGCACCTCCCCATACGCCGGAAGGGCTCCGGGGTTTCGCACTCGCGCGCTGAGCGTTCAGCAGCTCCGCGCTCCGTCGCCCTCGTGGATGCCGGCCCGCAGGATACCCTCCATACGAGAGCGGCCTGCCTCCACAACTCGCCGCTCCGGCCCCCTGGATCCCTCGGGGCTACCCTGCGAGAGGCAGGACAGCCCGGAGGCTCGACTCAGAACGTATCGAAGCGATCGAGGGTCATCACCTTGGCCCATGCCCCGACGAAGTCGTGCACAAACCGCTCACGCGCGTCGTCCGCCGCGTAGAACTCTGCGACGGCCCGCAGCTCAGCGTTCGATCCGAAGATCAGGTCCACGGGGGTGGTCGTCCACACGACCGCACCGGTGCCACGATCGAGCCCCTCATACGTGCCCGGAACGTCAGACGACCGCCTCCACTCCGTCGACATGTCCAGCAGGTTCACGAAGAAGTCGTTGCTCAGGGTGCCGGGACGGGCGGTGAGCACGCCATGGTCCACGCCTGCCGTGTTCGCATCGAGGGCACGCATGCCGCCAACGAGCACCGTCATCTCGGGAATGGTGAGATTCAGCAGGCTCGCACGATCGACCAGCATCTCCGCCGGAGAATAGCGGTTCCCTTCGCCGAAGTAGTTCCGGAATCCGTCGGCCGTCGGCTCGAGCAGCGCGAACGACTCCACGTCGGTCATCTCCTGGGTGGCGTCGGTCCGACCCGGCGTGAAGGGCACCTCCACGCGATATCCCGCGTCCTGCGCCGCCTTCTCGATGGCAGCCGCGCCACCGAGCACGATCACGTCGGCGAGGGATACCCGCTTGCTACCCGACTGGGCGCTGTTGAAGTCGCGCTGGACGCCTTCCAGGACTTCCAGCACCCGGGCCAGCTCCGCCGGGTCGTTCACTGGCCAATCCTTCTGCGGCGCCAGACGCACGCGCGCTCCGTTCGCGCCACCGCGCATGTCCGAGCCGCGGAAGCTGGAGGCCGACGCCCACGCGGTCCGGACGAGCTCGGGGACGGTGAGGCCCGAGGCCAGGATGTCGACCTTGAGCCGCGAGACGTCGCTGCCGCTGACGAGCTGGTGGTCCACCGGGGGAACCGGGTCCTGCCAGATCAGCTCTTCGGCCGGCACGTCCGTGCCCAGATATCGGGCACGCGGACCCATGTCCCGGTGGGTCAGCTTGAACCACGCCTTGGCGAAGGCGAGCTCGAACTCCTCCGGGTTCCGCCGGAAGCGCTCCGCGATCTCCCGGTAGGCCGGGTCGACCTTCAGCGACAGGTCCGTGGTGAACATGATGGGCGCATGACGCTGGGACGGATCGTGAGCGTCCGGAACCGTGTTGTCTCCCTGGCCACCGGCGGGAATCCACTGCGTGGCACCCGCGGGGCTCTTGGTCTGCTCCCACTCGTACTTGAAGAGGTTGTTCAGATACTCCATCGACCAGCGAGTCGGGTCGAACGACCAGGCACCCTCGAGGCCGCTGGTGAAGGTATCTGCGCCTTTCCCCTCCCCGCACTCGTTCTTCCAGCCGAGACCCTGATCCTCCAGCCCGGCGGCTGCAGGCTCGACGCCCACGCAGTCGGCGGAGACCGCGCCATGCGCCTTGCCGAAGGTATGGCCTCCGGCGATGAGCGCGACGGTTTCCTGGTCGTTCATGGCCATGCGACCGAACGTGTCGCGGATGTCGTGGGCGGCCAGAAGCGGATCCGGATTGCCGTTCGGCCCCTCCGGATTCACGTAGATGAGACCCATCTGGACCGCGGCGAGCGGCCGCTCGAGCTCCCGGTCGCCACTGTAGCGCTCGTCGGCCAGGAACTCGGTCTCCGGGCCCCAATAGACCCGGTCGGCCTCCCAGTCGTCGATACGACCGCCGGCGAACCCGAAGGTCTCGAAGCCCATGGACTCCATGGCCACGGTCCCGGCGAGTACCATCAGATCGGCCCAGGAGATCTTGCTGCCGTACTTCTGCTTGAGGGGCCACAGGAGTCGCCGTGCCTTGTCGAGGCTGACGTTGTCGGGCCAGCTGTTCAGGGGCTCGAAGCGCTGCTGGCCTCCATCGGAGCCGCCGCGCCCGTCGAGAACGCGGTACGTGCCGGCGCTGTGCCACGCCATGCGGATGAAGAGCGGACCATAGTGGCCGTAGTCCGCCGGCCACCAGTCCTGCGACGTGGTCATGAGCTCGACCAGGTCCCGCTTCACGGCCTCCAGGTCGAGGCTGGCGAACGCACGAGCGTAGTCGAAGTCCTCACCGAAGGGGTTGGACTCGGCGGCGTGCTGCCGCAGGGGCCGGAGATCGAGCATCTCGGGCCACCAGTACTCGTTCGACATGACCTGGGGCTGAGCGCTCTGGGCGCTCAGCGGGGTGATGGGTGCGGCCAGAGCGGCGGCGAGGGCCACGGCCGCAGCCCATTGGGTCGGCTTCTTCAACGTAGTGCTCCTTCACTGGGATTCATCCACCGCCGCGGAAGCGACGGCATGACATCGGAGTCCCATGGTCCATCCCCGTCGGAAGGAGCGGACGTACGGCCGGGGAGGGTGTCCCCCACGAAGAGTCTCACGGGTCCCGCTCGGGAAGGCTGCACTCCTCTTTGCTGTAGGTCAAAGTGATAGTTACTATCTTCGCGATAGGGTACGACTATCGCGAGACACGGGAGTCCGGGGCATGCGGTCCAGCATCGGAGGCAGGTCGTGACGGTGACCCAGTTGCGTTACGTGGTGGCGGTGGACGACCACCGGAACTTCTCCCGCGCGGCCGAGCGATGCTCGGTGACGCAGCCGAGCCTGAGCGCGCAGATCAAGAAGCTCGAGTCGCAGCTCGGGGTCGAGATCTTCGATCGGAGCACGAATCCGGTTCGCCCCACCGAGGTTGGGCGCCGCATCATCCGGCAGGCCCGCGTCGTCCTGATGGAGATCGGGCATCTCGAAGAGCTCGTGCACGGCGAGGACGAGGTGGCAGGCGAGTTACACGTGGGTGTGCTGCCCACCGTGGCTCCATGCATTTTGGCCCGCTTCATGGGGAATCTGACGGCGCGCTATCCCGCCCTCCGAATCAGGGTGGAGGAGCGCCAGACCGAGGGTATCCTGGACGGCATCGAGAAGGGGCGGCTCGACGCCGGCCTCCTCGCCACCCCGGTGGACAAGCCCGAGCTCAGGGAGCACCTTCTCTTCCGGGAGCCCTTCGTGGCCTACCTCTCTCCGGAGCACCGGCTCTCGCCGGTAAAGCGCATCCGCAGCGATCAGCTCCGCCGCGAGGATCTCTGGCTGCTGCGGGAAGGGCACTGTTTCCGGGAGCAGGTGCTCGATCTCTGCGCCGACATGGGCTGGGACGAGATGGAGCCACCCGCCCTCCGGTTCGACAGCGGAAGCCTGGAGACCCTGATGCGGCTGGTGGAGGTGAACGGCGGGATGACGCTCCTACCGAGGCTGGTCCTCCACGGGATGAGCGAAGAGAGACGCGGCCGCGTGCGTCCCTTCGAGGAGCCCGTGCCGGTACGGACCATGCGACTCGTTTACCGGAGGACCTCCGCCAAGCAGCTCGCCCTCGAGGCCTTCGCCGACGAGTTCCTCTCCCTGGTCCGGGAGGAGTTGCCCGACGCCGCGGTGTGACCGGAGGGTACGTCACCACGGAGCGCATCCTCGGAAATCGTTCCATCCTGGAACGGTCGCTTCCGTCACTCCCACAATGACGTGGGCTTCGAGGGCGCCGGTATGGCGCGGATTTCTCCCCGAGGGGTTCATCGGAGCGATCCTCCCAACTCGTTCGACTTTCGAACGACTTTCGAAGGTCCAGGGGAAGGAGCCGGAGAAGCGCTCGACCACCTCCCGACCCCAACCCACGGGTTCTGCTGAGGAAGAGGCGCGGGCCGTGTCAGCAGCTCCGCGCGCCGTCGCCGTTGTGGATGCCCGTAGCCCGCAGGATATCCTCCATGAGACACCAGCGGGTGAACGCCGACTGGATGAGGTTCACGCCCACGAAGGCGGTGAACAGGTACCACCACGGGCTCACCCAGGTACCCAACGCGAGGGACAGGAGGATGAAGGTGCCCGCGATCGCTCGAATCTTTCGGTCCATGGTCATGATATGACTCCGGTTTGTGATACGGCTTTCTCGACATCGACTTGAAACGCCCGCACGGGATGCTTGGGATCCTGTCCCATCGGCCACCCCGCAACGGCGTCCAGCAGCTTGGCGGCTTCCGTGTCCGGAAGGACGGCGAACACCATCTGGGAGCGGTACGGCGCGACCTCTCCGTACCAGCCCTCGGCGCCGGCGCCATGCCCCTCCAACGGGAGGCGGCTGAACACCGCGACGCCGAGCTCCTTGAAGCCCTTCATGACGAGGGCGTCGTCTTCTTCCAGGTACATCAGGAACACGAGCTTCATGGTCGCCTCCTCAGGCGGTGGGAGTGGGAGTGGGGGCCTGCTGCCCACGCCGCACCAGGTAGTAGATCCCCGGCACGACGAGAAGTGTGAGCACCGTCGAGGCGATGGCTCCGGCGATCAGGGCCACCGCCAGCCCCTGGAAGATCGGGTCGAAGAGGATGACGATGGCGCCGATGACCACCGTGCCCGCGGTGAGCGCGATGGGCCGCGTCCTGACCGCACCCGCCTCGATGACCGCGTCCTCGAGCGGCACGCCTGCCGCGGTACGCGCTTCGAGGTAGTCGATGAGCAGGATGCCGTTCCTGACCATGATGCCCGCCAGCGCGATCATCCCGATCATCGACGTCGCCGTGAAGAAGGCTCCGAAGATCCAGTGCCCCGGGGCGATGCCGATGAGCGTGAGCGGAATCGCCGACATCATGACCAGCGGCGTCGAGAACGAGCCGAACCACGCCACGATCAGCACGTAGATCAGGATGAGCGCTCCGGCGAACGCGATGCCCAGGTCACGGAAGACCTCATACGTGATCTGCCATTCGCCGTCCCACTTCATGACGGGACGCTCCGTGGAGAGCGGCTCCCGGGCGAACAGCCTTCCGAGCGTGCCGCCACCCGCGACCTCGATCCCGTCCAACTCCTTCTCGAGATCGAGGATCGCGTACACCGGGCTCTCCTGCTCTCCTGCCACTTCGGCGGTCACGTACACCACCTGACGACCGTTCTTGCGGTCGACGACCTGCTCGGCCGTGCCCTCGTGGGTGCGTACCAGCTCGGAAGCCGGCACGGTCGTCCCCGTCCGCGAAGCGAGCCGGACCCGCGACAGCCGGTCCATGCCCGACCGGTCGGCCTCGGCCAACCGGACCCGCACGGGCACCGCCGTCCGGGCCTCGGGCACGGACAGGTAGGTAGGCACGTCGCCGGCGAGGGCGAGCCTCATGGCCC
Source organism: Gemmatimonadota bacterium (assembly GCA_040904945.1). GTDB lineage: Bacteria > Gemmatimonadota > Gemmatimonadetes > Longimicrobiales > Gaopeijiaceae > JAWLHJ01. The sequence goes on from JBBDSM010000163.1 coordinate 11,934, forward strand.
CGACCACCTGCTCCTTGGCCACGCCCGAGAGGGCCGCCTTCTCGGCATCCACCTCGAGGCGCACCTCACGCTGCGGCGCGGTGAGCGACCAGTCGACGTCCACCACGCTGGGATGCGCCTCGAACCGACGCATCACCTCGCGGGCGACGCGCTCCCGCTCCACAGCGTCGTCGCCGTAGATCTCGGCCACGAGGGTCGACATCACCGGCGGCCCGGGCGGGACCTCCACGATCTTCACGCTGGCTCCGGTCTCCGAAGCCGCGACGATCCCGTCCACGATCGGCCGAAGCAACCCGGCCACGTCGTGGCTCTGGGCCTTCCTGTCGGACTTGTCGACCAGGTTCACCTGCAGGTCGGCCACGTTCTCGCCCGATCGCAGGTAGTAGTGCCGGATCATGCCGTTGAAGTTGAACGGCGCGGCCACGCCGGCGTAGAGCTGCACGTCGGCCACCTCGGGCACCTGCCCGACCGCCCGCCCCACGTCCTCCGCGAGAGCCAGCGTCCCTTCGAGCGACGTGCCTTCGGGCAGATCGAAGATGATCTGCAGCTCGTTCTTGTCGTCGAACGGGAGCATCTTCATCGTCACCGCTCCCGTCAGGAACATCCCGGCCGAGCCCAACAGGAGCAGGCCGATGACGCCGAGAGCACCCCACATCGCGGCGGGACGCCGGAGCAGGGGACGCATCACGCTCGCGTAGCTCTTGTAGATCTTCGTGCGCTCCAGCGCGTAGGCCTCACCTTCCTCGCGGTCATGCCCTCCCTTGAGCAGCCGGAACGCGAGCCACGGCGTGATCATGAGCGCCACCGCCAGGCTGAACAGCATGGCCACCGTCGCCCCGATGGGCATGGGGCTCATGTACGGCCCCATCAGCCCGCCCACGAACAGCATGGGGAGCACGGCCGCGATGACGGTGAGTGTCGCGAGGATGGTCGGGTTCCCGACCTCGTCCACCGCGGCCCGCGCCGCCGCCTTCAGCGGACGATCGCGCATGGCGAAGTGCCGCTCCATGTTCTCGGCCACGATGATGGAGTCGTCGATGACGATGCCCGTCACGAAGATGAGCGCGAACAGGGTGACCCGGTTGAGCGTGTAGCCGAAGACCTGGTAGACGAAGAGCGTGAGCGCGAAGGTGATGGGCACGGCGACCATGACCACGACCGCGCTCCTCCACCCCATGGTGAGCAAGATGACGAGGCCCACCGCCAGCACCGCCATGACGAGGTGCTCCTGGAGCGTCACCACCTTGTGGCGCGCCGTCTCCCCGTAGTTTCGGGACACCTCCACGGACACGTCCGCGGGGACGATGCGCCCGTGCGCCTCCTCGAGCCGCTGCTCGAGCGCGCGGCCGAGGGCGGTGGCATCGGCTCCCGGCCGCTTCGACACCGCAACGGAAACCATGGGTGTCCAGGCGCCGCCGCCTTCGGCGTGCAGGGTGTAGCTCGTCACCTCGGCGGGACCGTCGACCACCCGTGCCACGTCCGAGACCTGCACCAGCGAGCCGTCGCGTACGTCGAGCACGACGCGCTCCACATCGGACGCGCTCCTCAGGAACGTGCCTGTGGTGACGCGCACCACCTCGTCGTCACGCGTGTACGTGCCCGACTGCAGCTCGGAGTTCTCACTCCGGAGTCGCTCGGCCACGTGCAGCGGATCGATACCGTACAGCGCCAGGCGCTCGACATCGAGCTCGACGCGAACCTCACGTGTCTGACCCCCGACGACCTGGACGGCCCGCACCTCCGGCACCGCTTCCAGCGTCGTCTTCAGCTCGTCCGCCGCGGCGCGCAGCTCCGGGCCTTCGATATCGCCGCCGTGCAGGGTGGCGGTGAAGAAGGGGACGTCGTCGATGGTCACGGTCTTCACCATGGGGAAGCCGAGTCCGGGCGGCATCCTGTCCGCGTTCTTCATGAGGGTGCTGTGGAGCTGAACCAGGCTCTCCTCCATGTCCCGGCCCACTTCGTACCTCACGGTCGCCAGCCCGAAGCCCGACTGGGCGTGCGTGTAGACGTACTCCACACCCTCGATGCCGGAGAGCACGCTCTCGAGCGGCACCAGCACCCGGTTCTCCACCTCCGTGGGCGAAGCGCCCGGCATGGGGAGGTAGATGTCCGCGAGCGGCACGATGATCTGGGGCTCTTCCTCGGACGCCATCGTGGCCAGCGTCCATGCGCCCACCCCCAACGCCGCCGCCATGAGCAGCGGCGTGAGCTTGGACTCCATGAACGCGCCGGCCAGGCGCCCGGCGATGTTCTGCTTCATCGGTTCGTCTCCCCGGCCGCGACGGCCGCGATGGTCCAGCCTGCATCACGCACCGTTCCCACCGGCTGACCGTCGGAGAGGCCCACCCCGGGGTCGCGAACGATCCGGAGTTCGCCGGCCGGTCCCGACAGCAGCTCCACGGCGTCGGCACGCCGCGCGCCGAGACGCACCCAGCGCAGACGCAGCACGTCGTCCTCCACGGTGTAGATGCCCGTGAGCTGACCTCGCTCCACGACGGCGTCCGCCGGGATCCAGCGGGTGGCTTCACCCTCGGAGAGCAGGCTCAACCGGACGTAGGCGCCCGGGTACGCACCTTCGAGCGCGGCGCTCGGCACCGCCTCTATACGGAACGTCCGCCCGCCTCCAGCGACAGCCGGCACCACCCGACTCACCCTGGCGGACACGGGCCTTCCAGCGGCGTCCCCGACGACCTCGACCTGAACGTTGGCGCCTTCGCGCACCGCCCCTACGAGGTGGGCGGGAAGGTCGGCCACGACCTTCAGGCTGGCCGGATCGACCATGGAGATCAGGGGCATGCCCGGGCTCGCGAGGTCACCCGGATCGACCCGCCGCGCCGTCACCACCCCGTCGAAGGGGGCCGTCACGACCGCGTACGCTTCCTGGGCCTCCGCCTCGGCGAGCGCCGACCGCGCGGCTTCGAGCGCGGCGGTGCTCCGGTCCAGCTCCTGCGTCGACGCCGCCCCGTCCGCCGCCAGGCGCTCTATGCGCCCGTGACTCTTCTCGGCCAGCGCGAAGGCCGCACGCGCGGCTTCGATACGGGCGAGCACATCACGGGCGTCGAGAGACACCAGCCGGTCTCCGCGACGCACCCGATCGCCGATGTC
>JBBDSM010000163.1:15138-17958 GCA_040904945.1 Gemmatimonadota bacterium
CTCGCGGTCGCGATCCGGTGCTCGAGCCGCGCATGCACCGCGGCGGTGTGTTGTCTGACGGCGGCGGCTTCGGCGGCCAGCAGCTCGGCCGTCGTCGCCAGGCCTTCGTCGAATCGGAGCCTCATGAGGCGCGCGGCCTCCTCGGCGGCTTCGGCTGACGCCTCGGCAGCGAGCGCGGCGCGTCGCCGGCTCTCGGCACCGCGCCGGGCCTCCGCCAACGAAGTCCGGGCCTCGTCGAGGCGCTGAGCGTGTCCGAGCGTCACCGCTTCGAGCTCGGCCTTGGCAGCCGCGCTTCTCGCGCCGACTTCGAAGCCGGTGAAGAGCGGAACGCTGACCCGGAGACCTACCGTCCAGGAGTCCCCGGAGTCCGAGAACGACTCGTTGGCGTGCGCCTCGAGTCGGGCGAAGCCCTGGATGCGAGGCAGCCGGGCTCGGCTCGCCTGGTTGGCGACCTGGGCCGCGGCCCTGATCTGGGCCTCGGAGGCCGCAAGGTCCGCGCGCCCACCCTCCTCCGAGTGCACGGGAGCCTCCGCAACCAGCCCTTCCGAATCGACGACCGGGGCCGGGACCGTGCCGGCCGGCCATCCGAGGGCCAGCGCGAGGCGGCCGCGGGCGTCGTCGACGCCCTGCTCGGCCACGATTTGACGGGCCCGCGCGTCTTCGAGCGCGGCCCTCGCACGCAGGACGTCGGCGTCGGTCACCACACCCTCGGCCGCGTGACGCTCCACGAGCGAGAAGTTGGCCTCGGCGGCCTCGGTCGCCGAGCGCGCAGCGCCGAGCATCAGCTCCGCGCCGGCAGCTTCCACATACCGGACCTCCGCCTGATATCCTGCGACGCGACGAGCCCACCTGGCCCCCAGATCGGCGGCCTCGGCGTTGGCCCGCGCTGCGCCCAACGCGGCGTCACGGGAAAAGTCCACGGGGCTCCACCCGAGGACGAGCGCGCCGTCGAAGTCGGTCAGCGCGTCCGGATCGTTCAGAAGCGCCGGGTCGAAGTCGGCCTGCGTGAAGCGTCCCTGCCGGAGTCGGCCACCGAATACCGCGACCGGGTCGGTCGACGAAAGCACTCCCGCCTCCAACCCCAGTGTAGGCCAGCGGCTGGCGCCGGCGGCCGTGATCTGCTCCTGAGCCGCAAGGGAACGGGCTTCCGCGATGCCGACCTGGGCGTGGTTGGCGCGCGCCTCCGCCACGGCCTCCGCGAGCGTCACCCGGCGCGCCTCCTGGGCTCCGAGCGGTGCCGTCACCGTCGCGACCAAGCTCGCGAAGAGCACCAGAAGGGACGGTAGCCCCACCCTCGCCCCTTCCGATGGTAAGATAAATATATTCATATATTTAGATGTCTGGGGTTTGGGACATGTGTTCGAGACCCTCTCCTGTCCCCTCAGCATGCGGACTCTCTCACGCAGGAGAGCACCTTGACCGCTCGCTCGTCGCCGATCCGATAGATCACGTGCACCCCCTCCTTCCTCGACGCCAGGATCCCCTTGTCTCTCATGGTCGTGAGATGCTGGGACGCCACGGCCTGCCCGATGTCCAAGGCCTCGTGGACTTCGGTGACGGTCGCCTCTGACTTCCACTCCAGGAGATCGAGAATGCGCAGCCGGAGCGGGTGGCCGAGGCACTTCAACACCCGCGCCGTGTTCTCGACGTCATCGTGCTCCAACAAGGCTCGTTCGTCCAGCGCCATCGGCTCCTCCATGTTCGGGACATTAAGATATATAGATAATCATATACTAAGTCAACAGAGACATCTCGAAGTACCGCTCAGTTCGTGCGGTGCCGCTTCGAGACTTCGTCGAGAAGCTCGCGCTCCTCGGGGGTCAGCGCGCCCATCCCCTCAGCGGAGATCTTGTCGAGGACCGCGTCGACCTGGTCGTAGAGGCGCACGTCCTCCTTCGTGGCGCGACGGGCGCGCTGGCGGGGTGTCGGCTCGTCGTCCTCATCGCGGGGCACGATCGCCATGCGCCTTGATCCTCCGGCCGCCTTCCGCAGCCGATCGATCTGCTGCTTGGGGCGCCAATCGGCCTTCAGGTAGAAAAAGGCCGCCGCCAATCCCCCGAGGTGAGCGAAGTGGGCCACGCCGCCACTGGACCCCTGCACGGCGCTCAGCAGACTGACCACGAAGAGGAACCCGACGAGGTATTTCGCCTGTACGGGGAAGATGCCCCAGATGTAGATCGGAATGTTGGGCCAGTTCATCGCGAACGCGAGCATGACGCCATAGACGGCCGCAGAGGCGCCGACGACCCAGGCCGGTAGGAAGAGATAGCTCAGCGCCACCCCTCCGAGACCGCAGATCACGAAGAACTTGAGGAACTCGCGCTCCCCCCACTGCGCCTCCAACGGCGGGCCGAAGAAGAACAGCACGAGCATGTTCACGGCGAGATGCATGAGATCGCCGTGCAGGAACATGTAGGTGAACGGGCCCCAGGGCCGCAAAACGATACGCGTCGGCTGGAACGCGAACCACTCGAATACGAACTCGCGGCCAATCAGCAGGGTCAGGAAGAAGACCACGACGTTGGCCACGAGGAGGCGCTTCACCATCGGGGTGAGTGTGAACCCACCTCCGAAGCCGTTGAACGTCCGCGCCATTCCTCTCATCGATTCGCTTCGACCTCGATCGTCGCTGGGGGTGTCGCGTTACCCGGCAGGGCGTGCGCCCCCGCCCAGCGATCCGTGTTTCAAAGGGGAGTTATCGAACACCCGGTTCCGAATCAGGTTCCTAGAAGGGTGTTGAAGGAGTGGGGTGGGCCGGACCCGTGCTGCGCACGGGTGCCCCGGGAGCGCCACAGCCCCAGATCCTAGGCGGCACGACGA
>JBBDSM010000164.1:0-17705 GCA_040904945.1 Gemmatimonadota bacterium
TCGCTCGCGAAGCCGCTCACGCCCTCGGCCGGAGTCACCACTCCGGTCAGCATCAGCGCCACCATCACGATCAGTCCGACGACCTCGATGGGAAGACGGTCGAGCACGAACAGCACGATCGCTCCGAGCGTGATCGCGATCGTGATCAGCATGTCGGGGGTGATCGGCGGAGGGCTCACTGTACGCCCTCGATCACGGCGCGCTGAGCTACCGGGAGGGCCATGTCCGCCCGTTCGGCGGCATTCGCCCAGCGGAGTTCACGACCGTCGACCCGACCGTCGGAGGTCCCGGGCCGCTGGGCCCGGTCGCCATCGCCATCGCCGTTCGACATCTCGAGTCCGAACAGCCAGGGCACGTAGGTGGCATCGATGTGGCTGAAGCGATGGCGGACGGGCGGGAGCGCCCGGGGTGCCGAGGCCGAGAGCCCGTTCTCCACACCGAGGAGTTCCACCGCGACCTCTTTGGCTGCCGCATGCGCGTCCCGCCCGTCTGCGACCTCTCGCTCCGGGAACGCCCACATGCCACCCAACAGCCCACCCGTGGGACGCCGTTCCAGAAGCACCGACCCGCCTGGCGCCTCCAGAACGGCGAGGGCAAACACGGCCCGCCGGGGAGTCGGCTTCCCCTTCCTCGCGGGACGGTCGTCGACGGTCCCGGCGGCCCGCGCCGCGCAGGCCCAATCCACCGGACACGCGTCGCACCGCGCGCTCCTGGGCGTGCAGATCGTCGCCCCGAGTTCCATGAGCGCCTGGTTCCAATCACCGGGACGCTCGTCGTCGACCAATGCGCCGGCGGTATCGCGCAGCCAACGCGCGGAAGGGTCGGGTACGTCGTACCAGCGGGAGAGCACCCGGCGCACGTTCCCGTCGACGGCCGGCACGGCCTCGTCGAACGCGATGCTGGCCACCGCTCCGGCGGTATACTCGCCAACGCCTGGAAGCTCCCGGAGCTCCTCGACAGTCGTGGGGAGGCGCCCATCGAAGCGTTCCCTGACCTCCCGCGCCGCAGCATGGAGATTGCGGGCCCGGCGGTAGTAACCTAGCCCCTCCCACGCCTTGAGCACGTCGGGTTCGGGGGCGGAAGCGAGGGAGTCCAGATCGGGAAAGCGCTGGAGCCACGCCGTGTAGTAGCCGCGGACCGTCTCGACCCGAGTCTGCTGGAGCATCACCTCCGAGACCAGAATCCGATACGGGTCGGAATCGGCGCGCCAGGGAAGGTCGCGACCGTGCTGGTCGTAGTGCTCCAGGAGCGCGGAGCGCAAGCGCCGATGGTCTTTGGACATGGGAGGATGTAGCCGGAGAGCACGGTCGCGTTCGCGGGCCCCTCCTGGATTCGTGCTGGTGTCGGGGCCGCTGCTGGGCATATCTATGAAATGTAGCTCACCGTACTGCTGCGTGATGATCACGCGTTTTCAGGGAAGGGCCGAGCCGTACGGGAACCGCATGGCCGCCAACCCGTAGTACTCATCTATGCGCTTCACGACGTATTCCAAGTACAAGGGCCGCTGGCTCGACGCCCTCAACCTCGAGTCGCTCCTCGAGCACCTGTCCGATTTCCTCATGGACGGGGGATTCGCGGGCGGCCCCAACTTCCACCCCTTCTGGGGATGGTCGGGCACCGAGGACACCAGCTCGACGGACGCGCTCAAGAATGCCCTGCTGAAGGCGCTCCTCGAGAGCGGTCAGCTCACCCCGGAGATGATCGACGAGCTGCGCGGGCAGGGCGAGGGCGACGCCGACGTCCAGAAGGAGATCGCCGAGCTCCTTGACCAGCTCGTCCAGCGGATGGTCGAAGAGGGCTACATCAACCTCGAAACCGGCAACCCCCAGATGCCCGGCCAGACGTACGACGTCACCGGCCAGGGCCAGGTGGACGAGGCGAAGCAGGCGGCCCAGAGCGTCCAGTTCAACCTGACCCGGAAGGGGATGGACTTCCTGGGGCATCGTTCGCTGAAGGACCTCATGTCGGCGCTCGGGAAGTCGAACGCCGGCCAGCACGACACGCCGCACCTGTCCACGGGCATCGAAGCCGAGGCCGCGTCACGGCCCTACGAGTTCGGCGACACGATGAACCTGGACATCCCGGCCACCCTCAAGAACGCCATCGAGCGCGAGGGGCTGTCCGTGCCGCTCGACCTCGACTACGGCGACCTCATGGTGCACCAGTCGGAGTACCGGTCGTCGTGCGCGACGGTGCTCATGCTCGACATCTCGCACTCGATGGTGCTGTACGGCGAGGACCGCTTCGCCCCAGCCAAGCGGGTGGCGCTGGCGCTGTCGCACATGATCCGCACGCAGTTCCCGGGCGACTCACTCAGCGTGGTCACGTTCGGAGACCGCGCCGAGGAGATCCCGCTCTCGCAGCTGGCGAAGGCCCAGGTCGGGCCGTACCACACCAACACCGCCGAGGGCCTCGAGATCGCCCGTCGGATCCTGGCCGCGCAGAAGAAGGACATGCGCCAGATCATCATGATCACCGACGGGAAGCCGAGCGCGATGACCCTACCGGACGGGCGGGTCTACACGAACTCGGGCGGGCTCGACCCGGCGATCCTGAAGCGGACGTTCCAGGAAGTCGGGGCGTGCCGGAAGGCGGGCATCCTGATCAACACGTTCATGCTGGCTCAGGACCCTTACCTGGTGCAGTTCGTCCAGAAGGTCTCGGAGATCGCGCGTGGGAAGGCCTACTTCACCTCGACGATGACGTTGGGGCAGTACATCATGATGGATTTCCTGCGCAACAAGCGGCGGCGGGTGGGCTGAGGAACGCCGTGGGCATGTGGGGCGGGCGGGCGGGGGTCCACGCTCCGCTCTGGGGTCGTTAACTCACCACCCCAATCCCCGCCTCCCGCGACCAACGGCGCTCCGCGCGGACCCCCGCCCACTAGCCCCTCGAGCGGCACTGCGCCTCCCCACCCAACGGCGGCTTCTTCCGCAATTGGGGGGCGAAACGGCGCTCAGGTCGGACGCTCCCACCGGGCCGGATAGTCCCGAGCAGGCCCCGGGGCACCTCTGCGGTCCGCTACTCTCCGCACCCATGGCCTGGGGCGGCGCGACCAGTTGCACGGCGGCACGGCCTCGATAGTTCGCCTACCGGAGTCACCCCCGCACGATCGAGGGCGGTGGGGTGGAGCACTCGCTCGGAGCGCCGTTGGTCGCGGAGAGGGGTGGACGGGTGGTGAGTAACGACCCCAGAGCGGAGAGCGAGTGCTCCGCCCCACCGCCCTCACCAGAAAGGGAAGAGTCTTACTCCACGTCCGTACGCGAGGCCGACCCGTCCTGCTCGTCGAGCTCCCTAGACCGCTTCCGCACCCACAGGCCCACCCCCGCCACCATGCCGAGCGGAAAGAGCGACAGGAAAACCGTGGTGGCCAGGAAGGCCTGGCGGTTCTCGTCGGTCGCGGAGAAGCAAACGGGGCAGGCGTGCGCCGCATCGGGGAAGAGCGCGAGGAGCACAAGCGCGGCGGTGACCGCGATCACGGACATATTGCGTGTCGTCGAATGCATCACAGGTAGACCCTCCAGTAGAGCACGGGCCACACGAGGACCACAAAATACCAGAACGCGGAGACCGTGGCGAGCTCGTGCCCCGTCAGCTTTCCTTTATCCAGCCGCGCGTAGGTCCAGCCGAGCGCAACGAGCGCGGCCAGCGCGTGCAAGCCGTGGGTGCCGACAATGAGATAGAAGAACGCCCCGTACGTGCTGGACGTCATCGTAAGACCCTCGCCGAGCAGGGCCACCCACTCCGCCCCCTGGAACAGCACGAAGAACGCGCCCAGTCCGAGGGAGATCAGGAGCGGAATCCGGGCGAGTTGCGCCTCACGCCGGAAGGCGAACCAGGTCAGCACCAGCACGATGCCGCTGGCCATGAGCGCCGCGGTGTTGATGGCGGTCTCCTCGATGGGAAGCCGGGGCTGCCCGAACGGCGGCCACATCTGCCCGGCGACCTGCGAGCGCACGATGGTGTGAGCGGAAATGAGGCCCGAGAAGAACATCAGCTCGGTGAAGATGAACGCGATCATCCCCATGACGCCGTTCGGGATGATCTTCTCCCGACGTACCGGCTCCGGACGGTGCTCGAAGTCGGCGGTAGCGGAATGTGCGGTCATCGTGTTACTCCGGCTGGAACCCCATTACGTAGTCCGTCAGCGCCTCGATCTGCTCGTTGCTGTACGTGTTTTGCCAAGCCACCATGAGCGGCGAACCGCCGACGGCTGCGGCGCCATCGTGGATGACCGTGTAGATCCGGTCGCGGTCCCGCTCGGCCCAGAACTCCGGTGTGGTGAAATCCGCGGGCGGCGGGTTCAGGGCGGCCGCGGCGGCCCCGTCACCCATACCCTGCTGACCGTGGCACGTCGCACACGCGAGGTTGTACTGCGCCTGCGCGTTGAAGACACCGGGCTCCGCTTCCACCACCTCCACCGCTTCCTCGACGGCCTCTCCCTCTGCATGCCCGGCGATCCCGCGCTCCGTAGCCGCGATGGCCGCCTCGTTGACCCAATTGCGGCCCTCGTGCTTCATGACGTCGGGGGAGATCCCGAAGAACATGAGCGCCATGACGATGAGCGACGAGGTCAGCATCCACTTCATGATCTTCTTCTCCCAACGGAGATGCATGAAGTTTTCGATGACCAGGTACGCCTTCACCAGCGCGACGCCGAACGCCGTCACCAGCGTGACCCACAGGACCCCGAACTCGGGACCCACCACGCTCACGACCAGCAGGAAGAGCAGCGTGAAGTAGATCTTCTTGTAGTTGACGTCGTGATGACCGGAATTGTCTGACATATCTCGTCTCGGCCTACTTCGCGATGTAGAGAAGCGGGAACAGGAAGATCCAGACCACGTCGACGAAGTGCCAGTAGATGCCGATGAGCTCGACCCGCTGCAGCTCACGGCCCCGGTACGCGTCGAGCGCCACGACGCCCATGATGATCGCGCCCGCGATCACGTGCAGCGCGTGGAGTCCCGCCATGGTGTAGTAGAAGGACCAGAAGGTGTTCGAAGTGATGGTGTAGCCGTGACTGATCTCATACCACCACTCGTAGCTCTTGATGCACACGAAGGTGAGCGCACCCCCGATCGTGAACAGGAGGTACTTCGCAGCCTTCTTGCCGTCACCGTGCTCGGCGGCCTGGTGAGCGAGGACCGCCGTGAAGCTCGAGGTCAGCAGCACGAACGTGTTGGCCGTCCCGATCATCGTGTTCGTGACCGCGGCAGCGTCCCCCCACTCGGGATGCCCGAGGCGGTGCATGAGGTACGCCGCGATGAGACCGCCGAAGATGACGACCTCAGAGGCGAGGACCCACCAGACCGCGAGACGACCGGTGGGGATCCCCGTGGCGGAACGGAGCGTTGCGATAGGCTTGGCGTGTGACATCAGGCTGGTTCGTTCTGGGGCCAGTAGTCTTCTTCGCGATCCGGATGGCTGTACTCGTACGGCCCCCGGTACACCTTCGGCAGCTCGTCCGGCGGCCAGTTGCCGTGCGGCGGCGGCGAGACCGTCGTCCACTCGAGCGTGTTCGCCTTCCAGGGGTTGTCGCCCGACTTCTTACCCGAGATCCACGACTTGATCACGTTGTAGAAGAAGACGAGCTGGAAGAGCAACATGATCACGAGCGAGATCGTAGCGATCTGGCGGAGCGTGAACATCCAGGGCTCGGCGAGGTCGGGGAAGTGCTCGAAGTTGTAGATCCGGCGGTGCTGTCCGATCCCCCCCAGCATGAAGAGCGGGATGAAGATCGTGTTGAACGGGATGATCGTGCCCCAGAAATGGATCTTACCCAGGCGCTCGTCCATCATTCTCCCGAACATCTTCGGGAACCAGTACGTGAACGCGGCGAACGTCCCGATGATGGCAATGGGGAAGAACGTGTAGTGGAAGTGCGCGAGCACGAAGTACGTGTCGTGCAGGTAGATGTCCGCGCCGCTCGCGCCGAGGAAGATGCCCGTGACACCACCGAGCAGGAACGTCGAGATGAAGCCGAGCGCCCACAGCATCGGCGTCGTCAGCCTGATCGAGCCTCCGTAGAGCGTCGCGATCATGACGAACAACAGCTCGGCGATGGGCACCGAGATCAGAAGCGTCGTAATGGTGAACACGTTCGCCATGCGCGGGTCGATGCCGGCGACGAACTGGTGGTGCGCCCAGACGAAGAAGCTCAACACGGCCGTCGCGACCGCGGTGTAGAGCATGATCTTGTACCCGAAGACCTTCTTCCGCGCGAAGGTCGCCGTGATGTCGATGACGAAGCCGATGGCGGGCAGGAGCACCACGTAGACCTCGGGGTGCCCGAAGAACCAGAAGAGGTGCTGCCAGAGAATTGGATCGCCGCCCCGGGCCGGATCGTAGAAACCGGTGCCGAGAGTCTGGTCGAACAGGAGCATCACAGCGCCGGCCATGAGCGGGCCGACGGACAGCATGAAGAGAACGCTCGCGATGACGATCATCCACGCGGTGAGCGGGATGTCGTACGCCTTCATGCCCGGCGCCCGGGAGTTCATGAGCGTGACAATGAAGTTGATACCGCCGAGCAGGAACGCCACGAACTCGAGCGCGACAGCCGTGAGCCAAAGTGTCGAGCCCAGGTTGGTCAGGTTGTACTCCGCCACCGCGGACAGCGGCGGGTAGGACGTCCAGGCGCCTCCGAAACCGCCGCCCTCGACAAAGAGCGAGGCGAGCAGGATCAGCGCGCTGATCAGGAAGATCTGGTACGAGAGCCGGTTGATGCGCGGGAACACCATGTCGTCCGCGCCGATCATGAGCGGAATCAGGAAATTCCCGAAGGCGGCGATGAGGACCGGCATCGCCACCCAGAAGATCATGATCGAACCGTGGTTCGTGATCAGGGAGTTGTACTCGCCGGGCGAAACCTGCCCGAAGCCCGGCACGCTGATGCCCGGGAACGCGAGCTGCATCCGGAACACGTACGCCATGTAGCCCCCGATCAGGGCCATGAACATGCCCGTGAAGAGGTACTGCATGCCGATGATCTTGTGATCGGTCGACCAGATGTACTTCAGGATGCCGGTGGGCCCGTGGTGGGCGTCGGCACCGTGGTGGTCGTGCTCGACCTGGACAGCGGTGTCAGCCATCTGCTTCCTCTTGCCCTACTGGGCCGCGGAGTTCGAGTTCTCCGCGATCCACTGGGCGTGTGTGTCGGCGTCTTCGATGTGGATTCGTGCGAACATGATGCCGTGACCGATGCCGCAGATCTCGGCGCACTGAACGTCGTGCTCACCCGTCTCAGTGGGACGGAACCAACCGGTGATGGACCGCCCGGGGACTGCGTCCTGCTTCAGCCGGAAGACGGGCACCGAAAACGAGTGCACGACGTCCCGCGACTCCAGCCGGAAATGATACGTCTTCTCCACTTCGACGTGGAGGTCTTCGACCGTGAAGATGTCGTCGGCCGTGTCGAGGGTGTTGTCCGGGCCGGGATGCTGGAACGTCCAGGCCCACTGCTGCCCGATGACCCGGATCGTGGTGTCGGCCTCGGGAAGCCGCTGCTTCACGTCGTACCAGACGCGGACCGAGCCGATGATGATGAAGACGTCGCAGACCAGCACGAGGGCGTGAGGGATGGTCACCCACCGCTTCACGTGCTTCTCCTTGCCCGTCAGGTACTGCGACTTCTCGCCGGGGCGAGCCCTGAACTTCCAGATGAGCCAGAAGAAGATGCCCTCGGCGGCCAGGAACCAGAAGCCGACGAGCACGAAGACGAGCGTGATGATCCCGTCGATGCTTCCGGCGTAGGTCGAAGCCTGTACTAGAAAACGCTCGATCATTCTGCTAGCCGAGTATCGGGGATCACAGGAGGATGAACACGACGACGACACCGACGAAGAGCATGCTGCTCCATACCGTGATCACGAACGCCTTCTTCGCGTCGACGATGGCGGGGTTGTCGTCGTCCGAGGGGGGCGCGAGCGCGACCCTCTCTTCGGGGGTCAGCGTGGGAGCCAGCTCCGGGGCGGCGTGGTCGCTCATGGAATTCGTCGCCTACCTAAGCGTGTACACGTAGGCGATGACGTCTTTCATCGCCTGCTCGGAGAGCGCCAGCGAATTCACGCGCATGGTGGCGCCCCAGGTGTCCTGCGGATGCGCGCCGCGTGCCCCGGATTTGAAGTTGCGGAGCTGGTTCAGCATGTACCAGTCGTGCATCTGGGCGATGGGCGGTGAGTGTAACGCCTCGTTGCCGAGCCCCTCAGCCCCGTGACAGGCCACGCACACCTGGTAGCTCTGGGCTCCGGCGCCCGCGTTCCCGTCGAGCGTGCTCTCGGGATAAACGGCGGGCATTGCAGCGACGTACTCGGCGACCGATTCGATGTCGCCGTCGCGCGTGAGCGAGATCGCCATGGGCCGCATACGCAGGCCGGGCAGATCTTCGTGGTGCTGTCCACGGAAGGCCTGCTGGAAGCCCCGGAGTTGATCCTCGATGTACCACTGTGGCAGCCCGGCAATGCTGGGGGCGGCAATGTCGACGTTGCCGACGCCGTCCTCACCATGACAGGGCGTGCAGGTCTGGTAGAGCGCCTCGCCGCGGGCCATTCCCACGGGCGGCGGCGTGGCGTCGCATGCGGCGAGCCCGCCCGCCAGGAGCGCGAGCGTCGAAAAGCGGAAGATCCGGAGTCGTCCCATGATCGCTATTGAGGTAGTGGTATGGCTTCGTCGACGAGCATGATCGGGATCTCGTCCCGGATCGGATACAGCACGTCGCCGGCTTCCCGGACGAGTCCCTCGGAAACCGGCTCTTCCAGGTGGCGCCCGCCACGGCTCACGACCGCACCGCGTCCGATCGCCTCGTTCAGGCGACGGAGGGTCTCGGCGTCCGCGACATGCAGAGGCTGCTTCGTCTCGGGACACACCAGGATGTCCAACAGCTGCTGATCCACCATCTTTGCTCGACACTCCATCTCCGACCGTGACCCGCGGCGAATGTGCCGCGCGGCTCCCGGTGGGAGGACTGGGACCCGACACGAAGCCGCGTAACTTACATAGGTCCGTGTACGAATGGGAGGCCGAGCATGACCGCGCACATTATGACGAGAAGGGGTCGACCCGTCCGATCGCACCTTTGGGTGCTTGCTCTGGGGCTTATCCCGTTCGCGATTGGATGCCTCGCGACCGACGAACCCGCCGCCAACAACGGCCAGGAGCCGCCCGCTTCGGACGCCCAGGGCCAGGTGAGCGGCACGCCGGAGCGGAGCATGGGCGTCGCTCCGAGCCCCGCCGCGGGACACGCCTGGGTGATCTTCGGAGCCGACACGGTCGTCGCCGAGGTCGCCGCCACCGCCGACCAACGCGCGGACGGGCTCATGTACCGCGAAGAAGTGCCCGACGGCACCGGCATGCTCTTTGTCTTCCAGGACAACGAGGTCCGGGCGTTCTGGATGGCGAATACCTACGTGCCGCTCGACATCGCCTACATGGATCCGTCCTACCGGATCGTGGACATCGTCCAGATGGAGCCGCTCGTGACGGACACCTACCCGAGCAGCGCGCCCGCGATGTTCGCGCTGGAGGTTCGCCAGGGATGGTTCGCCGAAGAGGGCATCGGCGTCGGTGATCAAGCGGAAGTGGTGTTCGGCGTCGGGGCGGGGCGCTGAGCCGCTACGCGCGCCCGACCGATTCCCTCAGGACGCCGGTGAGCGCCTCGATGTCGGCCTCGTCGTTGTAGACGTTCGGAGACACCCGGAGCGCGGAGCCCCGGAGCGACACCGAGATGTCGCGGGCGGCCAGGCGGTCGCGCAGGTCGGTGAGGTCGAGCGCTGCCGGCATCCGAAGCCCGAACAGATGATGCGCCCGCCAACGCTCGTCCTCGACGCCGAAGCCGAGCTCCGACGCTTCCGCGACCAGGCCGGCCGTAAGCGACCGGCAATACGCCTGGATCCGCTCCGGGCGCCAGGCGAGGAGGAGGTCCAGGCTCTTCTCCGCGATGGGAAGCAGGAAGAAGTTCGAGCGCTCTGCCATGTCGAAGCGGACCGCCCCGGGCGCGTACTCGTCCCGGTATTCGACCAGGCGCTGAAAGTCATGGCTGTCCTCGCGGGCGATCCACGTCTCCTCGAGGGGCACCCCGTCGTCGAACCGTGGGCCGAAATACGAGAGTGCCAGCGAGTAGGGGCCGAGCATCCACTTGTACGCGGCGACGACGAGCGCGTCGGGCTGCACTTTGGCCACATCGAACGTAAGCGCTCCGACGGACTGCGTGGCATCCACCACGAGCGCCGCACCGACCTCCCTGCACCGCCGCCCGATCTCGATCAGGTCGAACCGGGTCCCGTCGGTCCAGTGGACATGCGGCACCGCGACCACCGCGGTCTCCGCATCGATGGCTTCGAGGAGGCGCTCGTTCCACAGCGCGCCCCGCGACCCGCCCGAGCCGTCCGGACCCACGGCACGCAGCGCAGCGCCCCGCTCCTCCGCCAACCGCCTCCATGCGTACACGTTCCCGGGGAACTGCTCGGCCGTGAGCACGAGGTTCTGCCCGGCGTCGACGCTCACATTCCGGGCCGCCGTAGCGACGCCGTACGACACCCCGGGCTGGATCGCGACGCGCCCGGCGTCCCCGATCCCCACGAGCCTCGCGAAGCGCTCACGGATACCGTCGCTCTCCCAGAACGCGTCGGGCGCCGTGATGTCGGACGGGTGCCGCTTACGCTTCAAGGCCGCCACGCCCGCCGCCTCGGACGCCGCAGGCAGGGGACCCATGTAGGCGCAGTTCAGGTACGGCGCGCCCGGCCGGAGGCCGAAGTCGCCCTTTCGGCAGGTGAGCGCCTCGGCGCGGGCCTCGGTCGTCAGCGGGGCCGCGTCACTCATCGCCCGAGCGCGCGTGACGAGCTGCGTAGGCGATCAGTCCGAGGAATCCGAAGAAGACGACGACCAGGATGATGATCTCGAAAATTTCCATGTCGCATTCTAATGCGGACCGCGGGCGTGATGCTACAACCCCAACCAGTAGTTCATCTTCACGATGAATCGGTTGTCGGCGCGCAGCCCGAAGAGCGCGTCGCTGTCCCGGGCGAGGTCGAAGTCGCCGACCGCGACCCGCTGTGACTGCTGCCTCTGCCACACGAAGAACAGCGTCGATCCCGGGCGGTACTCCCAGCGCAGCACGGCATTGCCGAGGAGCGAACGGAAGTTGAAGTCCCGGTCCGAGAACGAGTGGTCGGGGATGCCGTCGTCGTCGAAGTCCACGTACTGGGTGTCGCCCGAGCGACAGATCGACGAGGCGCACACCACCTGGCCGCCCTGCTCGTTCGCCACACCCGGCACGAGCTCGACGAAGTCGAACGACTCCGCCTGCCCGAGCTGCTTGTAACTCACGTAGTCACCCGACGACAGCAGCGGCTGGGCGAACACCTGTAGCGAGAGGTCCGGCGCGAACGTCCAGTTCATGCGCCACTCCATGGAGAACGTGCGCCTCTCGAGATCGGCAAACAGGTACCGGTCGCCGTACGTGGGAGCGAAGTCACCGAGGCGCGCGGTGGTCACGTACTGATCGCTCGATCGCGAGCTCTCGAACCCGGGGTTGAAGGACAGCTCCACGTTGTCCGACGGCCGCACCCGGAGGTTGCCTCGGATCTCGTAGCTGCCTCCCTCGCCCCGAAGCTCATCGCCGACCTGGAGGTTGGTTCCGAAGCTCACGCGCTTACGCCGGTCGCTGTCGAGATTCACGCTGAAGCTGGTCGATGCCGGCACGACCATCATGGGTCCGCCGCGGGTGCGTGAGCGGCTCATCTGCTCGGGGTTGTACGAGGCGTTGCCCCGCACACTCCAGTAATTCAGGAGCTCGCCGTTCGCGTGCAGGTTGAACGATCCGCCTGTGCGTGCGCGCTGCCACGAGTCGAGCGACCATGTATCGTCGAACCCCTCGTGGCTCCAGTTGTGGTAGTTGAAGAAGTTGATGTTGTAGTTGCGGAACAGGCTTCCTGGCTCGATCTCGCGGTACCCCACGCGGAAACCGGCGTCGATGCGCTCGGCCGTTCCGGAGAAGCCCGCGTCATTGATCTCGAAGCCCTTTGTGACCTCCCCCGCCCACACGCCGCCCGTCCAATCTCCGGACCGCCGCTCCAGCTGGAGGCGCCACTCAGCCCCCGACATGGACCGGGCCGTCGGATCGAGGTCGAACCGGGTGGCGTCGGGCCGCTGAAAGTAGTGGTTGCTGGCCCGCTGGATGCGCGTGATGGCCTCTTCGTCGCCCCGGACGTGGCTGCCGGCGAGGAAGCCCCAGAGCGCCCAGGCGCGGTCGCTCCACTGATGCTCGAAGCGCAGCC
Organism: Gemmatimonadota bacterium; assembly: GCA_040904945.1. GTDB lineage: Bacteria > Gemmatimonadota > Gemmatimonadetes > Longimicrobiales > Gaopeijiaceae > JAWLHJ01. Next base: position 12,276 of record JBBDSM010000164.1, read on the forward strand.
CACCGTTGAATGCGCTCGACGGGAGCCAGGCGAACGACCCGTCGCCGGGAAGCTCCCTGCTCATCGCCGTGCCCATCCCACGGATCTGGGTGGTGCCGCCGTTGAAGTCCTGCGCGAGGCTCACCACGCCGTACTGGGCGCGCGGCTCGACGAGGAACTCGTCGGTCGTGCCGTCCCCGAACGCCGAGCGGCCGTCCTCGGACCCCGTCACGGCGCCGAGCACACCCACGGAAAGCCCTCCGGAGGTACGTCCCGCGAGTTTGGCGGCGCCCAGGATCGATGTATTGGCCGGGACGTCGGTGTAGAGCGGATCGCCGGGGATGCTCCCGCTGGGGGAACGCCCCACTCGCCGACTGTAGAAGAGCTGATTGCGCCTGCCGGACAGCCCGAAGTCGAAGATGCGCGCGTCCTCGACGAAGAACGGCCGCTGCTCATCGTAGAAGGTCTCGAACGCCGAGAGGTTGATCACCGCCGGATCCGCTTCGACCTGCCCGAAGTCCGGATTGATCGTCGCGTCCAGGGTAAAGGCGGCGCCGAGGCCGTAGCTGAGATCCATGCCGACGCGGCCAGACGTCGTCGTTCCGGAGAAGAACGGGTTCGCAGGTTCAGCGGGGCCGCGATGGTGGCTCGTCACGACGTAGGGAAGCACCTCCAAGCGCCGCGACGGGCGCGGGACAAGAACGCCGTCCATGCGCCCCATCTGACTCACCCGTCCCCGACGGAGCTGCGACACCAGCGAGTAGTAGCTCCGCTCGGCGGACGACGTCCGCTCTCGGAAGAAGTTGATGCCCCAGGTCTGCGGCTCGTCCGAGGCCTCGTAGCGGATCTGGGAGAGCGGAATGCGCATCTCCAACGTCCAGCCACGGTCGTCGACGTTCACCGCCGACGACCAGACGGCATCCCACGCACCGTCGAGCTGGTCATCGCTGTACATGTACATGTCGCGCTGCACGTTGGCGGCGCTCAGCCCGAACATGTATCCCGTGAGCCCGTCCAGATTCGGGTCCAGATGCATGCTGAAGCTGTCGGACTGGCCGCGCGAGTCCCGGCGGTCGAGCTGCGCCACGATCCCTCCCGGCTCCGGATCCCAGAGCCGCGCGGCGACCCAGAGGGCCCCGTCGCCGAAGACGACCCGGACCTCGGTGTCGTGCTCCGCGGGAGCGCCCTCGACGGGCTGCTCCTGGGTGAATCCGGTGAAGACGCGCGCCGACTCCCAGATGGGCTCGTCCATGATGCCGTCGAGCCGCATGTCGTCCGGAATCGGCGCGAATGCGTCGAGCGCGTTGGCGGACGATCGAGGCGAGGGATCGCTCGAGCCCGCCCGAGGCACCTCGAGGGACACGTCGCTGGGGGGGAGCGCGGACTCCGAGTTTGCGTTCTGGGCGGCGGCCCCGAGCGGGAGCACCAGAAGAATCAGAGCGGCGGGCAACCCGAAGGCTGCCCGCCGCGCAAATATGTTCAAAGACTTCATTTTTTGCTCACTGGCCGAGCAAGCCGGCCCCCTACCTCATCGGTTGGAGAACCACGCCGCTGCGGCAGGGTGGAGCGGAATCGGAGGCCGAGCCATCAGACTGAGATCGATCTGCCTCGCCATGTCGTGTACCTGTTCCAAAGAGACACGATCGTTCTCCATAACGTTGAGAACCGTTTCCACCACCTCTCCATCCAGCGACTCCATCGCGAAGATCCAGTTCATGACCGCAACCGTCTCGATGGTCTCCTCCAGCCCCCGGTAGGCGCCGCTCGGGATCTCGCCCCGCGCGTAGTAGGGATGCTCCTCGAGCATCGCCTCCATGACTTCGTTCTCGACGCCCAACAGCCGGATGTTCGACGTGGTCGTGGCCTCGAGGACGGCGGCCGCCGGATATCCGACAGAGATGATCGCGCCGTCGATGGCCCCGTCCTGCAGGGCCGAGGACGACTCGGCGAACGAGAGGTAGCGCGGCGTGATGTCGTCGTAGGTCAGGCCGAAGGCCCCGAGGACGTGCTGGGACAGGGCCTCGGTGCCGCTTCCGGCCGCGCCGACGGAGATGGTCCGGCCGCGGAAGTCGGCGACGCTGGTCACCGGTAGATCCCCTCGCACCAGGATGTGCGTCACGTTCGGGTAGAGCGGCGCGACCGCGCGCAGGCCCGTCACCGGATTCCCGAAGCTCCCCTGGCCGTTGTAGGCCTGGTAGGCGGTCATGCCGATCGCCATCGCCAGGTCCATCTGACCCTGAGCGAGCCGGTTGATGTTCTCCTCCGACCCGCCGCTGACCTCGGCCGTGTACTGCCGGGTCGAGTCCGCGATCGAGAGCCGGCTCGCGATCGCGCCGCCGAGCGGGTAGTAGACCCCGCCGGTGCCGGCCGTGCCCAGAGACAGGAACTCCGGCTGTCCTTCGCCACCGCATGCTGCCATTGCCATCAGGGCAAAAACGGCTGCCCATCTCTTCACCACGAGCCTCATATCGCCTCCCTCGGGACCACGCTTTCGGACTTCAGGAAGATGAACGTAACGACCACCAAACCTATCACGTCGCTCGTCCAACCCGGATACACGAGCACGAGAGCGCCGGCGACCGCGATCAAACGCTCCCACCAGGCGAGGCGCCGCCGCGCGAATCCGACGCCACCGGCGGCCAGACAGACGACGCCGACCGAAGCAGTAATCACGGCGTGCACGATCGCCAACGGCTCACCGATGAGGAGCAACTCGGGGCCGTACACGAACATGAAGGGGACGATGAAGCCCGCCCCGGCCAACATGGCCGCCGTGACGGCCGTCCGCATCGGTGGCGCCCCCGCGATGCCGGCGCCCGCGAAGGCGGCGAGCGATACCGGCGGTGTGACGTTCGAGATGCAGCCGAAGTAGAAGATGAACATGTGCGCCGCCAGGAGCGGCACGCCGAGCTGCACGAGCGCGGGCGCCCCGAGCGCCGCGAGCACGACGTAGGCTGCGGTCGTCGGGAGCCCCATGCCCAGCACGATCGAGCCGATCGCCGTGAGCACCAGCGCGGGGAGCAGGTTACCGCCGGAAAGCGTGATGATCAGCTCGGACATGCGGAGCCCGATGCCGGTGAGCGAGGCGACGCCCACGACGATGCCGGCCGCGGCGCAGGCCGCCGCCACCTGGACTGCACCGGTGCCGGCCCGCTCCATGATCTCGACCATCTGGCTCTTGGTCGGCCGGGTCTCGGGCCGAAGGAGCGCCATGGCGAACGCCGACGTCACGCCCCAGAAGGCCGCGCGCATGGGGGAGCGCCCCATCCCCAGCAGCAGGACGATGATGGCCAGGGGCAGCAGCAGGTGGAGCCTGTTCATCACCGGTTCGGTGTTGAGTTCCTTGTCGCCCTCGATGCCCATGCGACCGGCGCGGAAGTGGATGGCCGCCAGCAGCGCCACGTAGTAGAGCAGCGCGGGAATCGTCGCCGCCAGCGCCACGTCGAGGTACGCGATGTTCGTCCACGTCGCCAGGATGAACGCGCCCGCGCCCATGACCGGCGGCATGAGCTGGCCGCCGGTGCTGGCCGCCGACTCGATGGCCGCCGCGAAGAAGGGCCGGAAGCCGGCGCGCTTCATGAGCGGAATGGTGAACGTGCCCGTGGTCACGACGTTCGCCACCGCGCTGCCGGAAAGCGATCCCATGAGGGCGCTGGCCACCGCGGCGGTCTTGGCGGGCCCGCCGCGGGTACGCCCGGCCACCTTGTTGGCGAGAGCGATGAGAAGCGCGCCTCCCCCGGCGACGTCCAGCACCGCCCCGAACAGGACGAAGAGGTAGACGAAGTCGGCCGAGACGCCGAGGGGCACGCCCCACAGCCCCTCGGTGGAGAGGTAGATGTGCTCGATGAGCCGGGTCGCCGGATATCCCCGGTGCGCGAGCAGGCCCGGCAGGTACGGACCGGAAAGGCCGTAGGCCAGCGCCAGCAGGCAGATGGTGACGAGGCCCCAGCCCGTGGCCCGTCGGGCCAGCTCGAGGACCAGGACGATGGCGAGCCCACCGAAGATGAGGTCGAGCGAAGTCGGCTGGCCGGAGCGCGCGACGAGCTCCCGGTTCTCCATGACCAGGTAGACGCACGACGCAACCGTGAGCGCGGCCAGCAGCCAACCCAGGGCTCCGCCCATGCGGGTGAACACGGACTCCGAGCCGTTCTCGCGCGCCTTCTTCTGGACGCCGACACCGAGAAAGCCCAGCGTGGCCATCAGCGCGAGGTGGATGGGCCGCTGGACGAGCGCGGTGAAGGGCGACACACCAGCCGAATACATGTGGAAGAGGCCGGCGGCCACCGATGTGACGGCCACGACCAATCCGGTGATCCTACCTCGGGCGGGACTCAAGCAAGCTCTCCAGCACAGGGGTGTGGGGGGGGACGGGCGCGCGAGCCCAGGAAAGAACAACCGGACCGTCCGGGCCGCAAGAGAAAGCCGGCCGGCGGTCGTCTAGCTTTTCCAGCGACCTGCTACCCTTGGCCGAGGCATGGGGACCGTGTATTCTGAGACATGAGCTTTCGAAACAATCCCGACCGCATTCTCGACAACATCGACCGTTCTCGGAACCGCGACGCCGAGAGCGCCCGCTACAACGTGGATCGCCAGGCTCTCGGCCGTGAGCTCGATACGGAAATCCCGGACGTCGACGCGACGACGACCGAGCGCATGAAGCGGATGTTCGGAGCCATCGAGCACGCCTACACCAAGGCAGCGCAACGCGCCGAGCTCGGTCGACTGGCCTCGCGCTTCCAGGCCGTCGGAGACATCCATCACCACCACGCGCGCGGCGACGTGAGCATCTCCGTCCACTACATGGACCACGAACGCTACGACGACGTGGGTGTCACCCCCTTCGAGATCCGGCCGTACCACGTTGCCGAGGCCAAGAAGGAGACCAAGACGAGCCGCGCCGACGTGAACGCCCTCCGCGTGCTTCGGAAGGAGCTCCGGGAAGGTGTGCGTGCCGCGTACCAGAAGGTCGAGCCGCGCATTCGCGATGCGCTACGGGACCGAGCGGACATGGGCCACGTGCAGGTCCAGGTCACCATGGACCTGCGGCCGGGCGAGTAACGCCCGTCGTCACGCGGGCCATTGGCGGCCCTAGCAGGTCGCTGAAAGAGGGGAGTACCCCGCGCGCAAGGGGCTTTCGCTGGTCAGGCAAGGAACGACGACGAGCCATAGCAGCGCTACGGCGAGCGAGGAGTGACGCAGCATCACCAGCGAAACCCCCATGCGCCCACCAACTGGTATGATATGATCTTACACGCTGAAGGGTTGGGGCGGCACGGCCCCGTTCCGGTCGTTGGAGCTCCTCCGCGTAGCTACGGCTATGCGGTCGTCGCTCCGCCTACGGCTCGGGGCCGTGGCGCTCCCAACGCGGGGTACTCCCCTCTTTCAGCGACCTGCTAGTCCCGCCCGGGTGCTCCTCGTCTTCCTGGACGGGGTAGGCGTCGGCTCGGCGGA
>JBBDSM010000165.1:0-2903 GCA_040904945.1 Gemmatimonadota bacterium
GACGAACATTGTGATTCTCCTGAGAAGTTCCTGGTCGCGGGCTGGTTCGCCCGCCTGACGAGGCGTCCGCTGGAACTCGGTGCGGAGCCGCGGTCCTGTCGTTGAACCATCGTGCCGGAGCCGGCCAATTGGCCGGCTCCGGCCCCCGGTTACGGAAGGGTGATGGTGTTGTTCGTGCCCAGCGAGACGGCGCCGTTCCTGGCCAACGCCCTGCCGTTCAGATTCGCGTTGTCCACCAGCGTGATGCTGGTCAGCGCGAGGATGTTGCCCTGCCACTGCGAGGCGGTGCCGAGCGTGGCGGAGCTGCTGACCTGCCAGTAGACGTTGGCGGCCTGTGCGCCGTTGATCAGCACGACGTCGCCCGCCGTCGTCAGCGAAGTGCCGGCCTGGAAGACGAAGACCGCGTCCGGATCGCCGCCGCCGTCGAGCGTCAGCACACCCGTCACGCCGATGCCGCTCTCGGTGCAGTAGACGCCGGCCGGCAATGTGGTGCCGCCCAGGTCGGCCACGATGGCGTTGCTCGGGTCGCAGGGGAGCCCGGCGAGCTGGTCGTACGCGTTGACGAGGTCGATCTGGGCCTGCTCGGCGACCGCGGTGGCGAGTTCCTGCACACCGGTGATGGTGCACGGCGGGAAACCGGAGACGTCACTGCCCGGGTGGATGCTCACGTCGGCGTCGATGGTGCCGAGGTCGATGCAGGTCACTTCCGTGCCCGCGATGATGCCGTTGGGCTCGGCGGCCCCGAGGATCGAAGCCGGATCATTGGCGGCGACGACCGTGACGGTCGCGAACCCTGACAGGGTGCCGCTGGTGGCCATCACGGTGTTGGTGAAGGTTCCGCCCACGCTTCCGGCGGTGAAGACGCCGGTACTGGCGTCGATGGTGCCTCCGCCCGCTTCGACCGACCACGTAGCCGTGACTGTGACGGGATTACCGCCCGCGTCTTCGGCCGTCGCGGTGAACTCCTGTACGCCGTTGACGAGCATGGACCGCGGGTCGGGTGAGACGGTCAGGCTCTCAGCCGGCCCTGCCGTCACGGTGACCGTCGCGGAGCCGGACAGCGCCCCGCTCGTGGCGACCACGGTGTTCTCGAAGACGCCGGTCGTCGTACCCGCGGTGAACAGTCCGTTGCCGTCGATGGTGCCTCCGCCCGCTACGACGGACCAGGTGGGCGTGATGGCAACGGCGTTGCCCGCGCCGTCCACGGCCGTGGCGGTGAACTGCTGGGTGCCGTTGATCTCCATCGTCGCGTCGGGCGTGACGGTAATCGTGGCGATGTCGCCGGGGCCGGACGGGGAGTGGACGTCACACGATGCGGACATCACTGCGACGAGCGCGGCAGCGACGACCCACCGGCCAGTCCTGAAAGGGGGGTGCAGCGCTCTCGATCTGGGCGTGCGGTTGATCGTCGGGATCTTCACTGGTACTCTCCTAATGCAGTTTATGCGCTTCTCGAATAATTCGGGCGCGGGCCCTTGTGCACCGGGTCCGCTGATTCCCTGGCGTTAAAGCTGCCGGCAGGGGCTCCCGGGTACCATCGACCGATCGGAGGGAAAGAGAGGGATGGCCGGCGGGTCACCCGAAGTCACCCGAATGGGCTAGTCCGGGTGTCCGAGAAGTTGGGTGGGCGAGCGTCAGCTCTCTCCCGGCCCCACCTCGCCCCCGACCGGTATCGGGTCGGTGACCATGAAGTCGACGCCGAGCGCCCTCAGCTGCGTTTCGAGCTTCTGGTTGATCTCGAAGTCCAACTCGGGGCTGTCACTGATGATCAGCACGTGAGTCACCTGCGGCTCCGTGATCAACCGGGCCGTCCAGGTGCGGGCTTCATCGTCCGCCTGGCCGTGCTCCTGGTCCAGAAGGCGGCGGAGTGCCGCCATTCCCTGCTCGCGATGCGGAGGGAGGATCTGGTATCCATATGCCCACAGAGTCCGCCCGGAGGAAGGTGCTGTATCCCCCGCGACCCGTCGCTTCTCCATCATGATGCTGTCGCCTCACCCGGTAAGCCGATATGCAAACGTGGTGCCGGTTCTACCGTGATCGGCCGCCCGAGAGACAGAGCGCCCACGTCTCGATACGGACGCTAGCGGCCCCCCCCGAGAGGAGCCATCCCACGAATGGGGGAGCGTCGGGGGACGGAAGGCTAGTCCTTTTCTTCTGCCTCTTCGTCGGCGCTCTTGTGGAGATACGCCGCGATCTGGAGGCGGGTGCGCAGCGCCAACTTGTCCATGATGTTCCGGACGTGGCTTTTCACCGTGTGGGGCGAGATTCCCAGGGCTTTCGCGATGGCTTTGTTGCTCATTCCATCGCCGATGAGGTTGACCACCTTCCGTTCCCGGGATGTCAGGTCGGTGGCCTCGCTCACCCCCGGCAGTCCCCGCTTGACCGCGTCGTCGACGATCTGAGCGAACAGGGTCGCGGTCATCTGGGGAGGGAGGACGGGCCGCCCCGCGGCCACATCGCGTATGGTGGCCACCAAATCCTCGAGGGTCGCGTCCTTCACGATGAAGCCCGCCACGCCGACGTTGATGAACTCGATCAGATCTTCATGAACCGGAAGGAGGTCCATCACGATCACCCCGATTTCCGGGAGCTCGCTCTGGATGCGCTCGGCCAACTCCAGGCTGTCGTCGCCCTCGAGGCCCACGTCCAGGAGCAGGACGCGAGGCTTGGCCGCCGCGAGGCCTTCCAGGGTGCCCACCGCGTCGGTGTAGGTGACGGTGATGCCTTCCTGCTCGTTCAGCTTGAGGGTGAGTCCATCGCGAACGAGGCGGTTGTCCTCGATGATGGCGACGTCGATCATGGAGCGCAGGGCGAGAGTGAAGGTACTCGGATGGGTGGGGCGGGGAGATCGGCAGAGAATATGGATCCAGAGCCAAGAGCGGGCAAATGCGCGGGTCGTCCTC
>JBBDSM010000166.1:0-8500 GCA_040904945.1 Gemmatimonadota bacterium
ACTGCGTCATAGCTCCTCCCCGATGTCAGTACATCGCATTCGTCGCTCTTCCTTGTCCGATATCCGCAAGACCCTCGTGCGCGGCCCACCAGACTTCTACCATGGGCTGCTAATCCGCCCGCATGGTGATCATCGGGTCGACCCGCGTCCCGCGCGCCGCGGGGATCCAGCTCGCCACCGCGGCCGAGCCGCCCAGGATGAGGGCCGCTCCGGCCACGCTGAGCGGGTCCATGGGTGCGACGCCGTAGAGGAGCGCGGAGAGCACCCGCCCGCCCAGCGCCACGGCGACGATGCCGACGACGAGGCCGACGGCGACCACGCCGAGGGACTGACCGACCACCAGCCTCCGCACGCTGGAAGGTGCTCCGCCCAACGCCAGACGGATCCCCATCTCCCGCGTCCGCTGGGCGACCTGATACGAGACCACGCCGTAGATGCCCGCCCCCGCGAGCAGCAGCGCCAGCGCGGCGAAGCCGGTCAGGAGCAGGGCCGTGAATCGCTGAGGCGCCACCGAGGCGCTCATTGTCTCGGCGAGCGTCGTGATGCGGGGTGGCACGTCCGGATCCATCCGCTGCAGCGTCGAGCGGAGCCCCGGCACCAGCGGCCCGGGATCTCCCGCCGCTGCCTCCACCACGACGTACGCCGAGAACTGGGTACGCATGGGTCGCTGCCGATACGGGAAGTACACCGTGGGCTCCGACTCCCGCTCGAGCGCCCGGTAGCGGACGTCGCCCACCACCCCCACTACCTCGGCGAACGGCCGCGTCTCCCAAAGCTCGTCCATGCCGCCGCCCGACACCGACTTCCCGATGGGACTCTCACCTGGCCAGTACTCGTCGGCGAAGCTCTGGCTGACGATGGCGACGAGGGCGCCGTCCGGACCGTCGCGGTCGTCGAACCAGCGTCCCTGGAGGAGGGGGACATCCAGCGCCTGGAGCGCGGTCCCGTCGGTGAGCACATATGCGCCCACCGCGTGCCGATCGAAGTCGCCGTCGAGCTCGAGGCGCCCGTTCGGTAGGGACCCTCGGAGCGGCACGGAGGTCATGAAGCCGGCGACCGATACGCCGGGCAGCGCCCCGACCTCGTCCACGAAGCCCGCGTGCCACGCGGCGTGCTCGTCCGGAGTCGGGTACTTCCCGGGCGACAGGCTGACCGCCATGGTCACGACGTCGCTCGCGTCGAAGCCGGCGTCCTCCCGAAGCAGGTTCTGGAACGACCGTACCACGAGACCCGATCCCACGAGGAGGACCAGCGCGAGGGCCACCTCGCCCACTACGAGCACCCTCCAGATCAGCGCCCGTCGGTCGGCTGCGTTCCCGCGTCCCCCTTCCCGGAGCGCCGTGCCCGCGTCGGCGCGGCTGAGCCGGCGGGCCGGCATGATACCGAAGGCCAGCACCGTGAGGACGGCGGTCAGCGTCGCGTAGAGCAGAACGGACCCGTCCATCCCGACCTCGGCGATACGCGGAACGGATTCGGGGCCGAGGGTGCGGAGCCCGGCCAGGACCGCCGCCGCCATGGCGAGGCCCACGACCGTACCGGCCAGAGCCAGCATGGCGCTCTCCGTCAGCAGCTGACGCGCGATCCGACCGCGCGGAGCCCCGAGCGACGCGCGCACCGCGAGCTCTCGTGAGCGTGTCGCCCCCCGGGCGAGCAGCGTGCTCGCCAGGTTGGTGCACGCTACCAGCAGAACGAGCCCGGCGGCGCCGAGGAGCAGTAGCAGCGACCGGCGGGCGCCGCCCACGGTCTGCTCGTGGAGGGTCCGGACGACCGCGCCGGTGGCGAGGAAGTCGGGGTCTTCGTCGAGCCCCTCGACCAGGCGCAGGGTGAGCGGACCCATCTCCTGCCGTGCGGCCTCGACGGACACCCCCGGCGCCAGCCGCCCGATGGTGTCCCAGTTGTGCGACGACCGGTACATGGACTGTTGGTCTTCGGCGACCGGCACCCAGAAGTCCGTGCCGGACGGGAAGTCGAAGCCGTCGGCGGCGACGCCGATCACCCGCCACCGGACCCCGCTCACCTCCAGGAAGAGGTCGTCCAACGGGGGGCCACCGAGGGTGCCGCTCCAGAACGCCTCGCTCACCACGCCGACGGGCTCGGCGCCGGGTCGATGATCGTCCGGAGTGGTGAGACGGCCCCGGACCGGAGGGGTCCGGAACACCGTCCAGAGGTCTTCGGTGGTGCGGGTCACCGTCCCGACCAGCGGCTCCGTGCCGCCCAAAATGGTGGTCTCGCCCGCCCGGTACGCCGCCAGCGATGCGAAGCTGCGACTCTGCTCCCGCCAGTCGAGGAAGTTCGGCCAGGCCACGGACATCGGGTTGCCCGACGTGTTGCGCTCGCGCACCCAGACGATGTCGCCCGGCTCCTCATAGGGGAGCGGGTCGAGGAGCACGCTGTCGACGACCGAGAAGATCGCCGTGTTCGCCCCGATCCCGAGCCCCAAGGTCATCACGGCGACCAGCGCGAACTCCGGCGCCTTGATCAAGGTCCTGAATCCGTACCGCATGTCCTGAACGATTGCCTCCCACATCCCCGTCCTCCTTTCCGCCCGTCGTTGTCGTTCGGTAATCCTGCGGCAGCTCGATGCCACCTCTCCCATGTTCCCGAAGAGCCTCTCGGCCTCCCTGGCCGCCTCCTCTCTGGACCATCCCTTCGCCACGAGCTCCTCGGTCCTGAGCGCGAGATGCGCCCGGATCTCCCGGTCCACGTCCTCCCGGACCGATGGCCCGACGACTCTACCTCGCCCACCCCGTTCTCGTCGGCCTTCGCTCACGCCTTGGCGCCTCCCAGCACCTCGGCCATCGCCTCCACGTAGCTCCGCCAGGACCGCACGCTTCGCTCCAGTTCCTGCTCACCGTCCGGGGTCAGCGTGTAGAACTTGGCGTCACGCCCGGTATCGGTGGTGTCCCAGCGGGACTCCAGCAGGCCACGCTCCTCGAGCCGTCTGAGCGCCGGATACAGCGCGCCCTCCTGAACCTGGAATGCGTCGCGGCTCGTCTCTCGCAGGGAGCGCGAGACGCCGTAGCCGTGCATCGGCCCCCGGCTGAGGGTCTTGAGGATCAGGATGTCGAGCGTCCCCTTGAGGAGCTCCATCGAAGTGTCGGCCATGTGCGCGGTCCCTGAGACTCCTATCCATCGAACTCTTATGTATACGAGACGGACGGCGCCCGGGTTTCGGGAGACGCGACCCGCACCCTTGTGGACGGCGCCGACGGCTATGGGGTTGGAACGACCGTAGCGACGCCGGTCGCCATCAGCCGGCGCGGAGGGTGGCGCGACTCAGAGCAACCCGACCAGCCAGCGCAGGACGAGCCAGCCGAGCCAGAGACCACCGAGCACGACGCCGACCGCCGCGACCAGAACCGAAGCAACCAGGGTGCGGCTGCGACGCCGGGTGCCTTCGCGGTCGGCGACGACGTCCTCCAGAAGTGCAAGGTTCCGGCGGTTCGCCTTCCAGCCCAGATCGAAGAGGTCACCGGCGAGGGGAATCATGCCCACGAGGGCGTCGAGGCCGATGTTGCCGAGCATCCGGACGAGCACCCAGGCGCCCGCTCCGAACCTCGCCGCACTGAAGAGCAGGTCGAGGGAGGCGACGAGGGGGAGCCAGTCGCCCACGCCCGGCACGAGGCCGAAAAATGGGTCGAGGCCGAACCGCTTCCGGGTCCCGGGGACCCGGAACAGGTCGTCGAGCACGCGGCTGATCCACCGGGCTCTCCGCACCGCGCCGGGCTCCGAGCTCCTCGATGGCGTGGGCCTTGCATCGTTCATGGGCAGGTGCTCCGGAGCGCGATGTGACCGATGGGACGGTCGCGGAGTGTTCAGGGTGCTGCCCCCCATCGCGAGGGCGTCCCCAATCGGTCGTTTGTCGACCGGGCACGGCCCGCACGATTCAGTGAAGGACCAAGGAGACTAGAGTATGTTCGGACGAAACACGAGCAAGACGATACTTGCCGCGGTCGTGATGGCCGTCGGCGTCGCCGCGTGCGGCGATGGACTCGGCCCCAACGGGGACGCACGGGTTCGGGTCCTCCTGACCGACGCCCCCATCGACTACGTGGACGCGGCCTGGGTGGACATCGGCGCGGTGGAGATCGTGCCGGCCGACGGAGAGGGCGACCCCGTCCTGCTCAGCGAGGACGGAACCGATGGATTCATCGACCTCCTGGACCTGCAGGGCTCCATCACGCACACGCTCGCCGAGCTGGACATCGAGGCGGGTGATTACAGCCAGATCCGCCTCATCGTCGAAGCGGCGCGGGTCGAGCTCGTGGAAGGGTACACCTTCAACGACGGCTCGACGGAGAAGGACCTCTTCGTGCCGAGCGGCGCACAGACGGGCATCAAGCTGAACCTCGCGCCCGCCAACGGAGGTCCGGCCACCATCGCCGAGGGCGAGACGGTGCTCGTCGTGGACTTCGACGTAAGCCGGAGCTTCGTCGTGCAGGGGAACTTCGAGACCCCCGCCGGCGCGCACGGCATGATCTTCAAGCCAACCCTCCGCGTGACCGTGCTCTCGGCCGCCGCCAGCGTCTCGGGCACCGTCTCGACGGCACTCGAGGGTGTATCCGTCGCGGGGCTCACGGTTGCCGCCGCGCCGGACGACGAAGGCGAGACCGAGGAGTACCAGACGCTCGAGGGCACCGCGCTCACGAACGCCAACGGTGAGTACACCATCTACTTCCTCGCGCCAGGGAGCTACACGGTGACGGTCGAAGGCCTCGACGAGGGGCTCACTACCGATCCGCAGAGCGCTACGGTCGAGCTCGAGGAAGGCGACGACGTCACGGACGTCGACTTCGAGGTGGTGGCGATCGGGTCGTAAACCCAGCCTCCTCCGCGGGACCGGCGCCCCGTTCGCGACATCGATCGCGGACGGGGCGCTTCGCGTTGGGGACCGTCCGATGTGACCGAATCAGCGCCTGCCGAGTGTTCAAGACGAAACCCCCCAATACGACATCGAAGCTGTTCACTCAGATTTGGAGAGACACCACATGTTCCGCAACAACCCCGCCAAGCTCCTTGGCACCGCCCTCCTCTTCGCGCTCGGCATCGCTGCCTGCGGCGACGGCACGGGCGTGGAAGGCGACGCTTCGGTCCGGGTGCTCCTCACGGACGCGCCCTCGGATTACATCGACTCCGCGTGGGTCGACATCGGCGCCGTGGAGTTCCTGCCTGCGGGCGACGGAGCCCCGGTGATGCTCACGGACGACGGGACCGACGGCTTCGTCGATCTCCTCGACCTCCAGGGCACGACCACGGCACTCCTCGCCGACGCGGACATTCCCGCCGGTGACTACCACCAGATTCGCCTCATCGTGGAAGACGCCCGCGTGGCGCTCGCCGAAGGGTACGAGTTCAACGACGGCTCGACCTCGAAGCAGCTGTTCGTGCCCAGCGGCGCGCAGACCGGCATCAAGCTCAACCTTGCCGGAAGTGACGGCGAGGGCGGGAGCGGCCCGGTCACCATCGCCGCCGGCGAGACCGTGCTGGTGCTGGACTTCGACGTGAACCAGAGCTTCGTCATCCAGGGCGAGCCCGATGGCCCCGCGGGAATCAACGACGTGCTCTTCACACCCACCATTCGGGTTGTGGTCGAAGACGTCGCGGCCAGCGTGACCGGCACGGTGAGCACGAGCGTGGAAGGTGCCTCGGTCGAGGGCCTGGTCGTCACGGCCGAGCCCACCGACGAAGGCTCGCTCGAGGCGTACCAGAGCCAGACCGGCACCGCCGTGACCGACGAGAACGGTGCCTATACGATCCACTTCCTGGTTCCGGGGTCCTACACCGTGTCCATCGACGACGCGGGTGACGGCCTGAGCGCTCAGCCGACCGAGACCTCCGTGGAGCTGGAAAACGGTGAGGAAGAGACGGGTGTCGACTTCGCCCTCGTCGCGAGCGGGTCGTAACCCGACCCCTCCGAGGCCGGCGACCGGCCGGGTTCGTGCCCCGAAGGGGGGTGCGGGCCCGGCCGTCGTGGGTCACATTGAACCGATGAGCCAACCATCCGACGCGGTCGTCGTGTCCCGGGTCCTCTCGGGTGACCGGGAGGCGTTCGGGACGCTCGTCGATCGGCACCAGGACCGCATGATCGCCTATGCGAGGCACATGGGATTCGGGTCGGACGACGCGATGGACATCGTGCAGGACGGCTTCGTCCGCGCGTTCCGGCACCTGCGTCGCTGCGGGGATCCGGAGCGCTTCGGCGGGTGGCTCTTTCGGATCGTGAGCAACCAATGCCGGACCGCGGCGACGAAGACGGCGCGCAAAAAGTCCGAGCCTCTGGAGGATCACGGGCCGGGACTCCGTTCCGAGCTTCCGGGGCCCGAGGAACGACTGGAGGACTCGCTGACCCGGGACCGGATCCGCGATGCGCTGGACGGGGTGCCGGCCGACCAGCGTGAGGCGCTGGTCCTGATGTACCTCGAGGGATATTCGGTCGCCGAGATCGAGGAACTGACCGGAGCGTCGAGTTCTGCGGTCAAGATGCGGCTCAAGCGGGGACGGGACGCCCTGGAGCGTGTGCTCGCCCCTCTCTTCCTGGAGATAGAAGGATGAACGACATGAATCGAGACGAGCGCCTGAGAGCGGCACTCGGGCAGCTGCGGGAGGACTTCCGCGCGCCGAGGGAACTCAAGACGAACGTCATGAATCGGGTGAGGGAGATCCCCGACCCCGCATGGAAGCGGGCCGTGGACTGGCTTCTCAGGCCCCGGACCGTCCGGATGACGCCTGTGACGGCGGGAGGGCTGGCGTTCGCCGGGCTCGCCCTGCTGTTCCTCGTTCGCGGCGACCCCGGCGCCGTGGCCCCCGTGGCTACGATGCCCGGCGACGGAGCCGCCGTGGCCGCGGACGGGCAGATGCCCGCCGCCGACCACGTCACCCGCTTCGTCTTCGTGGCACCCGGGGCGAGCTCGGTCCGCATGACCGGTGACTTCGTCGCGTGGGACCCCGAAGGCGTCGGGCTCGAGAACCAGAGGGGCACGGGCATCTGGACTGTGGACGTCCCCCTCGAGCCAGGCGTCTACCAGTACACGTTCATCGTGGACGGCACCGAGTGGCGGCCCGATCCCCACGCGGTATCCCAGGTGGATGACGGGTTCGGGCAGACGAACAGCGTCGTCATCGTCTCCGGGAACAGCTGACCATGACCTCGCGGACGGTCGCGCCCTTCGCAGCGATCGCGTGGCTCGCGCTGGCCTCCGTCATTCCCTTCGGAGCTTCAGCGCAGGACCGGAGCTTCGAATCCCGGGTCGACCGACCCATGCTCGAGCTCGTCGCGCCCGTGCTCGCAGCCGCCGAGCGCGACTCCCTCCCGGTCGAGGCGCTCCGGGCCAAGGTCCTCGAAGGCGCCACGAAGAATCGACCTCCTCAGTTGGTCGCGCAGGTGGTCGGACGGCTCGCCGACGACTTCAGGACCACTCGGGCGGAGCTCCGTCAGCACATCCCCAACGCATCGATCGCCGCCGAAGAGCTCGTGGCCGCGGCATTCGCCCGGCAGCAGAACGTGCCGGTGGAGTCGATGGCAGACCTCTGGACCGCCCGGACTTCTGGGCAGCGGCTCGAGATTCCGCTCACCGTGATGGCCGAGCTCGTCCGCCGGGGCGTCCTGGCCGCCGACGCGGCGGCGCTCATGCGTCATGTCCTGAGCAGTGGCATCCCGCTCGAGCGGGCGGCGTTGATTCCCGGGCGCTTCGACGGTCTCGCGAATCCCGGCGTCGCGCCCCCGGAGGCGCTGGAGCGGGCACTACGCGATCTCGACATCCCGTCCCCCCCGAGGAGTCCAGGTGCTCCCGCGCCGCGTCCCCTCCCAGGAGTGATCGGAGATTAACGTGCAAGATCGTTGGACATTGTTTATCCGCTGGAACCTGCTCCTGCTTACGGCGGCGTTCGTCATGGGCGCCTCGGACGTGCGAGGTCAGACACCGCGCTGGGAGCTCAACGCGAGCGGATCGAGGATCACCTACGACTCGCTGGCGGCCCTCAACTCCCCCTCGCTAGGGGGCCTCCTGGAATGGCGGGGATCGAGCGTGCTCGGCCGGTTGACCGGCGGCGTGACCGGCTTTCAGGATGCGGGCTGGACCGTCCAGGGGGGTGGAGACGTGAGCGGATGGATCACCCCTTCCGCCGGTGGCCCGATCCACGTCGAGCTCGCCGGCGCGGCGCGCGCATCGAGGCATTCGAGCGGCTTCGACAATTATCTGGTACGTGGCGATGCAAGGCTCCACTGGATCACGCCCGGCGCCGGGGCCTGGGCCGGGCTCGGCGCCGCTCGGTCGCGCAACACCTCCGACGCCAGCACCGCGAACGCCCTGGTGCCGAACGTCGGCGGTTGGGCACGGCTCGGCACGGGCCGTCTGACCGTAGGCTATCAGGCCCCGGAGATCTTCGACCAACGCTTCCACGAAGCGTCCTCCGCCCTGTCTTTCTCTTCGGACCGCTTGGACGTGACGGCCTTCGCCGGCTGGCGGACCGCCGCAGGAACGTCGACGATCCCGAACGAAGC
>JBBDSM010000166.1:8600-17668 GCA_040904945.1 Gemmatimonadota bacterium
GGTGACTGGAACGATTGGACGCCCGAGCCGCTTCGGCAGGACGCCGAGGGACGTTGGACGCTTCCCGCGGGGCTGTCACCCGGTATCTACCGTTTCAACCTCCGGGTCGACGGGATGCGTTGGATCGTCCCCGACGGCGTCCCGGTCGCGGACGACGGCTTCGGTGGCGAAGTGGGGATCCTGATCGTGCGGGACGCGTCGTGAGGGGCGTGCGGTCGTGTGACCGGATCCGCCGTCGCGGAGTGTTCATGGTGATCATACCACGAAGGGGCCGCGAAGGCCCGGAGGAATCGATACGATGAACATGCTCTTCCATACATCGGGGACACGGCGGGGCGCCCGCGCTCGGTCCGTCGGACGGACGCTCGTCTCGGCGCTCGTAGGGCTCGCACTCTCGCCCGCCCTCGGCTCGGCCCAGGCGGTCGACCCCGCGGACCGGCTCTCCGGGCGTCTCCCTGCGGATGTCGAAGCCATGGTGCTGGAACGGATCGCGACGGCGGCCGGGCAGGATCTGCCCACCGCTTCTCTCGTGGATCTCGCGCTCCAGGGCGTCGCCAAGGGCCGGGCCGCCGACGACGTGCTCGCGGCGCTGGATCGGCAGCTGGGCACGCTGACGCAGGCCCGGTCGGCGCTGGCGGAAGCCGGGACCGCTCCCACAGAGGTCGAGATCGATGCGGCCGAACTCGCGCTCCGCATGGGCATCGACGCGGACGCCGTGTCGGAGCTCGCGCGCTCGCGTCCTGCTGGCCGCTCTCTGGAGATCCCCCTCCTCGTGCTCGGCGGACTGTCCCAGCGAGGGCTCCCGTCCGACCAGGCGCTCACCCGGGTGCTCGACGGCCTCAGGGCCCGCGTGGGCGACGCGGAGCTCCTGGCCGGTGTGCCCGACGCCGCCCGACCGGGTGGACCTGCGGGCGGACTTCCCATCGAGCCGCCCGCAGGACCGTTCGCGCCCGATGGCGCGGGCGCCGCGTTAGGCGGTCCGCCTTCCGGGGTCCCGATTCCGGTGGGACCCGCAGGCGGGATCCGGCCCGGCCGTCCGCCGATGGACGGACCTCCCGGAGGCGGCCCACCGTCCCTGCCAGGCCTGCCCGGCGGCGGCTGAGCTCCGGCTTCCAACGGTCGGTGCCACGGCGGCCCACCGAGGTGCAGTAGCATCGCGGTGGGCCGTCGCGTGTTCGGGGGCGCTGGCATGCGCGTAGCTCGCCGGTCCGGGTGGGGGTAGATTGGGGGTAACGTAGGCCCCCACCCGCACCCCGTCCTTTCGGATGCCTGTCCGCCCCAAATCTCTTCGCGGCCACCTGGTCGTGCTCGTCCTCGCGCTCGCGGTTCCCGCGATCGTGCTGGAGGGATGGTGGGGCTACCAGGCCTATCGGGAGGCCACGACCCGAGCGCAGAGCCAGGCGCTCGCAGTCGCGGAACGGGTGAGCTCGAGTGTGGAACAGTTCCTCGTCACCACGGGCGAGCTCCTCGAGGGCGTGTCGCGTGAGCGCCCCTACCGCTTCGAGGAACCCGGTGGCTGCGAAAACGTCGTTCGCACCCTCACCGAAGTTCTTTCGGCCTTCGTGAACACGGCGCTCCTCGCGCCCGACGGGTCGCTTCAGTGCGCCGCGTTTCCCGCGCCCGATCTGTCCAGTCTCCTGGACGATGGATGGCCACCCCCGGACTCCGCCGCGTCGTTCAGGGTGGGTGATCCGACCCACGATCTCACGGCGGGTACCTGGGTTCTGCCCATCGCCGTTCCGGTCGAGTTGGTTCCGGGTGGCGAGGTGGCAGCCCTCGTCGGCCTCATCCAGCTCTCCGAGTTCCAGAGCCTGGCGCGCGGGGTGGTGCTGGAGGAAGGTCACCTGATCACCATCGCGACCGCGGACCTCCAGGTGATCACGCGCTCCTCCGACGCCGCGGCATGGGCCGGTCAGTTCCTCCCCCCACCCCAAAACGAAGGGCGCGAGGTCGGGTCGGGCGGGTGGGTGGTGTCCGGTCCCGACGCGGCGAACGTCCAACGCGCGTGGGGCATCGCTCCGGTCCCCGGACTCGACTGGGAGATCTACGTCGGCGTTCCGGAAGCCGGCGTGAACGGTCCGGCGCTCCGGCAGGCCCTCCGCCGGGTCGGGGTCACGGCCATCTTCCTGCTCCTCGGCATTCTGGTCGCCACGCTGTCGTATCGGCAGATCGCCGGCTCGCTCGCGCGGCTGGTCGAGCGTACCCGCGAGGCGAGCCATGGTCGGCTCGTCCCCCTACCCGCCGGGACGCCCGCCGAGGTCAGCGCGGTCGTCGAACAGTTCAACCGCACGCTCGTCGAACGTCACGCCGCCGAAGAGGCGGAACGCCGAGCGCTCGAGCGGTACGCGTCGATCTTCAACGACGCGGTCTTCGGCATCTTCGTCTCGACGCCCGATGGACGGATCCTCGAGGCGAACCCCGCCCTGGCGTCCATGCTCGGATACTCGGAGGTCGGCAAGGTCCGCGACGCGCCGATCGCCGCCCGGTTCCGCGACCCTGACCAGCACGACATCATGCTCGCCACATGCCTCGCCGAGGGGTCCATCGAGGGCTTCATCGCGGAATGGCAGCGCGCCGACGGCGAGACGATCATGGTGCGCATCGATGGGAAGCAGGTCCGCACCGACGACGGCTCGGAAGCGCTCGAGATGATCGTCGACGACGTGACCGAGGAGCTCCGCCGGGATCGGGAGTTGCACCAGACCCAGAAGATGGAAGCGATCGGGCGCCTTGCCGGCGGCATCGCCCATGACTTCAACAACCTCCTGACGGTGATCACCGCCAACGCCGAGCTCATCGATGAGGGACTCTCGAGCCTGAGTCCCGTGCGTCCGGACCTCGAGCAGATCAAGGACGCGGGAGACCGCGCCGCAGCCCTCACCCGGCAACTCCTGGCCTTCAGCCGGTCCGATACCACCGAGACCCAGGATGTCGATCTCAACGCGCTGGTCTCCGATCTCGACGCGATGCTGCGACGTCTGATTGGCGCGGACATCTCACTGGAGACATCGCTCGAGCCCGACCTGCCGCCCGTGCACGCCGACCCGAGCCGACTGGAGCAGGTCGTCATGAACCTGGTCTTGAACGCCAGGGACGCGCTTCCCGGCGGCGGCTCGATCCAGATCACGACGACCGTGTCGAGCACTACGCTCGAGGATGGGAACGGAACCGGCCCCGCCCTCCTTCTCACCGTGGAGGACGACGGTGAAGGGATGGACGATGCCACGCGTGGACGGATCTTCGAGCCCTTCTTCACCACGAAGGGCGAAGGTCGGGGCACGGGGTTGGGGCTGGCGACGGTCTACGGGATCGTGCGCCAGATCGGAGGCCGGATCGAGGTCGAGACCGACGTGGATCGCGGGAGCCGGTTCCGGATCTGGCTTCCGGTCGCTCGATCGATCGCAAGCTAGCCGGGACCGCGCTCAGGCCGTGCGGCGAAGGAGCAGGTACCCAGCGCCCCAGTCCGCGAACCGCTCCGAGAGGTCTTCCTCGAGCGTGAAGCCCACGCGCGTGAGCGCCGCCTCCACCACCTCCCGCGGCCAGCGCCGAACGCGAAAGGCATCCTCGAAGTGCCGCTCGCGTCCACGCGATCGAACGGCCGTGCGCTCCCGGTACGCGTATATCTCTCCCGGCCCCTGAGCCTCCATCCGATCCAAGTCCACGTAGCGGAGCACGTCGTCGGTCTCGACCTCGAACCCTTCGAAGACGTCCGGCCCCGGGATGTCGACGAGAAGGGCGCCTCCTTCCCGCACCGACGCGGCCATCACACGGGCCGCAGCCTCGAGCGATTCCTCGTCGAGCAGGTAGCCGATCACGCTGAATACGCACAGGGCGAGGTCGTGATCCTCCCGTCCGCGATACGCCTCGAGGCGCGACACGACACGCCGCACGGGGCATGCGGGCACCGCCGTGCAGCCCCGCCCGCCATCCCCGGGACCCCGCTTGTTCGCGAGATAGCGCTCCTCGTCCGCGAGGCCTTCCTTCTCCCCGAGGCGGGCCAGCATGGGCCGGGACGGGTCGACCGCCGTGACCCGGTATCCGGCGTTGGCCAGTGGGAGCGCCAGCCGACCCGTCCCTGCCCCGAAATCGATCACGCGCGCGGGCGGCGGAACCCGCCCCTGGATGATCTCGAGCGTCAGCTCCGTGAACGCGGCGTACGCCGGGCCGAACGTACGCTCCAGAACCAGGTCGTACTCACGGGCCCAGACGTCGTGGGGCTCCTGACTCAACCCCCCGCCTGGATCTCTGCGGCCACGCGCTGAACCTCGTCCATGACGTGGAGCAGGTTTCCACTCCAGAGCATGCCGATCTCGCGCTCATCATAGCCGCGGCGGACCAGCTCGAGCGTGACGTTGAACGTCTCGGACGCGTCGGACCATCCCTCGACGCCGCCCCCTCCGTCGAAGTCGGAGCTGATCCCCACGTACTCGATACCCATGAGGTTTACCATGTAGTCGATGTGGTCGACGAAGTCGGCCACGTCGACCGGCGGGGCCACGGCGTGGACTTCCGCAGCCATGCGCGGCTCGGCCAGAGCCTCCAGCTCGTCCATGCGCGCCATATACGCCTCCCGCTCCGCCTCAGGAAGCTGGAAGACGGCGCCGCGCCCCAAGAGCTCGAAGCCCATCTCCGCCGCGATATCTTCGTGCAGCGCATCGACGGCCGCCTGATAAGCCGCGTGCTTCTCGGAGTCCAGATAGCTTCGGAACGCCACCGTCTGCACCACGCCACCGTTGTCGCGCACCGCGAGGAGCTGCTCGTCGTCGAGGTTGCGGCTGACGTCGTTGAGGGCGCGAGCGGACGAGTGCGACGCGATGACCGGGGCGCGTGAGCGCTCCAGCATCTGCATGATGGCCGGCTTCGAGGGGTGCGAGATGTCGATCATGATGCCGACCCGGTTCATCTCGTCGACCGCCTGCAGCCCGAGCTCGCTCAGCCCTCCGTGGAGGAAGTCTCCGGAGCCCTCCCCCGTGTTGGAATCCGAGAACTGGCTATGGCCGTTGTGCGACAGCGACATGTACCGCCCGCCCCGGGCGTGGAAGTCGGCGATGTTGGCGAGGTCCGTCCCCACCTGGTAGGCGTTCTCGATGCCGATGAGCGCGACCTTCCGTCCCTCTCCGTCGATCCGCCGCACGTCGTCGGAGGTCAGCGCGAGGCCGATCCGATCGGGCGCGATCTCCTCCGTCAGGCGGTGGATCGCCTCGAACTTCTCGATGGCGGCCGCGTGCGCATCGGCGTATCCCTCGGGCGTCAGCGGCCCCTGCCCGACGTAGACGATGAAGAACGCGGCGTCGAGCCCGCCCGACTCCATCTTCTCGAGCGTCAC
The DNA here is from genome assembly GCA_040904945.1 of Gemmatimonadota bacterium. Lineage (GTDB taxonomy): Bacteria > Gemmatimonadota > Gemmatimonadetes > Longimicrobiales > Gaopeijiaceae > JAWLHJ01. The sequence continues at coordinate 13,927 of JBBDSM010000166.1, forward strand.
CTGGGTCGGGAGATCCATGGTGTAGTTCCGCTCGGCGGTGAAGTTCGCCGCGTTGATGTCGGCGTGCGTGTCGAGCGTGATCACCCGCTCGTGGATGCCTCGCGCGCGCTCGACGAGCTGAGCCTCGGTCTCGGTCTCGGAGGCACCGGGCTGGTCCCCTCCGCACGCCGCGGCCAGGAGGGCCGTGCCGGCCAGAGCCAGCAGAAGGGGCGGTCGGGACCAGGGGCGATACGTACGCTTCATGTAGAACTCCGGAGATCGGATGGTCGTCGTGTGGCCGCGACCCACCTGGATGGCGGGGCGCGGTTCCGGACCCGAGTGTAAGCGCTTGCCCCCCGGCGGGGCCATATCTACCGTCCGATGACTCATGCGGCTCGTCCGCCGCCCCTCCCCCCCCCGACGCCACCGGAGCGCGCCCCGTGAAGTTCCTCAGTGGTCATCTCGCTTACGCGCTCCGCGACGAGGACCTCCGTAAGAACGTCGGCGCCCTCGTGAAGTACGCCGTATTCCTCTTCGTCGTGATCGCCGTCTACTCGGTGTTGTTCCACGTGATCATGGTCCAGGTGGAGGGCGTGGACCACTCGTGGGTCACGGGCGTCTACTGGACGCTGACCGTCATGAGCACCCTCGGCTTCGGGGACATCACGTTCACGTCGGACATCGGCCGGGTCTTCAGCGTCGTCGTTCTGCTCTCGGGGATCATCCTCCTCCTCATCGTCCTGCCGTTCGCCTTCATCCGCTACTTCTACGCGCCCTGGCTCGAAGCCCAGATCCGAGGCCGGGTGCCAGACGAGCTGCCGGCCGGAACCGAGGGCCACGTCATCTTCATCGACTGGGACAGCGTCGCCCAGGAGATGGCGCCACGTCTCGAGGGCGAGGGCATTCCGTACTTCATCCTGGTCGAGGACGGAGCGACGGCCACGTCGCTGCATTCCGATGGCGTCTCCGTGGTCCGCGGGACCGTGGACTCCATCCGAACCTACGAGCGTCTACGGGTGCAGCAGGCTCGCATGGTCGTGCTCAACCGCGACGACCTCATGAACACCAACGTGGCGCTCACCATCCGCGACGTGGCGCCCGATGTGCAGGTGGTGGCGTTCGCAGAGCAGGAGCACTCGGTCGACATCCTCGAGCTCGGTGGCTGCACCAAGGTTCTTCCGTTGAAGCGGATCCTCGGCGAGCAACTCGCGAACCGGGTCAACGGCGGTCACGCGCAGGCCCACGTGATCGGCCGCTACAGGGATCTGCTGATCGCCGAATTCTCGGTGCACGGGACGCCGCTCGTGGGCAAGACGATCGCGGAGAGCCGTCTGCGGGAGATCGCCGGCGTGAGCGTGCTCGGCGTGTGGGACAGGAGCCGCATCCTTCCCGCCAAACCGGACCTCGAGCTCCGGGCTCTGGAGTTGCCGGTGGTAGCCGGCTCACAGGCGGCGATCGATCGATTGAACGAGTACCTGTTCATCTACGACACGAACTGGAACCCCGTCATCATCCTGGGTGGCGGCAAGGTAGGCCGGGCCGCCGCTCGGGCGCTCAAGCAGCGGGGCGTGCCGGTGCACATGGTCGAGCGCAACCCCGAGCTCGCTCAGAAGATCGGGAACCTTCCGGACCGTCTCGTGATCGGCGACGCCGCGGACCGCGACGTCATGAGTGAGGTCGGCATCGAAGACGCGCCGTCCGTGCTGCTCACCACGAACCGGGACGAGACGAACATCTACCTCGCCTCGTACACGCGGCGCATCAGCCCCGAAGCGCAGATCGTCAGCCGCATCACCCACAACCGCAATCTCCCGTCCATCCAGCGGGCCGGCGCCGACCTGACGCTGAGCTACAGCACCCTCGGGGTCGAATCCCTGTTCAGCCTTCTCCACGACCGGCCCACCGTCCTCCTGGGCCAGGGAATCGGGTTCCACGACCTCTCCTGCCCGAAGTCGCTCGAGGGGCTCACCCTTCGCGAGAGTCGCATTGGCGCCCGCACCGGCCTCACCGTCATCGGCATCGAGGTCGACCAGCAACTCGTGACCGACCCGCAGGCCTCCACCACACTCGTGCCGGGATGTACGCTGCTGACGATCGGGTCGGAGGAGCAGCTCGCGGCCTTCCGCGAGGCATACTGACGACGACCGCCATCAGCCGCGAGCTTCCTCCACGGACGCCCGTAGCGCCGGCATCCGCGCCAGTAGGGTGAGTCCTCGCGTCACGACGTAGATCACGAACGCGATCCAGAGGCCGGTATTGGCCCAACCGGGCACGAGCAGCCAGGAAGCACCGAGGAAGACCGCCAGGGAGGCCAGCCCGGCGTTGCGCATGTCCCGCGTGCGGGTCGCGCCGATGAAGACGCCGTCGAGCTGGAACGCGCCGAAGGAGAGCAGCACGTAAACCGCGGTGTAAGGCAGATAGGTCGATGCGACGGCGCGCACCGGCTCATGTGTCGTGAGCAGCGCGATCACCCAGGGACCGGCCCACCAGACGAGGGCGGTGAGGACGACGGCCGTACCTCCGGCCAACTCCGTCGCCGCGCGCACCGCCCGATCGAAGGCTTCCCGGGTGCGGGCGCCGATCGCACGGCCGACCATGACCTCCGTGGCATGCGCGTATCCGTCGAGCAGATAGGCGCTGGCCGATACGAGTTGCAGCAGGACGTGGTTAGCGGCCAGCACGGTGTCGCCGAAGCGCGCGCCCTGGCTCGTGAACCAGGCGAACCCTCCGAGAAGCGACAGGGTGCGGACCATGATGTCGGTGTTCGCCCCGAGGGTCTTCTTCGCCTTCTCCCGATCGAGCACGCGAGCCCAGGGCCAGAACGGCTCGGCGTCTTCGTGTCGGTCGCGCAGGAGCCGGTAGGCGAGCAGAAGGGCCAGCCCGAGCGTCGTCCACTCGGCGATGGCCGTGCCGAGGGCGATCCCCTGGACGCCCCAGCCAAGCACGCCCGCGAACACGACATCGAGGAGGATGTTGAGACCGTTGAGCGTGATCTGCGTCTTGAGCAGGAGGCCGGTCCGCCCCAGCCCGACGAAGGTCCCGAGTAGCGCGAACATGGCGAGGCTCGCGGGCGCGCCCCAGATGCGGATGTCGAAGTACGCGCGGGTGAGCGCCGCCACATCGTCGCTGGGGCCGAGCAGCCGCAGGGACACCGCGATGAGCGGCTGCTGAAAGAGGAGGAGAAGGGCCGCGAGACCGCCGCCCAGCAGGAGCGCACGGGCCAGCGTGGCACGTACCTCGGCCTCGTCGCCCGCACCCGATGCCTGGGCGGTGAAGCCGGTCGTCCCCATGCGCAGGAAGCCGAAGCTCCAGTAGGCGAAGTTGAAGACGATGGCGCCGAGAGCGATGGCTCCCAGCCCCTGCACGGTTCCGGTATTGCCGATGACCGCCGTGTCGACGAGCCCCAGGAGGGGAACGGCCGAGTTGGCCAGAACGATGGGCCACGCCAGCGCGAGGACCCGCCGGCGCGGTGACCTCGGGTGCTGCGGTGCCGCGGGTGATCCGCCGTCGGTCAGCGCCATCCCTCCAGGACGGCGAACGACCGCACGGCCAGCGCGCCTTCCGTGGCCGGTCCGGCGACCCACAGCACTTCGTCCTCGGCGGCATGGAGCCTCGCGGGCACGGCCGAGAGCAGTACGAGTTCTCCCCCCCCGAGCGGCTCGATCGCCCAGCCGGACACGACCGAGCGGAGGGTGCCGAGCACCGCGGGCATGCCGTCGACCGACAGGACCGCTACCTCCGTGACCTCGAGCGCGCCCTCCGG
>JBBDSM010000167.1:0-2888 GCA_040904945.1 Gemmatimonadota bacterium
GGGCCGCCCGACTCGGACTTCGGAGCCGCGGTCGCCCTGACCGACCGCTTGGTGATCGTCTCGGCCCCGTCCGAGGGGAACGGCGTGGTCTACGTGTACGATCGCTCCTCCTTGAACGCCCCCCGCGGGGTGACTGCCCCCGCCCAAGTGGACGAAGCCTTCGGCGCCACGCTGGCCACCGACGGTGTCCACCTGCTCGTCGGCGTTGCCACCCCGCGGGGCGCGACCGGTTCGGTCCATGCGTACGGGATGGATGACCTGGAGCCGCTCGGTGAGCTCTCGGCCGACGGCCTTCCGGAGCGTTCCGGGTACGGAAGCGCCCTGGCCGTGCACGACGGCCTCGCATATGTCGGCGCGTCGGGGTTCGACAATGGTGTCGGTGCCGTCTTCGTGTTCGAGCTCGGTGACGACGGGTGGACGGCGGGCCCTCCGCTACGGCCCATCGTCGCCGCCCGGAATACGCGGTTCGGCGCCTCGATCGCGGCCAGCGCCGACGGGCTTCTCGTCGGCGCGCCGGGGGCGGACGGGGGAGCCGGCGCGTTGTACCGGCTGGGCGGGCCGGATGGCGTGACTCAGGTGACCATCACCGGCAGCGAGACGGCGGGCGAAGGCGCCGGATTCGGCGGGTCCGTTGCCGCCGTCGAAGGCGTCGTGGCGGTGGGGGCGCTCGGTGTGGACGAGCGCGCGGGCGCGGCCGTGATCTTCGAGGAATGGACCGAGCAGAGCACGGTCATCAACGAGGCCCGGGGCTTCCCTTCCATCACTGGTGACGAGATCGAGTGCACGGAGGGGCGTGCGGACGTGTTCGAATGCGAAGGCGTCAACATCGTCTCCTTCATGCCCATCCACGAGATCGGTGGCGTTCGCGGCACCCGGGTGAACGACATCTGGGGATGGACGGACCCGGAGACGGGCACGGAGTACGCCATCGTGGGCCGAACGAACGGGACGTCGTTCATCGACCTCAGCGATCCGTCGCACCCGGTCTACGTGGGCGATCTCCCGAAGACCCCGGGCTCCCGCAGCGCGATCTGGCGGGACATGAAGGTCTACCGGGATCACGTCTACGTCGTGGCCGACGGAGCCGGGGCGCACGGCGTCCAGGTTCTCGATCTTCGAGAGCTGCGCCGCTTCCAGGGGGAGCCGATCACGTTCGAGGAGACCTTCCATTACGACGGGATCCACAGCGCCCACAACATCGTGATCAACGAGGAGACCGGGTTCGCCTACACGGTGGGGAACAGCGCCGGTGGCCAGACGTGCGGGGGTGGATTCCACATGCTCAACCTGGCCGATCCGGCGCGCCCCACGTTCGACGGCTGCTACGCGGATGCGGCCACGGGCCGGAGCCTGACCGGATACGCGCACGACGCGCAGTGCGTCGTGTACCGAGGACCCGATGCCGAGCACGTGGGCAAGGAGATCTGCCTCGGGTCGAACGAGACCGCGTTGAGCATCGCGGACCTCACGGACAAGAGCGCGCCCCTCACCCTGGCGAGCGCGAGCTACCCGAACGTCGCCTACGCGCATCAGGGATGGCTCACCGAGGACCACCGCTACTTCTACATGAACGACGAGGGCGACGAGCCCAGCGGGCTGGTCGAGGGAACGCGGACGCTCGTGTGGGACGTGCAGGATCTGGACGACCCGATTCTCGCGCACGAGTACATCGCGGAGACGAGCGCCACGGACCACAACCTCTACATCGTCGGCGACGTCATGTACCAGTCGAACTACGACGCCGGCTTCCGGGTCATCGACATCTCGGAGCCCGAGCGTCCGGTGGAGATCGGGTACTTCGACACCTCTCCATACCGGGGAGGGGCCTCGTGGAGCAACTACCCGTTCTTCGAGAGCGGCATCATCGCCGTCACGGGGACTGGCGACGGGCTCTTCATCCTCAGGGACGTGTCGAAGCGGCTGATCAGCTGAGCTTGTGACACCCACCCCATCCCTCTAGCGTGCACGGCGACAAAGCGCCGACACATCATCCCACACCCCGACATCCGCTCCATGGTATCCGAAATCTTCGACGCGTCCGCCTGGGAAGACGTTCCCGGCTTCGAGACCCTCAGCGACATCACGTATCACCGCACCCTCGACGGGAAGACGGTCCGGGTGGCGTTCGACCGCCCCGACTGTCGGAACGCGTTTCGGCCGCGCACGGTGGACGAATTGTTCCGGGCCCTGGAGCATGCGCGAACCTCGTCGAAGGTCGGGTGCGTGCTCCTGACCGGGAACGGACCGTCCCCGAAGGACGGTGGTTGGGCGTTCTCGTCCGGTGGCGACCAGCGCATCCGTGGCTCGGACGGCTATCAGTACGAAGGCGGCGACGGTGAGGTCGACGCCGCTCGGCTGGGACGTCTTCACATCCTCGAGGTCCAGCGCCTCATCCGCTTCATGCCGAAGGTCGTCATCGCGGTCGTGCCCGGCTGGGCGGCGGGCGGCGGGCACAGCCTCCACGTCGTCTGCGACCTCACGCTCGCTAGCAAGGAGCACGCGAGGTTCAAGCAGACGGATGCCGACGTGGCCAGCTTCGACAGCGGATACGGATCGGCGTACCTCGCCCGCATGGTCGGGCAGAAGCGGGCCCGTGAGATCTTCTTTCTCGGCTTCGACTACTCCGCCGACGAAGCCGTGGCCATGGGGATGGCGAATGCCTCGATCCCGCACGCGGATCTCGAGGTGACCGCCCTGAGCTGGGCGAAGACCATCAACGAGAAGAGCCCCACAGCCATGCGCATGCTCAAGTACGGGTTCAACATGGTCGACGACGGCCTCGTGGGGCAGCAGTTGTTCGCCGGCGAAGCCACCCGGCTCGCATACGGAACGGAAGAAGCTCGCGAAGGGCGGGATGCGTTCGTCGAGAAGCGCGAGAAGGACTTCTC
>JBBDSM010000168.1:0-17385 GCA_040904945.1 Gemmatimonadota bacterium
CGGGGTACTCCCCTTCTTCAGCGACCTGCTAAACCTCCACGTGGAAGCGCTCGTACAGCGCGTCCAGGAAACCTTCGCCGTAGCGGGCGAGGAAGTAGAACACGTTGTGTACGCGCTCGGCGGGCTTGCCGTCCGGATAGAGGTGGATGCGCGCCTTCTCGAGCTGCGACAACGCGATCTCGGACTCACGCTTGACCGCCTGCCCGATCTTCCGCTCGAGGTCGTCGAGCGCGGCGAAGGCCTGGCTCCGCACGTGCTGGACGGGGCCCTTCAACGTGGGATCGACGCTCGCGGTCACGGACTGCAGCTCGGAGACGCCCTGCGCGATGGTGCCCCGCAGCTTACCGAGCGCCGCCCGCACTTCCTTGGGTGTCTCCTCCTGCGCGATCTCCGAGGCCAGCTCGTGGAACGGCTGCTCGAGACGCGCAATCTCCAGGTCGAACTTGTCCAGCACCTTCCGCACCTTCGACTCCACCGTGGTGGCGGCCCAGCGAGGGAACACGACCGGCATGCCGATGCCGTGCGCGGAGAAGTACGCGCCGAGCTGCCCGAAATAGGCCATCTCGCCGGGTCCGCCGACGTAGGCCAACGTCGGGAAGACCGCGCTCTCGACGACCGGGCGCAGCAGCACGTTGGGGCTCAGCACCTTGGGATCGTCCTCGAAGCGAGCCCGAATCGCCGCATCGTCGACCGACTCGCCCGAGGTCCGGAGCCGGAAGCCGCCGTCCTCCCGGTACAGACGCTCCCGTCCCGCCGAACCCTCGAGGAAGAGGTTGACCCCGCCTTGCATGATGGGGACCTGGAGGGCATGCCCGAGCCCTTCCAGCGTATCGGCCGTCTCGCGCAGGACGCCTTCGAGCTCCTCTGCACGACCGAGCTCTTCCAGCATCAGCGCTGCCGAGGCTTCCTTCACCGCCGGATCGGCCGCGTCCGTGAGATACAGGCCGAAACGTCCGAGGAGGGCGCGCATCACTGCCTGGTATCCCTGGGGCAGCGTCGATCCTTCCGTGAAGCTCTCGCGCAGGAGCGTCACGAGGTCGGGCGTGAAGTCCGTCTCCGGCAGAGACCCTACGAAGTCGTCGACCGCGTCGACCACCGCGTGGTCCAGCGGAATTCTGTGCAGCGGAGGCGACCGGTCGGGCTCGGGGTGCGGCAGCTCGAACCGGTGGAGTTCGTTGTCCACGCCCACGATGTCCGCGTGATTCGCCTCGGCCCAGTCGTGATCGTCCGACGCGATCCAGAAGAGCGGGAGGACGGGGCGCTCCAGGCGTCGCTCGAGCTCCTCGGCCAGCCGCACCGCCGTCAGCGCCTTGTGGATGCCGTACAGCGGACCGCCGAAGAGACCCGGCTGTTGTCCGGTCGTCACCAGCAGGCCCCCGTCTTCGACCCAGCGCGAGAGGCGCTCAGGATCTGCTCCCTCTGGCGCGAGCATCGCGCGGGCCGCCCTCGCGCGGGCCTCCCGGTCGAAACGGCCGTCGACTTCGGCCGCCTTCTCCTCGAACCGGGCGAGGGTCCGGAAGCCGCCGCCGTAGAGCGCCTCGACCTCGGCATCTCCCTCCAGGTACTTGCGCACGAGGGGCGATCCCTGGGGTCGGGTCACATGGATCTCGAGATCCGGTACGGGCGCGTCGGAGCGCCGGCGCTGGTCCATGACGTCAGCCTTTGTGGTAGGGCTCTCCCCGGACGATGGTCCCCGCCCGGTAGAGTTGTTCCGCAAGGAAGAGTCTCGCCATGTCGTGCGGGAAAGTCATGGGCGAGAGGGAGAGACGACGATCGGCCCGTTCCAGGACCGCAGGCGCGAGACCGAAGGCGCCACCGATCACGAAGGCGACCCCGGGGTGGGCGCGCACCGCCCGCTGCTGTAGGTAGCGGCTCAGCGTGGCCGACCGCATCCCCTTCCCTTCGCGCGTGAGCGCGACGAGATCGAGACCGTCCGGGACGCGCGCCAGAATCCGCTCCCCTTCGGCCTCTTTCACGCGATCCGGCTCGGGGTGCCCGCCCTTCACGCCCTCGGCCACCTCGGCAACCTCGAGCTTCCAATAGCGCGCGGCCCGCTCTTCGTAGTCCGAGATCGCTTCCGTGAGCGCCCCACGACTCCGTCCGACCGCGATCACCAGGATCTTCATGGGGATGAGCTCGTGACGCCACGAGCCACGGCCTCGATGGCGGCGCGGACTTCCGCCTCACCGAGGTCCCACGAAATCCGGGACGAGAGAATGCGCGTATCCGGCGGAGTGGCAGACAGGGGCTCGAGCTTCACGGCGTCCTTCTCGGTCGCGACGACAGTTCGGTCCGGGGCCTCGCGGATCGCGCGGCGGACATCCTGCTCGGAGTAGGCATGATGGTCCGGGAACGCACGGAGAACCACGTCGGTTCCCGGGAGCGCGACCCGCACCGCCTCCACGAACCCCTCGGGACGGGCCACCGACGCCAGCGCCAGGAGCGGCCCCTCGGGCGGCGACGCTGCACGTCCGTGCACGTCCAGCCATCGATCCGGGGTGAGCGTCGCGCACGCGGTCACGCAGGAGGGCGCCTGACGGGCCACCTCCTCCTGATGAGCGCGAACCCGGGCGTCGTCCGCGGTCCGGCGGGTGATGACGACGAGGTCCGCCCTGGCGAGAGAGGCCGGCGGCTCGCGGTAGCGTCCACGGGGCATGACGCGGCCCGGGAAGCGGTGCTCCGCGGCGACGAGAACCATGTCCAGGTCGCGAGGGGCGCCCCGGTGCTGGAATCCGTCGTCCAGGACCGCCACGACCGCACCCCCGTCGCGTGCCTCCCGCAGCAGCGCACTTCTGTCCGGGCCGGCGAAGACCGGCACGTCGGGGTGCCACCGTCGGTGCAGGAGGACCTCGTCCTCACCGTATCCGCTCAGCACCACCGCGCAGGGGACGGCGCCGTCCCGCAGCACGTCGACGACCCAGCGCGCCATGGGCGTCTTCCCGGTGCCCCCCACGGCGAGATTTCCCACGGAGATGACGCCCAGCCCGGGAACCGGCTCCGGTGGGCGCCGGTCGTGCCGACGATTGCGGACGGCGGTCACCCCACCCCAGATCCAGGAGAGCGGCGTGGTGACCAGCGACAGCAGCGCGGACCCGAGCCCCCCTCCCCCGTCCCACGAGGCGCGGACCACGGAGTCCAGCTTCACCGGGACTTCTCCCGCCGCGGCCACCCGTTCGGATTGAGCCGCGCGGTGCACGCGTTGAGGTCCGCGCCGATCTCGCCGGCCATCCGCTCGAGCGTCGTCCGGTCCGCGTCGCGGGGGACGAATCGTGGCGAAAGGTATTCGACGGTGATCCGGGACAGCGGCTTGGGCACCAGGAAGCCGTCCCAGCTGTCGACGTGCCAGCCCGCCGAGGCGCCGGCCGCCAGCGGAATGACCGGTGCTCCGGTCATCTGTGCGACGGCGAGCGCGCCCGGCTTGAAGACTCCGTGGGGCCCTCTCGGGCCGTCGGGCGTGATGGCGAGATCCCGCCCCTCCCTGCCCGCACGCACCAGTCCCTTCAGCCCCTTCGTGCCGCCGCGGGTGCTCGATCCGCGCACGGTGTCGAAGCCGTTACGCTGCAGGAGGCGCGTCACGTACTCGCCGTCCCCGTGCTCGCTCACGAGCACGACGATCCCCTCGCGGCGATGCGTGTGGATGAGCGGCAGAAGCTGCCCGTGCCAGCAGGCGAACACGACGGCCTGCCCCTCCGCCCGGAACCGCTCGAGTTGCTCGTGCCCGACGCGACGAGAGCGCGTCGTCAGGAAGAGACCCCCTACCAGGCCGCTCCCCAGCACGCCGACGGCCTCGTACTTCAACTCGCTCATCGACGCTCTTCCAGCAAGCCGACGGCCAGGTCGGCGACACGGCCGGCCGCTCCCGGCGAGCCGAGGGCCTCGCGCACGCCGGCGAGCCCCTCCAGCTGACGGGCGCGCGCCCGTCTGTCTTCATCCAGCAAGGGCACGAGCGCTTCGGCCAGCGCCTCGGGATTGACCTCGTCCTGCAGGAGCTCCGGCACGACCCGCTCGCCCGCCACGAGGTTGGCCAGGGCGACGTGATCGACCTGGATCACCCGCTTGGCGATCTCCCAGGTGACGCGGCTGGTGCGGTACGCCATGACGAACGGGGTCCCTTCCAGGGCGGCCTCCAGCGTCGACGTGCCGGACTTCACCACGGCGGCTCGGCTGTGGCGCAACAGGGCACGGGAGTCGTCCACCACGATGGGGACGTCGCTCGCACCGTACAGGCTCGCAGGCACGCTCGACCCGCGCGCGACGACGGGCTGCACGTCGTGTCCCCGTGCGCCGATCAGGCGGGCGGCGCCCAGGAATGCGTCCAGATGGCGCTCGACTTCCTGCGCTCGGGAGCCCGGGAGGAGAGCCAGCAGAGGACGGTCGCCCAGATCCCAGCGACGTCTGAAGGCATCGGCGTCCGCGACGTCGTCCGGCCGCTCGATGAGCGGGTGCCCCACGAAGGTCGCGCGGGCGCCGGCAGCCCTCAGCATCTCCTCCTCGAATGGGAGGATCACCGCGACGTGGCGCGTCGTCTCCGCGAGCTTGCGCGCCCGGCCCGCACGCCACGCCCACACCTGGGGCGCAATGTAGTAGAGCACGGGAATCCCACGGTCGTGGGCGTGGCGGGCCACCCGCATGTTGAAGCCCGGGTAGTCGATAGGCACGACCAGGTCGATCGCCTCACGCTCGAGGTGATCCCGGACCCGGCGCTCGAGCCGGCGGAAGAACCCCAGGCGTCGGATGACCTCGGCGAAACCCATCACGGCCAGATCGTCCAGACCGGCGAGGAGGTCGACACCCTCGGCCTCCATGAGCGGCCCCCCGAGACCACTGAGGCGGACCCCGGCGAGGCGCTCCTTCAGCGCCCGTGCCAGGGCCGCGCCATGATGGTCTCCGGAGGGCTCACCGGCCAGGAGCGCGATCCGCGGCCCTTCCCGGCCGCGCTCGCTCAGAAGCGCGTGCTCAGGAACCAGATCACGAGCCCCGTGACGAACAGGAGCACCAGGAGTCGCCCGGGCGGCATCCCCTTGCGGGCCTCGATCCACTCCTTCTTCCGTTTACGGCGTGCGCGTAACAACGACATGAGCCTCGATCCTCTCCTGAATGGTCAGGGTCACCGCCAGGGCGTCCCGGCCTTCCTGGCCGGACACCGCGGGCGCTCTACGTCCGCCGACGGCGTCACGGAAGCTTTCGAGCTCCAGACCGAGCGGTTCGCGGTCGTCCCCGACCAGCGGGACCCGCTCCACGATCTCACCCAGGTTCTCGGCCCGGATGCCCGTGGCCGCCCCCGCCGGGGAGAGCCCCGGTAGCGAATCGCGGAGACGCAGGAACTCCCCGGACCCGTTCGCGAGGTCCAAGCTCACGTATCCGGATCTCTGGAAGATCCGGAGCTTCCGCATTCGCTCCACCGAAACGCGGCTCGCCGTGAGGTTCGCTACGGCCCCGCCCTCGAACGTCAGGCGGGCGTTGGCGATGTCCACGTTACCCGAAAGCACCGGAACGCCTACGGCGGCGATCTCTACGATGGGCTTACCCACGAGGCGCATGACCAGGTCCACGTCGTGGATCATCAGGTCGAGAACGACCGCTACGTCGGTGCTGCGCGGCGAGAACGGAGCCATGCGGTGTGACTCGATGAAGATCGGCTCGTCGATGTGCTGCGCCGCAGCGACGACTACCGGGTTGAACCGCTCGACGTGGCCCACCTGGAGGACGAGCCCCGCGCTCCGGGCCGCCTCGAGAATCCGGTCGGCTTCCTCGAGCGTCGCCGCGAGCGGCTTCTCGACGAAGGCGTGGACACCGCGATCGAGGGCGGCTCGGGCCACCGACTCGTGCGCGGAGGTCGGGACCGCGACGACGATCGCATCGGACGCTTCGATCAGCGCTTCGAGGGAGGCATGCGCGGGGACGCCGAATTCGTCGGCCACCTCTGCCGCGCGTTCCGTCCTGATGTCGAAGATCCCCGACGGTTGGACGCCGGACATGTTCGACAGTAAACGCGCATGGTGATAGCCCAGCGATCCGACTCCCGCCACGCCGATGCGAGGAGCGGTATCCACGGGGGCGCCCTTCCCGTGACCGGCCGTCAGAGCGTGACGCCCCGCTCGCTCGCCCGGATGAACGACAGCAGATGCCGCACCTCGGGAATCCCGTCGACCTCCTCCTCGGCTTTCGCCAGGGCTCGCGTGAGCCCGAGGCTCGATTGGAAGAGCGTGCGGTACGTCTGCTTCAGCGCCTTGCGAACCTCGTCGGTGAAGCCCCGACGCTCGAGGCCGACCGAGTTCAGGCCGAAGAGCTTCGGCGGGTTGCCCGCGGCCCGGCAGTACGGCGGGACGTCCTGCGAGATCCTGGACCCGCCGCCCACGAAGGCGTGGGCGCCGATGCGCACGAACTGGTGGATCGGTGTGAGCCCACCGACGATGACCCAGTCCTCGATCATCACGTGTCCGGCCATGTTCACCGAGTTGGCGATGACCACGTGGCTGCCCAGCTCGCAGTCGTGCGCGACGTGAGCATAGGCCATGAGCAGGCAGTCGCTCCCCACCACGGTCCGGCCGGAGGCCGACGTGCCGCGGTTCAGCGTCCCGAACTCGCGAATGACGGTGCGATCTCCGATCTCGAGGACCGTGCGCTCCCCCTGGAACTTGAGGTCCTGCGGGTCGGTGCCCAGGACGGCGCCGTTCGCGATCTGGCAGTCCTCGCCGAGCGTGGTGTCACGCTCGATGGTGACGCGGGGACCGATCTCGGTGCCGTCTCCGATGCGCACGCGGGGACCGAGGATGGCCCACGGGCCCACGACGACGCCCTCACCCAGCTCCACCTCGGAGTCCACGAGCGCCGTGGGATGGATGCGCGTCTCGCCACGGGTGCCGACAGTGGTGTTGCTCATTTGTCCACGATCCTTGCCATGAACTCGGCCTCTGCGACGACCTGGCCGTCGACGAATCCGAGCCCTTTCATTTTACAGGTGTGTCTGCGGTACTGGAGTATCTCCAACTCGAAGACGAGCGTGTCGCCGGGAGTCACCGGACGACGCCACTTCACTTTGTCCATGGTCATGAAGTACACGACCTTCTGCTCCGGGTCCTCGACCTCCTCCATGAGGAGCAATCCCCCGACCTGAGCCATCGCCTCGATGATGAGGACGCCAGGCATGATCGGGTGACCCGGGTAGTGCCCCTGAAAGAACGGCTCGTTGATCGTGACGTTCTTGATGCCGACGATGCGCTTGCCTCCCTCGTACTCCGTGATGCGGTCCACCAGGAGCATGGGGTACCGGTGCGGGAGGTACTGCATGATCTTTGCCACGTCCACGACCGGCTGCCGTCCGTGCGTCCGCGCCTGGGCGCGGATAGCCTTTGCAAGAGCGACGTTTCCGGCATGGCTCGGGCGTTCTGCGACGACCTGCGCCGCGAGCCCGCCACCGAGGAGCGCGAGGTCTCCGACCATGTCGCCGACCTTGTGCCGCAGGAACTCGTCAGGGAATCGGAGTCCTCCCTCGTTCATGACGCCCTCGTCGTCGAGGACGACCGAGTTCTCGAGCGACGACCCGCGCGCGAGACCCCGAGCCCTGAGCGCTTCGGCATCGGCCAGGAAGCCGAAGGTCCGGGCAACCGCCAACTGTCCCCTGAAGTTGTCCTCGGAGATGTCGAAGCAGCCGTACTGACGGCCGATGGCGTCATGCTCGAAGTCGATGGTGGCCGAGATCCGGAGCCGCTCCGCCGGGACCGCGACGTACGACTGGCCGTCCTCCCCTCTGGCGGTCACCGGCTCGCTGACTTTGAGCACACGCACGGACGCGTCCTGGTCCGTCGGGCCCGCTTCGTCGAGAGCTGCGACGTAGTCCTTGAAGGACCCATCACGAATCGGCGCCTCGGGGCCGTCCAGGTCGATGAGGACGTTCGTCAGACCCAGCGCGGACACGCTCGCCATGACATGCTCGACCGTGTGCACCTTCGCCTCGCCGGCGGCCAGCGTCGTGCCCAGGTCCGTGTCGACCACGTGGTCGAGATCGGCCGGCACCGTCGGCTGGCCCTCCAGGTCTACGCGCCGAAAGCGGATCCCCGTGTCGGGGTCGGACGGCCGAAACGTGAGGCTTGCGGACGCCCCGGAATGGACGCCACAGCCACGCAGCGTCACGGGTCGAGCAATCGTTCTCTGAGAAGCTGCGCTCATGCGGATCCAATCGGGTTCGTTGGGCCTGTGCGAAAGGATTCGGCACAGTACAACTCCGCCCGGGAAGTTAACAGGATCATGACGGAGGAGTAGTGAATCCGCACCGGTCGGGCCGGGCCTTGGGTCGTCATGCGTCCGGATCGAGGCTGGCCCGCAGCCGCGCTACCTCGTCCTCCAATGCCTCGATTCGTTCGAGGAGCTTCGGGAGGCGAGCTACATGGGCCTGCTTCCGAAGCTCCTCGCGATGCGGACGAGCCGGATGTCCCGACACGGTCTCCCCGGCCGGGACGTCCCGGAACACCTTGGTCGCCACAGCGACCCTGGCGCCGTCGCCCAACTCGAGGTGTCCGACCACGCCCGACTGTCCGCCGAGCCAAACGCCGCGACCGAGGCGGGTGGACCCGGCGACCCCCACGAGCGCCGCCATGAGGCTATGCTCCCCCACCTTCACGTTGTGCGCGATCTGGACCAGGTTGTCCACCTTGACCCCGTTGCCGATGACCGTGTCTCCGATGGAGCCGCGATCGATGGTGGTGTTCGCTCCGATCTCCACGTCATCGCCGATCACGCATCGGCCCACCTGTGGCACCTTGCGTTGCGCGCCGTCCTGGAAGGTGTAGCCAAAGCCGTCGGCGCCGATGCGGGCGCCGGCGTGCACCAGCACCCGGTCGCCGAGCTCGCTCCCGGGATAGACGACCACCTGCGGACAGATGTGACACCCGGCTCCGACGCGCACCCCCGATCCGAGCACGACGTGGGCGTCGAGCCGCGTCCCGTCGCCGATCTCCACGTCGTCGCCGAGGACCACGTACGGACCCAAAGACACCCCTTTCCCCAGGCGCACGCTTCGGCCGAGAATCGCCGTCGGATGGATGCCGGGTGGTGGGACCTCGGCCGGCGGGTGCAGTTGCTCGAGCACCGTCGGCACCGCGGCGTGCGCGTCCGGAACCACGATCTTCGTGATGCGCGTGGGCACTCCATCGGCGAGGTCCTCGTCCACGAGGACTGCCGCCGCGGACGTCGCTTCAGCGTAGCGTAGGTAGCGCTTGTTCGAGAGCAGCCCCAGCTCTGCGGGACCCGCCTCCTCGAGCGGCCTCAGCACACGGACTTCGACCGACGCGTCTCCCTCGACGCGCCCGCCGACCAGGTCGGCGAGAAAGCCCACGGTCACGGTGTCCGAGTCCTGCTCGCGCGCGTCGCTCATGGTGTGGGCTCCCAACCGGTCCACATACGCGAAAGGCCCTCACGCGGACTGATGCGCGATGGGCCCTTCACCGAAGTACTCCCTGGTCCCGGGTCGAGGGTGCCGGTCAACGACCCCCGGGGACTGCGGTTCCGAGACGCTGGATGACTTCTTCGGTCACGTCGAGCGCGGGATCCGCGGACACGATCGATCCGGCCGCCACGTCGAGGATGAGGGAGTAGCCGCGCTCTTCGCGCAGCGCCTCGATGATCTCGGTGATCTCGTCCATGACGGGCTGGACCAGCTCGGCGCGACGCCGAGCGGCACGCTCCTGGAGCGCCGTGCCGCGCTGCTGGTACTCGTTCATCTTGGCCTGGATCTGAGCCTCACGGTTCTGTCGCGCCTCGGGGGAGAGCGTCAGCTGCTGCTGCTGATACTGCTCCTCCATGCGCTGCAGCTCCGCTTCGAGTTCCTGGATCTCCTGCTGGAAGGCCTGCATCTCACTGTCGAACTGGGCCTGAGCTTGGGCTGCGCCGGGCGCCGCGCTCATGACTTCCTGCGAGTTGAGATATGCGATCCGGAGCGCCTGCGCCTCGGCCTGGCCAGCGCTCGATACGAGCAGGAACGCGAGCGCGATGAGTGCGAACGGGATACGTCGCATGTTGGTTACTCCCTCTGTAGTCTGCCGCCACCCCTGGCCGCGACGTGCGGCTGCTCGGAGAGCCGGGGCGGCCCATGTGCGTGGTTCGTAATCCGGAGTCGTCGGCATGTTCCCGTGTTCCACGGCGCGTTCCGGAACGCCCGGAGAACAGCAGTAGAACTTCTAGAAACCCGGTCCCATGCGGAAGTGGAACTGCCAGCCGGGCGTCGTCTTATCGAATCCGTAGGCGTAGTCGAGACCGATGGGTCCGAAGGGGGTCACGAGCTGCAAGCCGAACCCGGCGCCCCGATAGAGGCGCGTGGGATCGATATCCCCCGGATTCCGCCAGACGTTACCCGCGTCAAAGAACGCCCCCAGGCCGAGCTGTCCGCTCAGTCGGATGGCGTACTCTGCGGTGAGGCTGAAGAACGCGTTCCCGAGCCGGTCGATGTCGGAGATCCCGCGGGCGTTGTCCGCGAAGAAGCCGACCGGCGTGATGGACGTTTCGTCGTAGCCGCGAAGGTTCTGCCCGAACTGCACGCCACCCATCCAGAAGCGGTCGAAGGGGAAAGCCTCGGCGTTCCCGAAGACCGTACCGCCCCGGAGCGTGAGCCCGAGCGCCAGGTTGATGCCGCTGGTCGGGTTCCCCGGGTCGCCACCGAGGCGGCCCGCAGGGACCCACCAGGTCCCGTCGGCCAGGACCCGCGTGAAGTCGCCGTCACCCCCGAGAATGCCACCGTTGAGCTCGACGTTCACGTTCTGCCGGGACCCCGTCGTCGGGAAGAGCGGGTGGTCGAGCGTCTGACGCGTCACGCCGAGCGTCAGCTGGCTCTGCAGCCCCGGCGGACGCCCGAACAGCGACTGATCGTCCACGTCGTTGAAGAGCTCGTACGAGGTCCTGGACAGCCCATAACCCACGAACACGCGGGAAAGCCTCGAGTCGGGCCAGGGCATGCCGAAACGGGTGTTCGCGCCGATCCGCTTCCTGCGGCCGCTCGAGAACGAGAAGAACCTGTCGCGTGAGTTGAAGAGCGACAGCGAGCCCGAGATCATGCTCTGGAAGATGGCCGGATCCGAATAGGTCATCTCGAAGCTGTTCAGGTACCGGCCGAAGTCCCACCGCAGCGTGCCGGACTTGGCCTGCCCGAACAGGTTCGGCTGCTCGTATCCGATGAAGCCGGAGAGGCCGACGCCGCCTCCGACGGACGTTCCGAAGTTCACCGACCCGGTCTGCTTCTCCACGACCTGGAACGTGATGTCCACGTCGCCGTTGTCGAGCGGCTGGATGTCGGGGAACGGCAGCGGCGCCTCGAAGAATCCGAGCGACGAGATGTTCTGGTAGCTGCGGATCAGCCGGTCCTGGCTGTAGACGTCACCAGGCAGGATGAAGAGCTGATTCCGGATCACCCACTCGTAGGTGTACTCGTTCCCCGCGATGGCCACGCGGTTCACAATGGCCGGCTCACCTTCGACGATTTGCCAGCTGGCGTCGACCGTGGGCGGTTCGTCTCCCTCCGCCGGATTCCGCTGGAGCACGGGATTCACCTGGACGTACAGGTACCCTTCGTTCCTGTACGCCTCCATGACCCGCTCCATGGCGGCGTTGAAGGCCTCCGCATCGAAGACCTCCCCCTCGACGTTCGACGTGCGGCTTCCGCCGATACCCAGACTCCTGAGGAGCCCGCCTTCTTCGGTACTGAAATACGCGAGGACGTCCTCCGTCGGGAAGCGCGAGTTGCCGTCGACCGTGAACTCGCCCAACCGGTACTGGGGGCCCTCGTCGACCTCGACCTCGACCCGCGCCTTCCCCGTCTCGGGGTCGACGATGAGGGTGTCGTCCACGACCGCGAAGTCGAGGAATCCCCGGGATCGGTAGAGCTGCGGCAGCCGCTCCTCGAGGTCCGTCTCGAACTGGAACTCGTCGAAGCGGCCGGGCTTGAACCACAAGAAGCCCTCGGGCCTGGTGGCCATCGCTCCGCGGAGGTCGGCGGCGGGCACGTTCTCGTTCCCGACGAACTGCACGTCGGCGACCGTGACCCGGTTTCCTTCAGTGACCTCCAGAACGACGTTCACTTCGCCCGGCGAGCCGGGAGCCGGCTCTACGCGCTCCTGGATTTGCGCGAACGGGATGCCGCGCTCCGCGAGCTCCGTCCGGATGAAGCGCTTGGCGTCCAGAATGTTCTGCTGGCTGAGCGGCGCCCCCGGGCGCAGTCCGGTCGTATCACGGACCTGGCTCGCCGAGATCGACTTGAGGCCGTCCATGAGGACGGACCGGATCAACTCCTGCTCGTCCACCTGGATCACCAGGGTCACCGGCGCGGACGGGTCGTCCCCGCGCGCGCGAACCACGACGTCTCGGAACTGGCCCGTCCCCACCAACGCCTTGATGCCTCGCTGGATGTCGCGGTAAGTGATGGACTGCCCCGCCTGGACGCCGAACATGGCGACGATGGCGCCGGGCTGGACCCGTAGGTTGCCCTCGACCACAACCGAGTCGACGACGGTCTCCTCGGGCTGGGGCTGCTGTTGGGCTTCCGCCGGTCGGGTAGCGAGCGCACACACGACGAGGAAGGCCGCCGACAGCGCGGCGACCTTCCTCGACCGCCTGACCGCGCGGTTGTTCTTTAGTCTCACGTCTTGGTCGCCGATTTCGCCTGCAGGATGAGTCGCTTGCCGTCCGGGTCGACGCTCACTTCGATCTCGTCGCCCTCGCTGAACTCCGCCTGGAGAATCTTCTCCGACAGCGGGTCTTCGAGATAGCGCTGGATCGCGCGCTTGAGCGGTCGCGCTCCGAACTTCTCATTGTAGCCTTCGTCGACGAGGAAGCCGATGGCCCCCTCGGTGAGTCGGAGGGTGATGCCCTCGTCCTCGAGCCGCTTCCGAACGTCCTCCATGAGGATGTGGACGATCTGGCCGATCTCTTCCTTCGACAGCGGATGGAAAACGATCGTGTCGTCGACACGGTTCAGGAACTCGGGGTTGAACGCGCGCTCGATCTCCTGACGGACCCGGTCCTTCATCAGGTCGTAGCTCGACTGCGCGTCCCCCGCCTGGAAGCCGACCCCGCCGCCCTTCGTGATGTCACGGGCACCGAGATTGGAGGTCATGATCAGGACGGTGTTCTTGAAGTCGATCACGCGGCCGTAGTTGTCCGTGAGGTGCCCCTCGTCGAGCACCTGCAGAAGGATGTTGAACACGTCCGGGTGCGCCTTTTCGATCTCGTCGAGGAGCACCACAGAATAGGGGCGACGCCGCACGGCCTTCGTGAGCGTGCCGGAATCCTCGTACCCGACGTAGCCGGGAGGTGCACCGATGAGCCGGGACACGGAGAACTTCTCCATGTACTCGCTCATGTCGACGCGGATGAGGGCCTCGCGGTCGGCGAACAGGAACTCGGCCAGCGCACGCGCCAGCTCGGTCTTACCCACACCTGTCGGGCCGGAGAAGATGAACGAGCCGATGGGCCGACGCGGGTCCTTGAGACCCGCACGGCTGCGCCGGATCGCCCGGCTGATCGCCTCGATCGCGTCGTGCTGCCCCACGATCCTCTTGTGGAGCTCCTCTTCCATGTTGACCAGCCGCTCGGACTCCGTCTGGCGGATACGGGTCACCGGAATGCCCGTCCACCGGCTCACGATGAAGCCGATTTCCTCGTTGGAGATCTCGGGGCGGAATTTCTTCCGCTCCTCTTCCCACGCGGTCTGCCGCTCACGGATGGACTGCCCCAGCTCCCGCTCCTCGTCGCGCAATTCGGCCGCGCGCTCGAAGTCCTGGTCACCGATGGCGGCTTCCTTCCGCTTCGCGATCTCGGACAGCTCGTCCTTGAGCTCCTCGACCTCCGGCGGCGGAACCTGGCTCGCGATGCGCGCCCGGGAGCCGGCCTCGTCGATCACGTCGATGGCCTTGTCCGGCAGGAACCGGTCGGTGATGTAGCGATCGGAGAGCTTCGCGGCCTGCTCGAGGGCCTCGTCCGGGATGATGACCCGGTGGTGGTCCTCGTAGTGCGCGCGGAGCCCCTTCAGGATCTCGACGGTCTCGTCTACGGCCGGCGGATCCACGACCACGGGCTGGAAGCGCCGCTCGAGGGCGCCGTCCTTTTCGATGTACTTCCGATACTCGTTGAGCGTCGACGCGCCGATGCACTGAAGCTCTCCCCGGGCCAACGCCGGCTTGAGCATGTTGGACGCGTCGATGGCGCCCTCGGCCGCTCCCGCACCCACCAGCGTGTGCAGCTCGTCGATGAACAGGATGACGGTCTTGCTCTGCTGGATCTCGTTCATGACCGCCTTGAGGCGCTCCTCGAACTGACCCCGGTACTTGGTGCCTGCGATGACCGCGGCCATGTCGAGCGCCAGGACCCTGTGGTCCTTGAGCGCGTCGGTGATGTCGCCCACGGCGATGATCTGGGCGAGCCCCTCCACGATGGCGGTCTTACCGACGCCCGGCTCACCGATGAGCACGGGATTGTTCTTCTTCCGGCGGCAGAGGATCTCGACCACGCGCTCGATCTCGGACGCACGCCCGATGGTCGGATCGAGCTTGTCCTCACGGGCCAACTCCGTGAGGTCGCGGCAGAAATGATCGAGGGCGGGCGTCTTGGACTTCTTGTCGCCGCTCTTCCCCGACCCCTGCGACTGCGAGCCACCACCGATCCCGGCCGGCTCGGACGGGCTGACGTCGGAGCCGAGGACCTTGAGCGTCTCGGCGCGAGCCTCCTCGAGGGTCACCCCGAGAGAGTTCAGCACCTGGGCCGCGATGCCCTTCTCTTCGCGCAGCAGCCCGAGCAGGAGATGCTCGGTGCCGACATAGGAGTGGTTGAAGTCACGGGCCTCTGCCATCGCGAACTCCAACACCTTCTTGGCGCGGCTCGTATAGGGTAGCTCACCCAGGGCGATGGTGGCCTTGCCTTTGCGCACGGACTCCTCGACCCGCTCGTGGATCTGGTCGAGATCCACGCTCAGGTTCGTGAGTACCGCTGCGGCGACGCCTTCGCCCTCACGGATGAGTCCAAGGAGAATGTGCTCCGTACCGACATAGTCGTGCTGCAGGCGTATGGCCTCCTCGCGCGCCATCGCCAGCACTTTTCGCACTCGGTCGGTGAAGTTGTAGTTCATCCGTCAGGACCGGTCAGGGGACGCGTCTTCGTCGGACGGGGTGTCGTCCGCCGAAACGTATCCTTCGGTAGCGAGAACGCGCCGCACGTAAGCCGCTCGATGCGCGTCGCTCTCCGTTTGGGGAAGATCACGGCCGGCGGCCTGCTCGAGGTGCGCCGGCTGTGTAAAGATCATCATCTTGTTGAGCGTATATACACGGAGGCCTGGGAGTAGTTTCAGACTCACCCCGAGTCGTACGCCCGAGAGTAGGTTCATGAGCTCTTCGAACGGGAGCGACCGGGCATATCGCAGGAGCCCGTAGGCGCGCCAGATCTTGTCTTCGGTCACCCCCAGCGCATCACGCATGAGCACCTGGCGGGCGTGCATCTCGTACTGGATGACCTGGCGGACCACCTTGTCGAGATGGTCGACGAGGTCCTCCTCGGTCTTCCCGAGCGTGGTCTGGTTCGAGACCTGGAAGAAGTTCCCGACCACTTCCGAGCCTTCGCCGTACAGTCCGCGGAAGGTAAGTCCGACCTGGCCGAGCCCCTGGAGTACCTTGCCGATCTCCTTGGTGAGCACGAGTCCCGGCAGGTGCATGAACACCGACGCCCTGAGTCCCGTCCCCACGTTCGTCGGACAGCTGGTGAGAAAGCCGAACTCGGTGTGGTACGCGAACGGAAGCTCCCGTCCGAGCTCTTCGTCCAGGCGATCGACGATGCGCCACGCCTCCTCGATACGGAGCCCCGATACGAGGCTCTGCACGCGCAGGTGGTCTTCTTCGTTCACCATCACGCTGAGCGGATCGGCGCCAGAAAGGTGCACCGCGGCGCCGCTCGCCGGGTCGCCGCCCTCCTCGCCCAACAGATCCTTCGAGACGAGCCGCCGCTCGAGCAGGATGCGCCGGGTCCGGACGTTGGCTTCGGGCATCTCCATGAGGGTGCCCCCGCGCAGCGACTCGCATCGTCCAGCCGAGGCACGGAACTGCTCGAGCACCGCCTCGCGGTCGTTTACTCGAGCGCGCGGACCGAAGGCGTGACCCTGTAGGTTACGCGCAAGGCGTACTCTCGTGGACAGCACGATGTCGGCGTGATCGCCGCTCGCTTCGAGCCAGCTAAGGCCGTAGTCCGGAATGGAGGCGAACTCGTCCATCTAGTGTCCCGCGTCAGAAGTTCGTTGAGCACCGAGAGTGCGGCGGCGCCACTGCGGCGAGGCGCGACGACGAGGCATAGCACCGCTACGTCGAGGAGGAGCAACGCTGCCGCAGTGGATGCAGCGGCGCTCGAATGCCGACGAACTTCTGACGCGGGACACTAGGCGGGCTCCAGCGAGCGGATCTGGTCGCGCAGCTCCGCCGCGCGCTCGAAGTCTTCCGAGTCGATGGCCCGGTTCAACCGCCGGCGAAGCCCTTCCAGCCGCTTCTCCATCTCGGAGGCGGACGGGTCGGGCGGGAGGTACACCTTGCCGACGTGCTGCGTCCCACCGTGCACTCGGCGCAGCAGGCGGCGGAGGGAAGGCGAGAACGTCTCGTAGCAGTGCGGGCACCCGAGCCGGCCCGTGTCCCGGAACTGCTTGAACGTGAGGCCGCAGTAGGAGCAGGTGTCCCCGCCCGACTCGACCTCTTCGACCTGATCGTGGCCCATCTGCGCGAGAAAGTCGGTGAGCGGTACGCTGGCCGGCTCCGGGGTACTCTCGAGCCCCTTCTCCGCGGCGCATCGCTCGCAGAGATGATGCGTCGACATCTCGTTGTTCACGATCTGGGTGAGGTGAACGACGGCATCCGTCGAGCCGCAGTTGTCACACACCATGTCCGACATCGAGCCTCCAGCGCTTCGAGCGCGCGTGACCACCGGACGTTTCCGGCAGTCGCAATCCCGTTCCCATCGGCTACACCCCAGCGTGCGGATGGAGCCGCCCGCCGTCGAGCTGGAGCACACGGTCCGCTCTCCCGGCGAGATCGGCGTTATGGGTCACCACGACGAGCGAAAGGTTCCGCCGCTCGCGCAAGGCGAAAAGAAGGTCGTGCAGACGCTCGCTCGTGCGCTTGTCCAGATTGCCCGACGGCTCATCGGCCAGCAAAACCAGCGGCTCGTTCACCAGAGCCCGGGCGACGGCGACCCGCTGCTGTTCGCCGCCCGAAAGCTGACGCGGCCGATGCGTTTCACGCTGGTCGAGCCCGACCTCGTGGAGCAGGCCGCGCGCCCGGTCACGAGCGTCCGCGTATGCGCCGCCGCCCACCAAAGCCGGCATCATCACGTTCTCGAGCGCCGTGAACTCCCGGAGCAGGTGGTGGAACTGGA